>NZ_CP159534.1:4225671-4527504 GCF_040529335.1 Streptomyces sp. HUAS MG91 | reverse complement strand
GGAGACTCCGGCCTCGGCGGCGATCTCGTCGATACCCGCCCGCGAGTAGCCCTCGCGCCCGAACACGGTACGGGCGCCGCGCAGCAGCGCCCGCCGCTTCTCGAGCGTGCCCCTGCGCACTCCAGCCGCCTGTTCCGCCATGCTCCGCTCCTCCGCTCACCTCCACCCTAGGCCGTATCCGGCCTAGGCCGACCGTCCTAAGTACAACGACCGTTGCAGTTACTACAACCACGGTTGTACTTTACGGTCATGGCAACCGAACCCCGATCCCGGGCGGTCCGCACATCCGGCGCCGGCCGCCCCGTCCCGACCCTCCTCGTCGTCCTCCTCGGCATGCTCACCCTCCCGATGGCGATGTCCGGCACGACGGTGGCGCTCCCGCGCATCGGCACCGCCCTGGACGCGTCCGGCGCGGCGCTGCAATGGGTCGTCGTCGGCTACTTCCTCGCCGCGTCCGCGTGCATGCTCGTCGCCGGCTCGCTCGGCGACCTGTACGGCCGCCGCCGGATCCTCACGGCGGGCGCCGCGCTCTACACGGCGGGCACCCTGGCCTCGGCCACCGCCCAGCACATCCTGCTCCTGGACGCGGCCCGGATCCTGTCCGGCATCGGCGCGGCCGGGGTGATGGCGAGCGGCGGTTCGCTCCTCGCGGCGACCTTCACGGGCCCGGCCCGCACCCGTGTCTTCGCCTCACTGGGCACCACGGCGGGCCTCGGCCTCGCCCTCGGCCCGACCTTCTCGGGCTGGCTGGTGGACGCCCTCGGCTGGCGCGCCACGTTCCTGTCGTACGCGGCCGTGGGCGCCGTCATCCTCACCGGCACCCGCCTGCTGGGCGAGTCCCGCGCCGAGGCGCGGCCACGGGTCGACCGGGCGGGCGCGGCCACGTTCATCGCGGGCTTCGCCCTGGCCCTGTTCGCCGTCACCCAGGGCTCGAAGGCGGGCTGGAACTCACCGTGGACGCTGCTCCCCGCGGCGGCCGCCGCGGCCCTGCTGATCACTTTCGTACGGGTCGAACAGGGGCTGGCCCGCTCCGGCCGCGGCCGCCCGATCCTGGATCCGCGGCTGGCCCGGAACCCGGCCTTCGCCGGCTGGGCCGTCGGCTCCTTCGCGCTCGGCGCGGGCACCACGGGCGTGCTGACCTTCCTGCCGACGTACCTCCAGGGTGTGAACGGCACCTCGGCCGGCGCCGCCGGCCTGACCCTGCTCCTGATGACGGTCCCGGTCCTGGTGCTGCCCCCGCTCGGCGCCCGTCTGGTCAACCGCGGCGTCCCGGCCCGCCGGCTCCTTGTGCTGTCCCTGCTGCTGATCGCGGCGGGCAACGCCTGGCTGACCACGCTCCACCCCGGCATCCCCGTGCCCGCGCTGGCCGGCCCACTGCTGACGATCGGCGCCGGTCAGGGCCTGTCCATCGGCATCATCGACGCCCAGGCCATGTCGCTGGTGCCCCCGTCCGAGGTCGGCATGGCCTCCGGCTTCCTCAACACGGTCCGCGGCGCGACCGGCGCCCTGACCCTGACGATCTTCGGCGCCCTCCTCCTCACCACAGAACTCACCAGTGCCTGGCACACAGCGCTCTGGTCGGTAACGGCACTCATGACAGCCCTGACCCTGACCACCCACCTCCTGCTCCCCCGCCCTTCCACCGCTGTGGGCAGGCGTTCCGCACGGCGGAACGGGTGGGCACAGCCCTCGGCCCAGAGCACCACTGAAGCAACCCCCACGACAACCCCGTGAGAACCCGACCCCAGGGAGACAGAAAAGTGACCGCCCCAAAGCCCCAGCCCCAGCCCCCGCTCCGAGTGGCCGTCATCATCGGCTCACTCCGAGAGGGCCGCATCGCCCCCACGGTGGCCGACTGGTTCACGACCCAGGCCACCGAACACGCCCCCACCACCCACTTCGACATCATCGACGTGGCAACCCTGAACCTCCCGGAGATCCACCCGTCCTGGTCCCACGAACGCACCCCGGAACAGGCCGAACTGGCCGCCCGCATCCAGCACGCCGACGCCTACGTGATCATCACGCCCGAGTACAACCACAGCTTCCCGGCCCACCTGAAGCACCTGATCGACCTCCACTACACGGAGTGGCGGGCCAAGCCCGTCGGCTTCGTCTCGTACGGAGGTGTCGCCGGCGGCCTGCGCGCGGTCGAACAACTCCGCCTGGTCTTCGCCGAGTTGCACTGCGTCACGGTCCGCGACAGCGTCAGCTTCCACAAGGTGACCCCCGACCACTTCGCCGCGGACGGCCCGGCTCACGACCCCGAGGGCGCCCCCGGCGCGGCGAAGGTCCTGCTCGACCAACTCGACTGGTGGGCCCACGCCCTGCGGACGGCCCGCGCCGAACGCCCGTACCGCTAGGTCGTGTCCGCAAAGTCCCTCCGTCCGCCCGGAGGGCGGGCCTCGCGGCGTCTGGTGCGTGCTCTCGGCGTGCCGGGTGCAAGGCCTCGTACTGGACGTACTTGGCCTTACGCCCGGTGCGGCGAGAGCGCGTGCCAGGCGTCGCGGGGCAGGAGGGACTTTGCGGACACGACCTAGGGCCTGTCGAGCACCATCTCGTACTCGACCTCGGAAGGGTCGTCAGGGTGGGGGACGGCCCTTCCGGTGCGTACGAAGCCGAACTTGCGGTAGAAGCCCTCGGCCCGCGCGTTGTCCTGGTGGAAGTGGAGCCGCACCCGCCCGAGCCCCTCCAGCCCGTACGCCCACGCGCACGCCGCCGAGAACAGCTCGGAGGTCACCCGGCCGCCCCGGGCCTCGGGACGCACGTAGACGCCCACGAGCTGCGCCTGCCGCTCCTCGACGGCGTGCCCGAAGAAGTCCTCGGTCCCGGCCTCCTCGACCAGCGCGACCAAGGTCCCCAGCCACCGCCCGCTCTCCGCGACGGCCACGAACTGCCGTGCCGCCCCGCCGTGCGAGGCGCCGGCCGCCCGGTCGCGCCAGAACGAGTCCGGCCTCCCGAGCGCCGCCTCGTACGTCTCCAGGAACGCGATCGGTGCCGCCTCGTCCCGCAGCGCCTCCAGCCGCAGTTCCTTCACGGCCGCCCATTCGTCGGCCCGCACCGCTCGCACCACGAAGTCCATGGCGGCACTCTAGAGTCGCCGGACACCACCGGAGAAAAGAATTTCCGCGCCGATGTCGAGAACCCGCGCCCGGCTCCGTCCCTGCTATGAACGCAAGCGAACCGCACCGGCACCAAGGAGACCGTCATGGCCAAGTATCTGCTCCTGAAGCACTACCGGGGCGCCCCGGAACCCGTGAACTGCGCGCCCATGGACCAGTGGACGCCCGAGGAGGTCACGGCCCACATCCAGTACATGCAGGACTTCGCGGCCCGTCTGGAGAAGTCCGGCGAGTTCGTCGACGGCCAGGCCCTCGCCCCGGAGGGCGCCTGGGTCCGCTACGACGGTGAGGGCCGCCCGCCCGTCACCGACGGCCCGTTCGCCGAGACCAAGGACCTCATCGCCGGCTGGATGATCATCGACGTCGACACGTACGAGCGTGCCGTCGAGCTGGCCGGGGAGCTGTCGGCGGCGCCGGGCGCGGGCGGGAAGCCGATCCACGAGTGGCTGGAGCTCCGCCCGTTCCTGCACGCCCCGCCCACCATCACGGAGTAGCCCGCTCATGGACGCACTGGACGAGGCGCGACTGCGCGCTCTCACCCCGGGTGTGCTGGCCGTCCTCGTCCGCCGCGGAGCAGATTTCGCGGCGGCCGAGGACGCGGTGCAGGACGCCCTGGTGGAGGCGGTCCGCACCTGGCCCACCGAGCCGCCCCGGGACCCCCGGGGCTGGCTGATCACCGTGGCCTGGCGCCGCTTCGTCGACGCGGCCCGCGCGGACGCCGCACGGCGCCGCCGGGAGGACCGCGTCGACGAGGAACCGCCTCCGGGCCCGTCCCCCACCACCGACGACACCCTCCAGCTCTACTTCCTCTGCGCGCACCCCTCCCTGACACCGTCGTCGGCGGTAGCACTCACCCTGCGCGCGGTGGGCGGCCTCACGACCCGCCAGATCGCCGGGGCCTACCTGGTCCCGGAACCGACGATGGCGCAACGCATCAGCCGCGCGAAACGCACGGTCTCAGCAGCCCGCTTCGACAGCCCCGGCGATGTGTCGACGGTCCTGCGCACCCTGTACCTGGTCTTCAACGAGGGCTACTCCGGCGATGTCGACCTCGCCGCGGAGGCCATCCGCCTGACCCGGCAGCTCGCGTCCACGATCGACCACCCGGAGGTGGCGGGCCTGCTGGCGCTGATGCTGCTGCATCACGCCCGGCGCCCGGCCCGCACCACGGACGACGGCAGCCTGGTCCCGCTGGCCGAGCAGGACCGCACCCGCTGGGACACGTCGATGATCGCGGAGGGCATCGGCATCCTCCAGACGGCTCTGGCCCGCGACCGCCTCGGCGAATTCCAGGCCCAGGCAGCCATCGCGGCCCTCCACGCGGACGCCTTCACGGCCGAGGAGACGGACTGGGTGCAGATCGTCGAGTGGTACGACGAACTCGCCGCCCTCACGGACAGCCCGGTCGTCCGCCTGAACCGCGCGGTGGCCCTGGGCGAGGCCGACGGCCCCCACGCGGGCCTGGCCGCGCTGGCGGAGCTGGACGATTCCCTGCCCCGGCACACAGCGGTGGCGGCCTACTTCCACGAACGCGCCGGCGACCTCACCACAGCCGCCCGCCTCTACGCGAAGGCCGCACAACAAGCCCCGACACTGGCGGAACGCAATCATCTGACCCGCCAGGCGGCCCGCCTGAATTCCGCCCTGTAAACGCAGAAAACCCCCGTGCCGAATGGCACGGGGGTTTTCTCAAAATTTGTTCGGCGGCGTCCTACTCTCCCACAGGGTCCCCCCTGCAGTACCATCGGCGCTGTAAGGCTTAGCTTCCGGGTTCGGAATGTAACCGGGCGTTTCCCTCACGCTATGACCACCGAAACACTATGAAACTGTCAACCGGAGCCGTGACCAAAAGGCTACGACGGTTGTTCGTGGTTTCAGAACCAACACAGTGGACGCGAGCAACTGAGGACAAGCCCTCGGCCTATTAGTACCGGTCACCTCCACACCTCACGGTGCTTCCAGATCCGGCCTATCAACCCAGTCGTCTACTGGGAGCCTTAACCCCTCAAAGGGGGTGGGAATACTCATCTCGAAGCAGGCTTCCCGCTTAGATGCTTTCAGCGGTTATCCCTCCCGAACGTAGCCAACCAGCCATGCCCTTGGCAGGACAACTGGCACACCAGAGGTTCGTCCGTCCCGGTCCTCTCGTACTAGGGACAGCCCTTCTCAATATTCCTACGCGCACAGAGGATAGGGACCGAACTGTCTCACGACGTTCTAAACCCAGCTCGCGTACCGCTTTAATGGGCGAACAGCCCAACCCTTGGGACCGACTCCAGCCCCAGGATGCGACGAGCCGACATCGAGGTGCCAAACCATCCCGTCGATATGGACTCTTGGGGAAGATCAGCCTGTTATCCCCGGGGTACCTTTTATCCGTTGAGCGACGGCGCTTCCACAAGCCACCGCCGGATCACTAGTCCCGACTTTCGTCCCTGCTCGACCCGTCGGTCTCACAGTCAAGCTCCCTTGTGCACTTACACTCAACACCTGATTACCAACCAGGCTGAGGGAACCTTTGGGCGCCTCCGTTACTCTTTGGGAGGCAACCGCCCCAGTTAAACTACCCATCAGACACTGTCCCTGATCCGGATCACGGACCGAGGTTAGACATCCAGCACGACCAGAGTGGTATTTCAACGACGACTCCCCAACCACTGGCGTGGCTGGTTCAAAGTCTCCCACCTATCCTACACAAGCCGAACCGAACACCAATATCAAACTGTAGTAAAGGTCCCGGGGTCTTTCCGTCCTTCTGCGCGAAACGAGCATCTTTACTCGTAGTGCAATTTCACCGGGCCTATGGTTGAGACAGTCGAGAAGTCGTTACGCCATTCGTGCAGGTCGGAACTTACCCGACAAGGAATTTCGCTACCTTAGGATGGTTATAGTTACCACCGCCGTTTACTGGCGCTTAAGTTCTCAGCTTCGCACACCCGAAAGTGCACTAACCGGTCCCCTTAACGTTCCAGCACCGGGCAGGCGTCAGTCCGTATACATCGCCTTACGGCTTCGCACGGACCTGTGTTTTTAGTAAACAGTCGCTTCTCGCTGGTCTCTGCGGCCACCCCCAGCTCACACTGCAAGAGTGATCACCAGGTGTGGCCCCCCTTCTCCCGAAGTTACGGGGGCATTTTGCCGAGTTCCTTAACCATAGTTCACCCGAACGCCTCGGTATTCTCTACCTGACCACCTGAGTCGGTTTAGGGTACGGGCCGCCATGAAACTCGCTAGAGGCTTTTCTCGACAGCATAGGATCATCCACTTCACCACAATCGGCTCGGCATCAGGTCTCAGACTATGTGTGACCCGGATTTACCTAGATCACGTCCTACACCCTTACCCCGGGACAACCACCGCCCGGGATGGACTACCTTCCTGCGTCACCCCATCACTCACCTACTACCAACTTGGGCCGGCGGCTCCACCACTCCGAACCACGTCAAAGACGAGGACGGCGGTTTCACGGCCTTAGCATCACTGGATTCGATGTTTGACGCTTCACAGCGGGTACCGGAATATCAACCGGTTATCCATCGACTACGCCTGTCGGCCTCGCCTTAGGTCCCGACTTACCCTGGGCAGATCAGCTTGACCCAGGAACCCTTAGTCAATCGGCGCAAACGTTTCTCACGTTTGTATCGCTACTCATGCCTGCATTCTCACTCGTGAACCGTCCACAACTGCCTTCCGGCGCTGCTTCACCCGGCACACGACGCTCCCCTACCCATCACAGCACCCGTTGGGGCTTATTACTGCAATGACACGACTTCGGCGGTACGCTTGAGCCCCGCTACATTGTCGGCGCGGAATCACTAGACCAGTGAGCTATTACGCACTCTTTCAAGGGTGGCTGCTTCTAAGCCAACCTCCTGGTTGTCTCTGCGACTCCACATCCTTTCCCACTTAGCGTACGCTTAGGGGCCTTAGTCGATGCTCTGGGCTGTTTCCCTCTCGACCATGGAGCTTATCCCCCACAGTCTCACTGCCGTGCTCTCACTTACCGGCATTCGGAGTTTGGCTAAGGTCAGTAACCCGGTAGGGCCCATCGCCTATCCAGTGCTCTACCTCCGGCAAGAAACACACGACGCTGCACCTAAATGCATTTCGGGGAGAACCAGCTATCACGGAGTTTGATTGGCCTTTCACCCCTAACCACAGGTCATCCCCCAGGTTTTCAACCCTGGTGGGTTCGGTCCTCCACGAAGTCTTACCTCCGCTTCAACCTGCCCATGGCTAGATCACTCCGCTTCGGGTCTTGAGCGCGCTACTAAATCGCCCTATTCGGACTCGCTTTCGCTACGGCTTCCCCACACGGGTTAACCTCGCAACACACCGCAAACTCGCAGGCTCATTCTTCAAAAGGCACGCAGTCACGACGCAAGGAACAAGTTCCTTGCGCGACGCTCCCACGGCTTGTAGGCACACGGTTTCAGGTACTATTTCACTCCGCTCCCGCGGTACTTTTCACCATTCCCTCACGGTACTATCCGCTATCGGTCACCAGGGAATATTTAGGCTTAACGGGTGGTCCCGCCAGATTCACACGGGATTTCTCGGGCCCCGTGCTACTTGGGTGTCTCTCAAACGAGCCGCTGATGTTTCGACTACGGGGGTCTTACCCTCTACGCCGGACCTTTCGCATGTCCTTCGCCTACATCAACGGTTTCTGACTCGTCTCACAGCCGGCAGACTGTGAAAGAGAGATCCCACAACCCCCCAAGCGCAACCCCTGCCGGGTCTCACACGCTTGAGGTTTGGCCTCATCCAGTTTCGCTCGCCACTACTCCCGGAATCACGGTTGTTTTCTCTTCCTGCGGGTACTGAGATGTTTCACTTCCCCGCGTTCCCTCCACACTGCCTATGTGTTCAGCAGCGGGTGACAGCCCATGACGACTGCCGGGTTTCCCCATTCGGAAACCCCCGGATCAAAGCCTGGTTGACGACTCCCCGGGGACTATCGTGGCCTCCCACGTCCTTCATCGGTTCCTGGTGCCAAGGCATCCACCGTGCGCCCTTAAAAACTTGGCCACAGATGCTCGCGTCCACTGTGCAGTTCTCAAACAACGACCAACCACCCGTCACACACCAAGAACCTTGGCGCTTCACCGGGGCCGGCATTGAGGTCGGGATCAAATCCGTACCCTCAGATACCCAACAGCGTGCCCGGCCCGACCCGTTCTCTCCTCACGTTCCACGCCGAAGCAGTACTAGTGAAAGACAACCGATCGTGCCGAATAATCAACGTTCCACCCATGAGCAACCACCGTCGAACGTTTGCCGACGTAATGGCCCTGGACCACCAAACAACGTTTGGCGGCCTAGATGCTCCTTAGAAAGGAGGTGATCCAGCCGCACCTTCCGGTACGGCTACCTTGTTACGACTTCGTCCCAATCGCCAGTCCCACCTTCGACAGCTCCCTCCCACAAGGGGTTGGGCCACCGGCTTCGGGTGTTACCGACTTTCGTGACGTGACGGGCGGTGTGTACAAGGCCCGGGAACGTATTCACCGCAGCAATGCTGATCTGCGATTACTAGCAACTCCAACTTCATGGGGTCGAGTTGCAGACCCCAATCCGAACTGAGACCGACTTTTTGAGATTCGCTCCACCTTGCGGTATCGCAGCTCATTGTATCGGCCATTGTAGCACGTGTGCAGCCCAAGACATAAGGGGCATGATGACTTGACGTCGTCCCCACCTTCCTCCGAGTTGACCCCGGCGGTCTCCTGTGAGTCCCCATCACCCCGAAGGGCATGCTGGCAACACAGAACAAGGGTTGCGCTCGTTGCGGGACTTAACCCAACATCTCACGACACGAGCTGACGACAGCCATGCACCACCTGTACACCGACCACAAGGGGGCGCCTGTCTCCAGACGTTTCCGGTGTATGTCAAGCCTTGGTAAGGTTCTTCGCGTTGCGTCGAATTAAGCCACATGCTCCGCTGCTTGTGCGGGCCCCCGTCAATTCCTTTGAGTTTTAGCCTTGCGGCCGTACTCCCCAGGCGGGGAACTTAATGCGTTAGCTGCGGCACCGACGACGTGGAATGTCGCCAACACCTAGTTCCCACCGTTTACGGCGTGGACTACCAGGGTATCTAATCCTGTTCGCTCCCCACGCTTTCGCTCCTCAGCGTCAGTAATGGCCCAGAGATCCGCCTTCGCCACCGGTGTTCCTCCTGATATCTGCGCATTTCACCGCTACACCAGGAATTCCGATCTCCCCTACCACACTCTAGCCTGCCCGTATCGACTGCAGACCCGGGGTTAAGCCCCGGGCTTTCACAACCGACGTGACAAGCCGCCTACGAGCTCTTTACGCCCAATAATTCCGGACAACGCTTGCGCCCTACGTATTACCGCGGCTGCTGGCACGTAGTTAGCCGGCGCTTCTTCTGCAGGTACCGTCACTTTCGCTTCTTCCCTGCTGAAAGAGGTTTACAACCCGAAGGCCGTCATCCCTCACGCGGCGTCGCTGCATCAGGCTTTCGCCCATTGTGCAATATTCCCCACTGCTGCCTCCCGTAGGAGTCTGGGCCGTGTCTCAGTCCCAGTGTGGCCGGTCGCCCTCTCAGGCCGGCTACCCGTCGTCGCCTTGGTGAGCCACTACCTCACCAACAAGCTGATAGGCCGCGGGCTCATCCTTCACCGCCGGAGCTTTCAACCCCTTCCCATGCGAGAAGGAGTGGTATCCGGTATTAGACCCCGTTTCCAGGGCTTGTCCCAGAGTGAAGGGCAGATTGCCCACGTGTTACTCACCCGTTCGCCACTAATCCACCCCGAAGGGCTTCATCGTTCGACTTGCATGTGTTAAGCACGCCGCCAGCGTTCGTCCTGAGCCAGGATCAAACTCTCCGTGAATGTTTCCCCGTAATCGGGGTGACACCACGAGAGCGGAACCGGAAGAGGAATAATCTTCCGGTTCACAGCGTCCTCGCTGTGTTTTTACAAAGGAACCTCGTCTCAGAGAGACGGGGTATCAACATATCTGGCGTTGATTTTTGGCACGCTGTTGAGTTCTCAAGGAACGGACGCTTCCTTTGTACTCACCCTCTCGGGCTTTCCTCCGGGCGCTTCCCTTCGGTGTTTCTTTTGTTCTTGCGTTTCCGACTCTATCAGACCGTTTCACCGGCCGATTTCCTCGGGGTCTTGCTTCGCTTTCCGGCCTTTCGGCTTTCCGGCGAGTCCGACTCTATCAGATCCTTTCGGGCCTGATTCCCAGTCAGGGGGCTTGTCTTCCCGGCCTGTTGGGCCGTTCCGACGTCTCAAACTTTAGCGGATCCCTGCGGCAGTTCCTAATCGAGGTGATCGGGACGTTCGCAACCCAATTTGGAATTGAATTCGGACATGCCGAAAACAATCCCGCTCTGGGAGATCGTGCTGGTGTTTGAGTGCCGCTTCAGCGGCTGGAGGTGCTGTCGGAGAACCGTTACGGCTCCGCGGCAACCCGAAGAACTTTACGGATCCGGCGAGGTCGTGTCAACCCCCGCCCAGGTCTCCTCAGTCGAGGTCGTTGAGCCGGCCGCCGGCGTCCGGCTGGGCGTGCTCGACGCGGCGCAGGAGGCGGGTCAGGACCTCACCGAGGGCCGTGCGCTCCGCCGGGGAGAGGTCCTGGAGGAGGTCCTCCTCGAAGACCGAGGCCAGCCGCATGGCGTCGAGCCACTTCCCGCGGCCCTCCGTCGTCAGCTCCACGATGACGCGGACCCGGTTGTTCTCGTCCCGGTCCCGAGTGACCAGGCCCTCCTGGACCATGCGGTCGATGCGGTGGGTCATCGCGGCGGGCGTGAGGCCGAGCCGCTTCGCCAGGTCGCCGGGGCCCAGGCGGTAGGGGGCTCCGGAGAGGACCAGGGCCTTGAGGACCTCCCACTCGGTGTTGCTGATGCCGATCTCGGAGGTCTGCCGGCCGTACGCGACGTTCATGCGGCGGTTGAGTCTGCCCAGCGCCGAGACGATCTGCTCGACCTGGGGGTCGAGGTCCTGGAACTCCCGCTGGTACGCGGCGATCTGTTCTTCGATGGTCGGCTCGGCTGCCATGCGGCGAAGTATGGCACGGCGGCGGTTGGCGTTGAAGTCCTTCGAGATGTATTGTTTAGCTTCTAACTTTAGCTTCGAAGTCTTCAGGGTTGAGTGCTGACGCATCCCCTGGGGGCTTCTTCGTTGTGTGAAAGGGCAGGTGAAAGTGACCAGGGCGATGGGCGCCGCGATGCGGCGTGTGCAGGTGGGTAGCGCGCTGAGTTCGTTCGGCGTGGGCTTCACGGTTCCGTTCCTCTACGTCTACGTGGCGGAAGTGCGGGATCTGGGTGCCAGTGCGGCGGGGATCGTGCTCGCCGCGTTCGCGATGGCGGCCCTGGTCGTCCTGCCCTTCACCGGCCGTGCCATCGACCGACGGGGCCCCATGCCCGTACTGCTCGTGGCGTCCGGGGTCGCGGCCGTCGGGGCGCTCGGGCTCGGGCTCGCGAGCACGGAGGCCGCCGCCATCGCGGCCGCCGCCGTCCTCGGCGCCGGTACCGCGGTGCTGCAGCCGGCGCTCGCCACCATGATCGTGTGGTGCTCGACGCCGGAGACGCGGACGCGGTCCTTCGCCACGCAGTTCTTCCTGCAGAACCTCGGGCTCGGCATCGGCGGGCTCATCGGCGGTCAGATCGTCGACGAGAGCCGGCCGGAGAGCTTCCTGCGGCTGTTCGCCATCGAGGCCGTGATGTTCCTGGTGCTCGCCGCGATCGTGTGGACCGTGCGGATGCCGCAGGGCGCCGTGCTCGGTGAGGCCGCGCCGAAGGACGCGGCCAAGGGCGGGCTGCGGACGCTGCTCGGGCACCGGGCGAT
The DNA here is from genome assembly GCF_040529335.1 of Streptomyces sp. HUAS MG91. Lineage (GTDB taxonomy): Bacteria > Actinomycetota > Actinomycetes > Streptomycetales > Streptomycetaceae > Streptomyces > Streptomyces tabacisoli. The sequence continues at coordinate 4,515,558 of NZ_CP159534.1, read as the reverse complement.
GGTGCAGCTGTGCGGGCTCGGGTTCGTGCTGTTCTTCGCCTGCTACGGGCAGTTCGAGTCGGGACTCAGCGCGTACGGCGTCGAGGCCGCCGGGATCTCGGCGTCCACGCTCGGCATCGCGCTCGCCGCCAACACGGCGATGATCGTCGTCGCGCAGTTCGCCGTGCTGAAGTTCGTCGAGCGGCGCAAGCGGTCGCGGGTCATCGCCGGTGTCGGGCTCATCTGGGCCGTCGCGTGGATCGCCGCGGGCTACGCGGGGCTGGGCCACGCGAGCCAGGCCGTCGCCACCACCGCGTTCGTCTCCACCTACGCGCTCTTCGGGCTCGGTGAGGCGATGCTGTCGCCGACCGTGGCGCCGCTGGTCGCCGACCTCGCCCCCGCGGGCCGGGTCGGCTCCTACAACTCGGCCTTCGCGCTGGTGAAGCAGCTCGCGCTCGCGGTCGGGCCGGCCGTCGGCGGGCCCATGGGCGCCGCGCTGCACGGCCCGTACATCGTGACGTTCCTGCTGTTCTCGCTGGGCATCACCGTGCTCGCGCTGCGGCTCGGCAAGCGGCTCACCCCGCTGCAGGACCAGCCGTCGCTCGCCGGGACCCGTGTGGTCATGGTCAGCAAGCCGGAGCCGGCGGCGGCCGACGCCTGAGCGGGGCGGGCCTCAGCGGACCGCCGTCGTCACCGTCGCCGTGAAGGGCAGCGTCACCGAGCCGTCGGGCGCCGCCCGGTCCGCGAAGCGGGCGGCGAAGCGGTCGCCCGCCTCGCGCAGCGCGTCCGGCGCGGCGAGCTCGCTCCACGGGAGCGCCGAGAAGTGGCCGGGCACGTAGTCGGCGAGGGGCGGGAGCGTCACGTCGAGCGTGATCGGGCGGGACTCCACCTCGCGGAAGCCCGCCCGGCGCAGCGCCTCGCCGAGGACGTCGCCGGTGACGGCGAAGGCGCGGGTGAAATCGGCCGCCGCCGGTTCGCCCGCGTGTTCGGCGAGGGTCTCGCGCTGGGCGAGGAAGTACGGGGAGCGGTCCAGGTGGCTCCAGGTCGTGGCGGCGAACCGGCCGCCCGGCGCGGTCACCCGGGCCGCTTCCGCGCACGCGGCCGTCAGGTCCGGGAAGAACTGGGCTCCCTGCTGGCACAGGACCGCGTCGAACGTGCCGTCCTCGTGCGGCAGCCGGTCGGCCGGGGCCTCGGCGAACTCGATGTCGGGGTAGAGGTGCGGCCGGTGCGCCACCGCCACCCGCAGCATCCCGGGGCTGACGTCGGTGCCGTGGACGCGGCCCGCCGGGCCGACCCGGGCCGCCGCGAGCCGGGCCGTGAACCCCGTACCGCAGGCCAGGTCGAGGACCGTGTCGCCGGGGCACAGCGCGGCGGCGTCCACGAGTGCGGTGACGAAGGGCGCCATCAGCGGGGCGACGTAGTCCTCGTAGCGCTCGGGGGCGCTGCCGGTGGGACGGAAACCTGGGACGGGTGCGGCATCTGCTGCGTCTGTCATACGGAGCTGATAGCAGCCCCGGGCCGCCTTGCCCAGGGTGCTCGCGGCGCGCCTACGGTCTGTCCGGCAGCACGAACTCGCACCACACCGCCTTTCCGCCGCCCGGTGTGCGGCGCGAGCCCCAGTTCGAGGCGATGGTGGCGACGATGGCGATGCCGCGGCCCGTCTCGTCCGCCGGTTCCGCGCGACGGCGGCGCGGGAGGTGGTCGTCGCCGTCGGTGACCTCGACGATCAGGCGGCGGTCGGTGCGGCGCAGCCGCAGGCGCATCGGCGGGATGCCGTGCTGGAGCGAGTTCGCCACGAGCTCGCTGGCCGCCAGGACGCCCAGGTCGTGCAGGTCGGGGGCGAAGCGCCAGCTGGTCAGGACGCCGGACGCGAAGGCACGCGCGCGCGGGGCGGCCTCGATGCCGCCGAGGAGTTCGAGCGCGGCGTTGCGGAACAGCTCGCCGTCGGTGCCCTTGCGGGCCGGGTGCTGGAGGACCAGGACCGCCACGTCGTCGTCGTGGTCGGCGGTGACGCCCGCGGCGCGGATCAGCCGGTCGCAGATCACCTGCGGGGTGCCCGTCGCGCCGGCCAGCGCGTTCTCCAGCGCGGCCACGCCCTCGTCGATGTCCTCGTCCCTGCGCTCGACCAGGCCGTCGGTGTAGAGGACCGCGGTCGAGCCGGGGCCGAGCGGCACCGAGCCGGACGCGTGCAGCCAGCCGCCGGTGCCCAGCGGCGGGCCGGTCGGCTCGTCGCCGCGGTGGATCGTGCCGTTCTCGTCCCGTACGAGGATGGGGAGATGGCCCGCCGACGCGTAGACGAGCCGGCCCTCGTTCGGGTCGTGGACGGCGTAGACGCAGGTGGCGATCTGCTGCGGGTCGATCTCCGTAGCCAGCCCGTCCAGGAGTTGCAGTACCTCGTGCGGCGGCAGGTCCAGGCGCGCGTAGGCCCGCACGGCCGTGCGGAGCTGGCCCATCACCGCCGCCGCGCGCACGCCGCGGCCCATCACGTCGCCGATGACGAGCGCGGTGCGGCCGCCGCCGAGGGTGATGACGTCGTACCAGTCGCCGCCGACCGCGGCCTCGGTGCCGCCGGGCTGGTAGGTGGCGGCGATGCGCAGGTCGTCGGGCTCCTCCAGCTCCTGGGGCAGCAGGGAGCGCTGGAGGGTCACCGCGGTCTCGCGCTGGCGGCGCTCGCTGGTGCGCAGGCGCTCGGCGGCCTCGGCGTGGTCGGTGACGTCGGCCGCGAAGACCAGGACGCCGGGGCCCTCGGCGGTCTCCAGCGGGGTGCAGGTCACCGTGTAGGAGCGGCCGCCGGAGGTCTTGCGGGACTTGACCGTACGGGGCTTGGCGCTGCGCAGGACCTGGTCGAGGAGCGGGAGCAGGCTCAGCTCGTCCAGTTCGGGCAGGGCCTCGCGGGCCGGTGCGCCGGGCGGGCGGTCGCCGAAGGCGGCGACATAGGCGTCGTTGACGTACGCGACGCGGTGCTCCGGTCCGTGCACGAGGGCGACGAGGCCCGGGATGCGGTCGAGGACGGCACGGACCGGCAGCCCGTCCACCCCCGCGCCGCCCGCGCTCTCGGCGCCCGCGGAGCCCTCGGGGCCCTGCGCGGACGGCTGTTCGTCGTCGGGAAGGTGCTCGGCGCGGGCGGGCGGCACCGCGCCGTCGCCCCGCTGGGGTACGCCGTGGTCGGCCCGCGCTGCGGCGCGGCGCTGCGTTCCGGGAAGTCGGGCGCTCCAGCGCGTGAAGTTCACTTGGGGAAAGCCTCGTGGGGTCGAGGGAGGGCACCGGGCCCGCCCATGGTCGTGGACCAGTCTGGCCGACCGTACTGACAAACGTCAGACGCCGGTGTGCGGGCGGGAGTTCCGCGCTCCGGTCAGCAGGACGTCGTGCGAGGGGCGGCTGAGATCAGGGAGAGCCTTTCGGCCCTCCGGCGGGCGGAGCGGAAGGGTTCTCAGGGGGGACGTCACCGGCCGCCAGTTCGAACTCGGCGCGCGGTCGTTCCAGCGAGCCGAGGGAGACGATCTCCCGTTTGAACAGGCCGGAAAGGGACCATTCGGTCAGGACGCGAGCCTTCCGGTTGGCGGTGGGCACCCTGCTGAGGTGATAGACGCGGTGCATGAACCAGGCAGGGTAGCCCTTCACCTTCCGTCCGTAGACGTGTGCGACACCTTTGTGCAGCCCGAGCGAGGCCACGGAACCCGCGTACGCGTGCCGGTATTCGGTCAGCGGCGCGCCGCGCAGGGACGCCGTGATGTTGTCGGCGAGCGTCCTGGCCTGGCGGACCGCGTGCTGGGCGTTGGGCGCGCACTCCTTGCCCGGCGCGGTGACGTCCGGGACCGCCGCGGCGTCGCCGGCGCCCCAGGCGTGCGGCGCGCCGTCGACGGCCAGGGCGGGGGTGCAGCGGAGCCGGCCCCGGTCGGTCAGCGGCAGGTCGGTCGCGGCCAGCAGGGGGCTCGGTTTCACCCCGGCCGTCCACACGACCGTACGGGTGGGAAGGCGTGAGCCGTCGGAGAGGACCGCGACCCGGTTCTCGCAGGACTCCAGGCGGGTTTCCAGGCGTACGTCGATGTTCCGGCCGCGCAGTTCGCGGATCGTGTACTGCCCCATCTCCGGGCCGACCTCCGGCAGGATCCGGTCACTGGCCTCGACCAGGATCCACCTCAGGTCCTCGGGTTTGACGTTGTGGTAGTGCTTCGCCGCGTACCGGGCCATGTCCTCCAGCTCGCCGAGCGCCTCCACGCCCGCGTAGCCGCCGCCGACGAAGACGAAGGTCAGCGCGGCGTCGCGGACCGCCGGGTCGCGGGTGGAGGAGGCGATGTCGAGCTGCTCGACGACGTGGTTGCGCAGGCCGACGGCCTCCTCGACCGTCTTGAAGCCGATGCCGTGGTCGGCGAGGCCGGGGATCGGCAGGGTGCGGGAGATCGAGCCGGGGGCCAGGACCAGTTCGTCGTAGCGCAGCGGGGCCGGGCCGGTGCCCTCCTCGTCGCTGGCGAGGGTGGTGTACATCGCCGTGCGCCCGGCGTGGTCGACGGAGACGACCTCGCCGACGATCACCCGGCAGTGGCCGAGGACCCGGCGCAGCGGGACGACCACATGGCGCGGGGAGATGGATCCGGCCGCCGCCTCCGGCAGGAACGGCTGGTAGGTCATGTACGGGTCGGGGGTGACGACGACGATCTCCACCGTGCCGCCGCGCAGTTCGTGTTTGAGCCTTTTCTGCAGGCGCAGGGCGGTGTACATCCCGACATAACCGCCGCCGACGACCAGGATGCGGGCGGGTTCTTGCTTCGGCTCCGGGGATGGCGTCCTTGGCATCGTCACCGTCCCATGACGCATCGGAGCCTTGATTTTGTCCACAGCCCCGGCAAATTGTGTGGCCGGTGAAAGGCGGCCGAAAGCGCCCCCATCGTTCCGGCGCGCGCTCGGGGTGCGGGGAAGAACCGCAGGTCAGCGCGGGGTGCGGGGGTGGGCGCGAGAGGTGCAATCGGGGCGGAATCGGCGCGTACTCCGTTCGGGGGGCGCTCCGTGCGGAACCTGCCCCTTCTGAATTGACTCCGGCTCAACTATGTTCGTGTGCAGTCGGGGTGTCGGGGGATGCACTGACGGGCCCGCAGGGTCGGGCCCGGAAATCACTGTCTGTTCCTCACGCTCCGGCGGACAATGGCGGGGAGTGTCTCCGGGGGGAGACGTCATTACCGGGGGAACACATATGCACATTCAGGACACTCATTGGACCTCTGCGTCAGCCGTCGCGCCGTCGGGCGCCTCGGGTGGGGCCAACGGACGGGCGGCGGGCGACAGTTCGCGCTCGACACCGCTGCGGGTGGATGCCCAGCGCAATCTGGAGCATGTGCTGCGCGCGGCCCGCGAGGTCTTCGGCGAGCTGGGGTACGGGGCACCCATGGAGGACGTGGCGCGGCGCGCCCGCGTCGGCGTGGGCACGGTCTACCGGCGCTTCCCCAGCAAGGACGTACTGGTGCGACGGATAGCCGAGGAGGAGACCTCCCGGCTGACCGACCAGGCCCGCACGGCGCTCGGTCAGGAGGACGAGCCGTGGTCGGCGCTCTCGCGCTTCCTGCGGACCTCGGTCGCCTCCGGCGCGGGCCGGCTGCTGCCGCCGCAGGTGCTGCGGGTGAGCGTGGCCGACGAGCCCGCGCGCGATGCCGTACGGGACGAGGCGCGGGTTCCTGAACAGCGCAGCGGTGTGCCCGACCTGCGGCTCGTGGAGCAGCGGGCGACGCCGGGCGACCCGGTGGCGGACGCCCTGGGCCCCGACGACTCGGGGGCCGCGGCGCTGCTCGAGGTCGTGGGGCGGCTCGTGGACCGGGCCCGGGAGGCCGGTGAGCTCCGCACGGACGTGACCGTGTCGGACGTCCTGCTCGTCATCGCGACGGCGGCGCCGTCACTGCCGGACGCCGCGCAGCAGGCGGCGGCCTCGGCCCGGCTGCTCGACATCCTGCTCGAAGGGCTGCGGTCGCGGCCCGCATAGCGCGTCCCGTCCCGTCGCGGGCCGGCCGAGGCCGCGCTCCGCACTCCGGGACGGCCTGACCGCGGGCGATCGGAACCGGTCGCCCGCGGTCAACTCATGTGCGTGATCGGTCCGTTGTGACCTCCCCGGCCGGGTGACGGATGTGCTTCGGTGCGGGAAATCTCCACGGATGAGTGGTTGCCGTGCAGAGGCGGCCGCCGTGCGCTCCCCGTGTGGCACGCTTTCCCGGTGATCGGCCGTGAGTGGGCAGGCGGGGGCTTCCGCGATGAGCGTTGACGGGCAGGGCGAGCAGCGGCCCGGCGGTGGGGGGACGGGCGCGGAGGACCTCACCGCGCGGCACGTACCGAGCCAGGGCGGCCCCGACCGGACCTCCGGCAGACCCGCCCCGGCCCCCGTGCCCGACGCCGAGGCGTCCGTACCGGCCCAGCGCGAGGTGGCGCCCGCCGCCGACAGCGGAGACCGGCCGCCGTCCGACGCCGATCTGATCGAGCGGATGCGCGCGGGCGACGACGGCGCGTACGAGGAGCTGTACCGCCGGCACGCCGCCGCCGTGCGCCGCTACGCCCGCACCTGCTGCCGCGACGGTCACACCGCCGACGACCTGACGGCCGAGGTCTTCGCCCGCATGCTCCAGGCCGTGCGCGGCGGCAGCGGGCCCGAGCACGCGGTCCGCGCCTATCTGCTGACCACCGTGCGGCGGGTCGCCGCGTCATGGACGAAGTCGGCCAGGCGCGAGCAACTGGTCGACGACTTCGCCGTCTTCGCCGACCAGGCCGCCCGCTCGACCGAGGCCCTGGACGACGACACGCTCGAACTCGGCGCGGACGTACGGGCCATGCAGGAGGCCGAGCAGTCGATGGCCGTGCAGGCCTTCCGCTCGCTGCCCGAGCGCTGGCAGGCCGTGCTGTGGCACACCGAGGTCGAGGACGAGTCGCCCAGCGATGTCGCCGCCCTGTTCGGCCTGGACGCCAACGGCACGCGGGTGCTCGCCAAGCGCGCCCGCGAGGGCCTGAAGGAGGCCTATCTCCAGGCGCACGTCTCGGCCACCCTCACCGAGTCCGAGGAGTGCTCCCGGTACGCGGACCGGCTCGGCGCGTACGCGCGCGGCAGCCTGCGTACGCGGGCCGAGCGGGGCCTGCGCAAGCACCTGGAGGAGTGCGCCAAGTGCCGGCTCGCGGCCGGGCAGATCAAGGAAGTCGCCAGCGGCATCCCGGGGGTCGTGCCGGTCGCGGTCATCGGCTGGTTCGGCGCCGCCGGGTACGCGAAGGCGGCCGCCTTCATCGGCGGTGGCGCGGCGAGTGCGGCGGGCGCCGGTGCGGCTGCCGCGGCGAGCGGCGGTACGTCCGGGGGCGGCGCGGCAGGCGCCGCCGCGTCGGAGGGGCTCGGCGCGCCCGCGAAGGCCGGGATCGCCGCCGGAGTGGTGGCGGCCGCGACCGCCGCCGCGCTGGCCATCGCGCTGACCGGCGGCGAGCCGAAGCAGGAGCCGGAGGCGCGGAAGGAGAAGCCGCCGGTCTCGCAGCCGATCACACCGGCACCGCAGAAGCCGACACCGAAGCCGACCCCGCCCGAGCCGAAGCCGACCCCCACCCCGACGCCCACCCCGACGCCGAAGCCGAAGCCCAAGCCGTCGGTGAAACCGGCGCCCGAGCCGACCCCGAAGCCGAAGCCCAGGCCCACGCCGAAACCGACGCCGAAGCCCACCCCGCCCAGGCCCACCCCGACGCCCACTCCCCCGCCCGCCCCGGCCGTCTACCAGCTGAGCACGCTCGACTACAGCGTCGCGGGCGACGGCAGCAAGCCGGAGATCCGGCTCGCCGAGAGCAGCTGGGTCTGGCAGCGGTACGGCATGTCGATCGCCGACAAGCGGTACGCGCACGGCGTCTCGGTGCACTCCCGGTCCTCGGTCACCATCGATCTGAACCGCTCCTGCACCGCGTACGACGCCTTCGCCGGTGTCGACGACATGACGCTGGGTCTGGGCGCCGTCCGGTTCTCCGTCTACGTCGACGGGGCGCGCGCCTGGCAGTCGCGGGTGGTCCGGGGCCACGACCCGGCGGTCCCGGTGCATGTGAACCTGGCCGGGCACAGGACGATCCGGCTCGTGGTGGAGCCGGAGGGGCCGGGTGGCACGGTGGCGGTCGCCGACTGGGCGGAGTCACGGTTCAGCTGCGGCTGACGGACGGAGTCGAGGGTCGGCTGCGGCTGACGGACGGAGTCGCGATTCAGCTGCGGCTGACGGGCAGAGCCGAGGATCGACTGCGGCTGACGGGCCGGAGGCTTCAACTGCGGCTGGCCGGGCCGGGGCCGCGCGGGGCGTGGCGGGTCAGTTGCCCGTGGGTCCCGCCAGGTCGGCCAGGAGCTGGTCGGGGGTGAGCGCCGCGCCCGTCGCGCGCTCGGTCTCGTACCGGGTGTCGCCGAGGGCAACCCGCGCGCGGGTGTCCACCGCCGCGCACTCGTCGCGCTCCGGCAGCGGCCGGGGCCGGCCGTCGCGCAGCGCGTCCGACGCCGCGAACAGCCGGACCGCGCGGGCCAGGTCGTCGCGGCGGGCGTGCAGTTCGGCCCCGACGTCGACCAGGCCCGCGACGACGGTCTCCGCGCAGCGCCCCGCCATCGCGTCGCGCAGGGTGTCGGTGAGCAGCGCCAGACCGGCCGCGGCGCCCGACTCGGCCGCCGTGATGCGGGAGTCGATCAGCCCGAGGGAGGCGTGGAACTGCGGGGGCGGTGTGCCGCCCTCGGCCACGGCGCGGGAGCGGTCGCACAGCTCGCGCGCGCGGGCCACCTCCCCTTCGGCCAGGGCCAGATGCGCGTAGAGCAGTCCGATGAAGGCGGCGGTGTCGGCGATCCCGTACCGCTCCGCCTCCTCGTTCGCCCTGTCGAGGGACGTGCGGGCGGCTTCCCGGTCGCCCTCGCGGTAGGCGATCTCGGCGATCCGTGCCAGCAGGAACGGCGTCTCCGCGTACGCCCCCACCTCCTGGGCGAGCCGGATCCCTTCCTCCAGTTCGACCTTCGCCTCCGGGTAGCTGCCGCGCCCCATGGCGACCTCGGCCGCCGCGCTGCACACCTGGGCGCGCATCCAGCGGTCGCCCACCCGGCGGCTGATCTCCCGCAGCTCGGCGATGTCCTCGTCGACGCCCTCCATGCGGCCCGCCATGTCCACCACCGTGTGGGTACGGAACATCAGCGTGACGCCGATCTCCCATTCCCCGCCGAACCGGCGGCAGTTGGCGACGGCGCGGTCCAGCGCCTCGCGCACGTCTCCCACTCCGTCCAGGACGAAGAGCGTGAACGGCCAGATGATTCCGGGGAAGGTGGCGCCCTGCGGGTTCGGCGGCTCGAAGGCGGTGCGCACCCGCACCATGTACGCCCGGTCGGCCTCGCTGCGGATGACTTCCTGCGGGGTGGACTCGGTGACGAGGAAGAGCGCCAGCAGGCGCAGCTTCATCCGCGGCCAGTGGAGCGGGTCGTCGGGGTCGCCCTGTTCGGTGTCGTCCGGCAGCAGCCGGCTGATGGCGTGGACCCAGTCGCCGCCCTCGGTACGGTAGTTGCGCAGCCACCAGAACCAGCCCATGTGCAGCGCCAGGTCGATCGCGGCCTCCTCGTCGACGAGGCCGGGCGCGGTCGTGACCCGGGTCAGGGCCGCCCTGATGTTGTCCAGCTCCGTCTCGAGGCGCTGGATCCACGGCAGCTGCTCCTCCGAGCGCAGCTTGGGGTCGGCCTCCTCGACCAGGGCGCGTATGTGCGCGAGGTGCCGGCGCTCGGCGGCCAGCCGCAGCTCGGGCTTCTCGGCGGCGCGCTCCATGGCGTACTCGTGGATGGTCTCCAGCATGCGGTAGCGCATCCCGGGCAGTCCGCCGCCGCTCGGGGTCGCGATCAGCAGGGACTTGTCCACGAGGGAGCCGACGGCGTCGGCGCCGCCGGGCGGGGAGCAGACGGCCTCGGCGGCCTCCAGGGTCCAGCCGCCCGCGAAGACCGACAGCTCGCACAGGGCGGTGCGCTCGCTGTCGTCGAGCAGGTCCCAGGACCAGTCGACGACGGCGCGCAGGGTCTGCTGGCGGGGCAGAACGGTGCGGCTGCCGCTGGTCAGCAGGCGGAACCGGTCGTCGAGGCGGTCGGCGATCTGGCGCGGGGTGAGCAGCCGCAGGCGGGCCGCCGCCAGCTCGATGGCGAGCGGCAGGCCGTCCAGGCGGCGGCAGATCTCGGCGACGGCCTCGGCGTCCCGCGCGGGATCGAAGCCGGGGCGGACCGCGGCGGCCCGCTCGGCGAACAGGCGGTGCGCGGGGTCCGGGGGCAGCGGCTCGACGGGGCGCACCGACTCCCCCGGCACGCCCAGGGGTTCACGGCTGGTGGCGAGGATCGTGAGACCCGGGCAGTGCGTCAGCAGGGTCTCGGCGAGCTCCGCCGCCGCGTCGATCACATGCTCGCAGTTGTCAAGGATCAGGAGCTCGGCACGGTGGGCGCAGTGCTCGACGAGGAGCCTGGTCGGGTCGTCGTGCAGGCCCGAGAGCTCGGTCGTCATCAGGACCGTCTCGCGCAGGCCCAGCGCGCTGACGACCGCGCCCGGGACCGCCCTCGGGTCGTCCAGCCGCGCCAGCTCGACCAGCCAGGCCCGGGGCTCGGGGGCCGCTGCCTCCTCGGCCAGGCGGGTCTTGCCGGAGCCGCCCGGGCCCGTGAGCGTGACCAGGCGTGCTCCTCGCAAGTCGGAACGGATCGCGTCGAGTTCGGGTTCCCGGCCGACGAAGGAATTCAGCCGGGGGCGGAGATTGCCGCTGCGGGCCGGGGTGGGGGGAGCGGGCTCTGTGGCGGCGGGTGCGGGCGGGGCGGTTGGTTCCGTCAGCAATTCGGCGTGCAGATGGGTCAGTTCGGATCCCGGGTCGGTGCCGAGGCCGTCCGCCAGGGTGCGGCGGGCCGTCTCGTACGCCGCCAGCGCGTCCGCCCGCCGGCCGGTCGCGCGCAGGGCCCGGATGAGCAGCGCGTGCAGCGGCTCGTCGTAGGGGTGGGCCGTGGTGAGTTCGCGCAGTTCCGGTACGAGGTCGGGGGCGCGGCCCAGCTCCAGGTCGGCCTGGACGCGCGCGCGGGTGGTCTCCAGGCGCTGGGCCTCCGGGCGGGTGGCCGCGGTGTGGCCGGGCAGGTCGGCCAGGGCCGGGCCGTGCCACAGGGCGAGGGCTTCGCGCAGGGTGCGGGCGGCGGCCCCGGGGTCGTGGGCGGCGAGGGCCGCGGTGCCCTGGTGGGCGAGGCGTTCGAAGACGTACAGGTCGATGTCGTCGCGGGTCGCGGTGAGGCGGTAGCCGCCCGGTCCGGAGGTGACGGCGTCCTTGCCGAGGGCGCGGCGCAGACGGCCCACCAGGGCCTGGAGGGCGGCCGGGGCGTCGGCGGGCGGGGCGTCCTCCCAGACGTCGTCGATGAGGGTGGGCACGGGGGCCGGACGGGGGGTGTGCAGGGCCAGGGAGGTGAGGAGGGCGCGCAGGCGCGGGCCGCCCACGGTGACGGGGGCGCCGTCGTCGTCGTAGGCCTTGGTGGTTCCCAGGATCGTGTACCGCACCGGGACATTGTCTCCGGGGCGGGGGGACGAAGGCCCGGGGTTGGTGGTGTTCGGCGGGGCGGGGGCCGTGGGCCGGTCGGGCGGGGCCGGGGCTCGGGCCTGATCAGCGCTCGCCCCGCGCTGGGGGGACGCCTTGCCCACCCTGCCGCCCCTGGCGGCAGATTGCCCAAGCCGGCGGGGGACGTCAGCGGGGGCCCGCTCCCAAGGCTCGTTCCGGGACGACGCTGCCCGTCGGGACCGCACGCGCGCGTGCCGGGGTGCCCGTCCAGCAGGTGCCCCGGCGGGCCATGAGGCGGCGGAGCCACAGTTCCAGGCCGACGAGGTCGGCGAGGCCGTCCAGCGGGAGGGCTTCGCCGTCGGCCGCCGCGCGCAGCGCCTTGCGGACCACGCGTGCCTCGATCAGGCCGGTCTGGGCCAGCAGGGGCGTGTCGAAGAGGGCGATGAGGTGGTCGGCGGAGACGCGCAGGCCGGTGCGGGCGGCGGCCGCCGCGGTGGCGTGCGAGGGGGCGCCCCAGCCGGGCGGCAGCTCGTGGACGCCCGCGCCTTCGAGCACCGTGCGCAGGATCACCGCGCGGGCGCCGGGCTGGACGCGCAGCGCCTCGGGGAGGGCCTGGCAGGCGCGGACCACCTCGTTGTCGAGGAAGGGCGCGTGCAGGCGCTGGGAGCGGACCTCCGCGGCCTGTTCCAGGATGCGCAGGTCCGCCGCGTGCCGGGCGAGGGCGGAGCGGGCCCGGAACGCGCCGGGGCGCTGCCCCGGGCCGGTCCCGGGGCGGACCCGGCCCTCTTGCAGGCGAACCGATACTTCTGCGAGTGCCTCGCCGGTCAGCCAGCGGGCGGCGGGCCCGGGTCTGGCCCACGCGAGCGCGGCGAGCGAGGCGCCGACGGCGCCGCCCGGTTCGTCGAAGCTGCGCTGGAGCAGCCGGTCGGCCAGGTGGTCGAGGCCCGTCGTGTAGGGCGTGCGGGCGAGTTTTCTGGCCGCTCCGTAGACCCGCGCCGGAACGCGCAGCGAGCCGCCCTCGGCCTTGGTGAGCGCGGCCACGGGACGCACCATGTGGCGGCGCCTGCGGTCCATCAGGAGGTCGGCGAGCCGGGCCGGATGGGCGTCGAGAACCTGCCGTGCCCCGTAGCCGGTGAAGTGGTCGGCGCTGCCGGAGGCGAGGCGCGCGCGGTGCCGGGAGGCGGAGACGAGGACGGCGCTGGGCTCGTCGGTGAGCGGGCCCTCCAGGTCCGCGTAGGGCAGCGTCTCCTCGCCGCCGGTGACCACCACGTGGTGCAGGCGCGGGTTGGAGGCGATCGCCCCCGCGCGTTCGAGTTCGGCCTCGCGGTGGATCGTCGTGGTCGACAGGTCGTTGAAGGTGACCGCCAGCAGGCGCTCGCCCGCGCCCGTGCCGTGGCCGAGGACGGTGCCGGGCATCCCGGGCAGGCCCGCGGCGAGCAGGGCGAGGGTGCCGGACGCCGGGCCGCCGGAGAGGTCGGCGCCGATGCCGGGCACCGGCATGCCGCGGGCGGCGCGGCGCTCGGCGGGCCCCATGCCGGGCACCGGCCCGGGGTCCAGGTCGGTGCCGGGGATGTGCCGGGGCGCGCCGAGGCGGGCCCGTACGGCGTCCACCAGGGCCTCCCGGACGGCGTCCACGGCGCGGTCCGGGTCGGCGGGCGCCGCGGCCACCGCGAGGGACGCCACGGGCTCGTAGCCGGCGATCTCCCGTGCGCCCGCGCGCAGGATCAGCGCGTGCCCCGGCGGGATGCGGCGCACGCCCTGGTACGGCGTCGAGTCGTGCAGCGCCTCCGGGACGTCGGGGGCGGCGAGCAGCGCGGCCAGGTGCCCCACGTCGAGGTGGGCCTCGATGAGGTCGGCGAGCGGGAGCGCGGCGGTGGCGTAGGCGGTGCCGCCCGCCCAGGGGGTGTAGAAGACCGGGCGGGCACCCGCGAGGTCGCCGGCGACCATGACGCGGCGGCCCACCTGGACGACGGCGGTGTAACTGCCGGGCCAGGCCGTCAGGTGGCGCAGGGCGCCGCCCCGCGCGGCGTGGAGGCCCACCTTCAGTTGTTGGTCGCTCGCGCCGCACACGCCGAGCACCGCGATCCGCGTACGGTCGTCGGCCTTGACGATGCGCACCTCGTCGGAGCGCCAGTCACCGACCGCCCACAGCGGATCCGGGTCGCCCCACAGGAGTTGGGAGCCCACCGGATGGACCGTTTCGCCGTCCTTGCCCGTGGCCCCCGCGGAGTCGAAGGCAACGGCTCCAGGGGTGGTGCTGCTCCACCCCACCAACCACCGCATCGCCGCCTCCACAAGCTGTGGACAACCAAGAGGTCCCCATGCTGCCACGAAGGAGGCGCCCAGGAGGGCCCAAGTGAAGGGGCAAGTGCGGAGCGCGAGATGGCGTACGCTCCCCCCAATGCGCCCTGTTTGAGCCGTGGTTGAACCGTGGCACTACCCGGCCCACACAGGGCGACAGGGGCGACTTTCGGCCAAATCGGCCCGGGATGGCCGGAGGTGGACACCCCGCTTCGGCCACAGCGCGCAACCCAGAGTGCAACGCACAGTCCGGGAGGCGCACACCGCCTCCCGGACCGGTCCGCCGCCCGCGGGGATGAAGGCGGCGGTGTCCCCCAGCCCGCTGGATCCAGTACAGCGGGCCGACCCACGCAGGTTCCATGGAAGCCGTCCACGGGTGTCCGAGTAAGAGCGCACGCACAGGCGCACGGCACCACGCACGGAGCACACGGTCACACGGCGTGGCCTGCGCCGTACTTGAGTACGGACAACAATCCCGCCATCCGGAACAGCGGCCCTTAACGCTTGGGATTCGGCGAACTACGCTGGGTGTACGAATGCCGCGCGGTTATGCCACACCGAAGTGGTCTGTATCAGTCTGGATGACGCCTGACGCGGCAGCCGTCTGTGTCGAGGGGTGGCGCATGTCCAGGGAGCAACGCGGGCCGAACGAGAAACTCGGCGCCGTTCTCGCCCTCGCGGGGATCAGCAACGCCGGACTCGCGCGGCGCGTGAACGACCTCGGGAGCCAGCGCGGTCTGACACTTCGCTACGACAAGACGTCGGTGGCGCGCTGGGTGTCGAAGGGCATGGTGCCGCAGGGCGCCGCCCCGCATCTGATCGCCGCCGCCATCGGACAGAAGCTGGGCCGGCCCGTGCCCCTGCACGAGATCGGCCTCGCCGACGCCGACCCCGCGCCCGAAGTGGGCCTGGCCTTCCCGCGCGACGTGCGCGCGGCGGTGAAGTCCGCGACCGAGCTGTACCGCCTCGACCTCGCCGGGCGGCGGGCCGGCGGCGGCGGGATCTGGCAGTCGCTGGCCGGATCGTTCGCGGTGAGCGCCTACGCGACGCCCGCGTCCCGGTGGCTGATAACACCGGCCGACTCGTCGGTCGCGCGCGAGCCGCACGTGGCCGCCGGGGCGGAGAGCGCCGAGGACGGCTCCAAGGTCCAGAAGGTCGGCCACAGCGACGTACAGAAATTGCGTGAGGCCGCGGAGGACGCGCGGCGCTGGGACTCCAAGTACGGCGGCGGGGACTGGCGTTCGTCGATGGTGCCGGAGTGTCTGCGGGTCGAGGCGGCGCCGCTGCTGCTCGGCTCGTACTCGGACGAGGTGGGGCGCTCGCTGTTCGGGGCCGCGGCCGAGCTGACCCGGCTCGCCGGCTGGATGGCGTTCGACACCGGGCAGCAGGAGGCGGCCCAGCGGTACTACATCCAGGCGCTGCGGCTCGCGCGGGCCGCCGCCGACGTGCCGCTCGGCGGCTATGTGCTCGCCTCCATGTCGCTCCAGGCGACCTACCGGGGGTTCGGGGACGAGGGCGTGGACCTGGCGCAGGCCGCCCTGGAGCGCAATCGCGGGCTCTCCACCGCGCGGACCATGAGCTTCTTCCGGCTCGTCGAGGCACGCGCGCACGCGCGCGCCGGGGACGCGCAGGCGGCCGCCACCGCGCTGCGGGCCGCCGAGGGGTGGCTGGAGCGGGCCCGGGAGGGCGACAGCGATCCCTCGTGGCTGGGCTTCTACTCGTACGACCGCTTCGCCGCGGACGCCGCCGAGTGCTACCGGGACCTGAAGGCCCCCCGGCAGGTACGCAGATTCACGGAGCAGGCGCTCTCGCGTCCGACGGAGGAGTTCGTACGCTCGCACGGGCTGCGCCTCGTGGTGTCGGCCGTCGCGGAGCTGGAGTCCGGCAATCTGGACGCCGCCTGCGAGCAGGGCACCCGCGCCCTGGAGGTGGCCGGACGGATTTCCTCGGCGCGGACCACCGAGTACGTACGGGATCTGCTGCACCGCCTGGAGCCCTACGGCGACGAGCCCCGGGTCGCCGAACTGCGCGAGCGGGCACGCCCCTTGCTGGTCGCGCCGGCGTAAGGGTGCCCGGCGGCGGACCGGCCGGGGGCGGGCGGCCGGCCGCGTTGTCAGTGGCGTCGGGCAAGATGCTGGCAGTGGAGGTGAGGCCCGGTGGGGACGGTCGCGTATGACGGGGACGTGGTGGTGGTCGGCGGCGGGATCGTCGGGCTGTCCACCGCTTACGCCGTGTCCCGGATCGCGCCGGGGACCCGGGTCGTCGTGCTGGAGAAGGAGCCGGGCCCGGCCCGCCACCAGACGGGGCGCAACAGCGGAGTGATCCACAGCGGGATCTACTACCGCCCCGGCTCGCTCAAGGCGGAGTTCGCGGTGCGCGGCGCCGCCGAGATGGTCAAGTTCTGCGCGGAGTACGGGATCGCGCACGAGGTCACCGGAAAGCTGATCGTCGCCACCGGCCGCGCCGAGCTCCCCCGCCTGCACGCCCTGGTCCAGCGCGGCAGGGAGAACGGGATCCCGGTGCGCGAGCTGGGCCCCGCCCAGATACAGGAGTACGAGCCCGAGGTGCGCGGCCTCGCCGCCATCCACGTCGGCACCACCGGCATCGCCGACTACCGCGCGGTCGCCGAGCGGCTCGCCGAGGCCTCCGGCGCCGACATCCGCTTCGGCGCCGACGTCGAGCGGATCGACCGGCGCCCCGACCGCGGCGTCGCGGTGCGCACCCGCGCCGGGGACATCGTGCGCGGCCGCGTCCTGGTGAACTGCGCGGGACTCCAGTGCGACCAGGTGGCCCGCCTCGCCGGGGACGACCCGGAGATGCGCATCGTGCCGTTCCGGGGCGAGTACTTCGAGCTGGCCCGGCCCGAGCTGGTGCGCGGCCTGGTCTATCCCGTGCCGGACCCGGCGTTCCCGTTCCTCGGCGTGCACCTGACCCGCGGCATCGACGGCACCGTCCACGTCGGGCCGAACGCCGTGCCCGCGCTGGCCCGCGAGGGTTACGGCTGGGGCGTCGTCCGGCCCCGCGAGCTCGCGGGGACGCTGGCCTGGCCCGGCTCCTGGCACATCGCCCGCCGGCACTGGCGGTACGGGGCCGGGGAGCTGCGGCGCTCCGCGTCCCGGTCCGCCTTCGCCGCCGCCGTGCGCCGTCTCGTCCCGGCCGTCCGCGCGGACGATCTGACGCCTGCCCCGGCCGGGGTGCGCGCCCAGGCCGTGCTGCGCGACGGCACCCTCGTCGACGACTTCCTGATCCGCGAGGCCCCCCGCACGGTCCATGTGCTGAACGCGCCGTCGCCGGCCGCCACCGCCTCCCTCCCCATCGGCCGGGAGGTGGCCCGCCGGGCCCTGGCCGCGCTCGCCGCGCCGTGACCGGCCGGACGCGTAAAATCTCCCCACTGTGTCTGAGTCTGTTGAGCACCCCACGTCCGTGACGCCCGAGCCGTCGGAGCCGGCCGAGCCCCCGGCGCCGTCCGCGCGCCCGAACGAGCCCCGGTTCCCCGACGGCCCCAAGCCCGATCCGGCCGACTCGCACCACGAGCGGCGCATCCGCAGCTTCCAGCCGCGCCGCGGCCGGGTCACCACCGCGCAGGGCGACGCGCTCCAGCGGCTCTGGCCGCAGTGGGGCCTGGACGTCGACGGACAGCGCGTGCTCGACCTCCCGGCGCTCTTCGCACAGGAGTCCGGCCCCGCGGTCGACCGGATCGTCCTGGAGATCGGCTTCGGCATGGGCGAGGCCACGGCCCAGATGGCCGCGGAGGACCCGACGACCGGCATCCTCGCCGTCGACGTGCACACCCCGGGCCAGGGCAATCTGCTCAACCTGGCGGACAAGAACGGCCTCACGAACGTCCGGGTGGCCAACGGCGACGCGATCATCCTGCTGCGCTCGATGCTGCCCGCCGCCGCCCTGGACGGGGTGCGCGTCTACTTCCCCGACCCCTGGCCTAAGAAGCGCCACGTCAAACGGCGGCTGATCCAGCCCGAGTTCCTCTCCCTCGTCGCGGGCCCGATGAAGCCCGGGGCGCTCCTGCACTGCGCGACGGACTGGGAGGACTACGCCGAGCAGATGCTCGACGTGCTCGGCGCCCACCCCGACTTCGAGAACACGGTGCCCGACGGCGGCTACGCCCCGCGCCCCTCCTTCCGCCCGCTCACCCGGTTCGAGGGCAAGGGCCTGGACAAGAGCCATGTGGTGCACGACCTGCTGTTCCGCCGGAAGTAGCACCCTGTCCGAGGACCCCGTCGCGCGGACCGTCATCCCTCGTTAGGGTCAACGTGTGGATCCGTATCCCGCCTACCCGCACCACCAGGACGACGCCCTCGGCACGGCCCAGGGCGGCACGGTCCGGCACCCGCGCTGGTGGGAGCGGAAAGGTGTACGGGCGACGGCGCTCGCGACGCTGCTCGCGGTGTCCGGAGTGGTCATCGCGGCGCTCGTCCGCGAGCAGACCGGCACCCAAGGGTTCCTGGTCGGGCTCGGCCTCGCCGTCGTCCCCGTCCCGCTGCTGACGGCGGCGTTCCGCTGGCTTGACCGGGTACGGCCCGGCCCCTGGCGGAACATGATCTTCGCGTTCGCCTGGGGTGCCTGCGCCGCGGCCCTGATAGCCATCGTCGCGAACAGCTTCGCGACGCGCTGGATAGAGACCGCCACCGCCGACCCGACCGGCGCCGACACCCTCGGCGCCACCGTCATCGCCCCGATCGTCGAGGAGTCCGCGAAGGCCGCCGCCGTGCTGCTGGTCTTCCTCTTCCGCAGACGGGACTTCGACTCCGTCGTCGACGGCATCGTGATCGCCGGGATCACCGCGACCGGCTTCGCGTTCACCGAGAACATCCTGTACCTCGGGAACGCCTTCGGGACCGACCAGCTGGCGGGCACCGGCCCGGGCCTCAGCTCGGTCACCGCCGCCACCTTCTTCGTGCGGGTCGTGATGTCCCCGTTCGCGCATCCGCTCTTCACCGTGCTGACCGGCATCGGCTTCGGCGTCGCGGCGGTCACCGCCCG
Organism: Streptomyces sp. HUAS MG91; assembly: GCF_040529335.1. Classification (GTDB taxonomy): domain Bacteria; phylum Actinomycetota; class Actinomycetes; order Streptomycetales; family Streptomycetaceae; genus Streptomyces; species Streptomyces tabacisoli. Next base: position 4,496,772 of record NZ_CP159534.1, on the reverse strand, counting down.
CGACCGGGGCCGGTTCCGCCGCCTCCTGGTGCCGCTGACGGGCCTGCTCTGCGCGATGGGCATGCACGCCTTCTGGAACGGCTCGTCGTCGCTCGGCGAGTACGGCTTCTTCGCCGTCTACGCGGCTTTCATGGTGCCGGTGTTCGGCCTGGTCACCTGGCTCGCGGTCTATCTGCGCCAGCGCGAACTGCGCATCGTGCGCGAGGAACTGCCCGCGTACGTCGCGGCGGGCTGGGTCACCCTGCCCGAACCATTCGCGCTCGGCTCGCTGAAGGCGCGGCGCCTGGCACGGGAGTTCGCCGCGCACTACGGCGGCCGGCAGGCCGCGGAGTCCGTCGCGGCGTACGAGGCGTACGCGACGTCGCTGGCCCTGCTGCGGCGCCGGGGAAGCAGAGGCAGGGCCGGCGCCGACTTCGTCGTACGGGAGCGGGAGCTGCTCGACGCGCTGTGGGAGCGGCGCGCCGCCGCCCGGCCCGCCCTCGCGTACGGCTCGCGGTCCGCGGCCCCGGTCTGGCGTCCGCCGGTGTACGCGGGCCCGCAGATGACGCAGGGCCCCGCGTACAACCCGTACCGGTACTAGGGCGTGTGTCGAAAGTCCCGTCGTTCGCCCGAAGGGCGGGCCTCGCGGGGTCTGGTGCGTGCGATCGCAAGGCGCCGGGGCGTCCTCATAGCGGAGCTATGAGGGCGTTTCGGCAACGCCGCGAGCGTGCGTGCCAGACCCCGCGAGGCAGACGGGACTTTCGACACACGCCCTAGGACACCGCTCAGGCGGAGGCCTCGGTCAGCCGGGCCAGCTCGGCCTCGGTCAGTTCCAGTTCGGCGACGGCCATCAGCGCCGGGAGCTGCGCGGCGGTGCGCGCGGAGGCGATCGGCGCGGTGACGGTGGGCCGGGAGGCGAGCCAGGCCAGGGCGACGGTGGCGACCTCGGCGCCGTGCGCCTGCGCGACCTCGTCGAGCGCGGTGAGGACCTTCTGCCCGCGCTCGGTCTCCAGGTACCCGCCCGCCTTGTCGGCGCGGACGCTGTCGACGCTGACGCCCGGCCGGTACTTGCCCGTCAGGAAGCCCGAGGCCAGCGACCAGTACGGGGCGGCGCCCAGGCCCGCGCGCGAGGCGATGTCCTGCCGCGCGCCCTCGTAGGTGTCGCGCGAGACGAGGTTGTAGTGCGGCTGGATGGCCACATAGCGGGCCAGGCCCTCGCGGTCGGAGAAGTCCAGGGACTCCTGGAGCCGCTCCGGCGAGATGTTGGAGACGGCGATGTGGCGGACCTTGCCGGCCTTCACCAGCTCGTCGAGCGCGCCGATGATCTCCTCGACCGGGATCGTCTCGTCGTCGTCGAAGTGCGTGTAGTAGAGGTCGATGTAGTCGGTGTCGAGGCGGCGCAGCGAGGCGTCGGCGGCGGCCTTGATGTTGTCGCCGCGCAGGCCGGGGAAGTCCGGGTGGCGGCCGACCTTGGTGGCGATGACCACGTCGTCGCGCCGCCCGCGCGCCTTGGCCCACCGGCCGATGAGGGTCTCGGACTCGCCGCCCTTGTTGCCCGGCGCCCAGGACGAGTAGGAGTCGGCGGTGTCGATGAAGTTGCCGCCGCCCGCGACATAGGCGTCGAGCACCTCGAAGCTCGCGGCCTCGTCGGCGGTGAAGCCGAAGACATTGCCGCCGAGGCAGAGCGGGAAGACGTCGAGACCGGAAGAGCCCAGGGGGCGAAGCACAGAAGAAGTCATGCTCTGTTTCAACGCCCTTCCGGAGCGCGGCATTCCATGGATCCGGCGGTACGCGTCTCAAGGGCAGGCAAAACCGGCGGCCCTGGCGTCGGGGGGTTGCCGCCAGGACCGCCGGAGCATCAGAGGATTCCGGCGGACCGGCCGCTCAGGGGGTCAGGCCCCGGTCGCGCAGCCACGCGGCGGGGTCGATGCCGGTGGCGTCCCCGCCCGGGTGGACCTCCAGGTGGAGGTGGGGTCCGGTGACATTGCCGGTGGCGCCCACGCGGCCGATGACATCGCCGGTGGTGACCTTCTGGCCGGCGCTGACGTTGATCGACGACTGGTGGCAGAACCACAGCTCGGTGCCGTCGTCGAGGGTGATGACCGTGCGGTAGCCGTACGCGCCCGCCCAGCCGGCCTCGGTGACGGTGCCGGAGTGGATCGCGTAGATCGGGGTACCCGTGGAAGCGGCGAAGTCCAGGCCCGTGTGATAGCCGGAGGACCACATGGCGCCGGGCTGCCCGAAGGTGCCGGTGACCGTGTAGGAGGCGACGGGGAGCTTGTAGCTCTTGGCCAGCTTGGCGAGGCGCTCGGCCTCGGCCTTCTTCTTGGCCTCCTCCGCCGCCTTCTTCTTCTCGGCGGCGGCCTTCTTGTCGGCCGCCTCCTTCTTGGCGACGGCCTCGTCGGCGGCCTGCTGCGCGGCGGCTTCCTCAGCGGCCTGCTTGGCGGCGGCGTCGGCGGCGTCCTGCTGGGTCTCGGCCTGGGCCAGGATCCGGGTGCGCAGCGCCTCGCCCGCGTCCGACGTGCCGTTGCCGACCGTGGTGAGCGGGGCGGCGGCGGTGGCGTCGGAGCTGTCGGAGCCGTCGGATATGAGCGCGCCGACGCCGGGCAGCGACTTGGCCTCGGGCAGCGAGTCCTTGACGGAGGACAGGTCGGGCATGGAGATGTGCACGGGGGGCTTGCCGCCCTGCGCGGTGGCGATGCCGCCCGCGCCGACGGCGGCGATCACGCCGACGCCCAGAACGGTGGAGCTGCGCGCGAGACCTCCGCGCTGCCGGGCCACGCGGTGCCTGCCGCGGACGGGGCGGACGGACTCCTCGGTGGGGTTCCACTCCTCCCAGCTCTCGGGCTGGGGGCCGAACGCGTCGTTCGACGGGTCATTCAGTGAGGAGAACTCGGGGGCAGGCCGGTTCGACGCCACGGGGGCGCTCTCCTTTCCTTCCTTCTCGCCTACCGGGTTAGCTGACGGGTTCGGAGCAGGAAGGTCTCCTACGAGCACCCAAAGATGCCCGATTCACCCCAAGTTGGTGGTTCCCCGGCTCCCTTGCGGGATTAAGCGCGTGCGCGCGGAGCCGTCGCTGGTGACGGCTGGGACGACCGCGCTGCGTTATCGAACGTTAATAGACAGCCGACAGTAATTCCAAGCTGTTCCTACTGATCGTTCACGACTTTGGCCAGGATTTAACGGGTCAAGGCCGGTCGGAACGGGTCGACTTGACCGAGGGCGTGAACCGGCCAGAAAACTGACGGTTCGTCAATTGTTATCCGCGGCATCTGCGGAGAGTCACGGCCTTCGCACCGCGAGCAGCGCCATGTCGTCCGTCGCGCCGCCCCCGGTGTGCGCGCGCACCTCCGCCGCGAGCGAGAGGAGCAGTTCGTCGGGACCGGGGAAGATCCGCCCGGCGAGGCGGGCCGCCGGGTCGTAGAAGACGCCCTCCGCGTCGCGCGCCTCGGATAGCCCGTCGGTGTAGAGCAGCAGTGTGGCCCCGGCGGGGAACTCGGCCTCGGCGACCCGGTCCGGCCAGGAGCCGAGCTCGCCCATGCCGAGCGGCAGCGCCCCCACGCCGTCGACGATCGGGATCATCCGGACGGTGCCGTCGCCGAGCAGCAGGATCGGCTCGGGATGGCCGCGGTTGACGATGCGGACGCGCTGCTCGCCGTGCGGGATCTCGGCGAGCACGGCGGTGGTGAAGCCCTCGAAGTCGTCGATGCCGTCGCGCCGGGTGCCCTCGCGGGCCAGCGCCCGCTCCAGGCGCAGGGCGACCGCCTCCAGGCTGCCCTCCTGCTCGGCGGCCTCCCGGAACGCCCCGATGACGACGGCGACGGCGGAGACCGCGCCCATGCCCTTGCCGCGCACGTCCCCGACGACGATGCGCACCCCGTGCGGGGTGTCCTGGACGGCGTACAGGTCACCGCCGATGAAGGCGCCGGCCTGCGCGGCCTCGTAGCGCGCGGCGATGGCGAGGCCGCCGATCCGGTCGGCCGGTTCGGGCAGCACGGCGAACTGGGCGGCCTGGGCGATCCGCCGCGCGGAGTCCAGCTGTTCGTTGCCGCGCCGCACGATCTGGTTGATGAAGCAGGCGAGCACGCAGACGGTGGCCACGGTCGCCATCTCGGTGACGATGTCGGTGCCGACCCGCTGCGTGTATCTGAAGTGGACGACGAGGATGGCGAGGACCGATCCGAGTCCGGCCAGGATCGTGCTGCGCAGCGAGAAGAACGGGGCGGTGACCAGCGGCGCCGCGCTGAACAGCGGGGCCCCGGAGAAGCCGGAGGGGGTGACGTACTCGTAGCAGGCGCCGCCCAGGATCAGCAGGACGGGCAGCACCCGCAGGAACCACCGGGTCCCCCTGCTGTCCGCCACCGATCTGTGCCGTCCTCCGCGCTTCCCCACCGCTCGTCTCCTGCCACGTCCGCGCCCGGTTTCCGGCGTCTTGTCAAGGTTTCCCGGGGAGCGCGGCGGCGGCGACCTGGTGTGGGCCGTACGGGGGACGAGCACACGAAAGAGCCGAGGCCGGAATCTCGATGAGATTCCGGCCTCGGCTGTCAGTAGCGGGGACAGGATTTGAACCTGCGACCTCTGGGTTATGAGCCCAGCGAGCTACCGAGCTGCTCCACCCCGCGTCGGTGAACCCGACTCTACGTCATGAGGGCGGCAGAACGCGAATCCGTCAGGCGGCGGTCGCGTGGGTCAGGGTCTCCCAGGCCACGAACAGGTCGTCCGTGCCCTCGGGCCGCTCCTTGCGGGTCAGCCTCTCGGTCTGCGGAAGGTCCATCTTCAGGCGGCCGCGCAGGTGGCTGAGGCCGACCTCGGTGTCGGGCCCCATGTCCCGCTGCACCTTGCCGCCGCACAGCCAGGACGGGGCGGCGGCGCCGAGCTGGTACTTGGAGTGGAACTCCAGGGCCGCCCTGAGCCGGTCCTTCACCTCGCCGTACAGGTCGACGCCCTGGTGCCAGGCGGTCTCGGCGATGTGCGAGGTGGCGGCGAGCGAGTAGCTGGCGTGCTTGAAGTTGCGGCAGGTCTCCTGGGAGAGGCCGTCCTTGAAGGTGGTCTGCCCGAACCAGTACGTGTGCAGCTTCGCCGGGGTGTCGATGCCGCTGCCCTCGGGCTTGACCGGCAGCGGTCCGTCCGAGGAGAGGTAGAAGTAGGCGGGCACGCGCGAGCGGAAGTGGTGCACGGCCTTGTCGAAGGCCTTGTGGTCGTTGAGGTGGACGGCGATGTTCATGGTGGCGTCGGCCATGACGAGGTCCCAGTTGCCGTTGAAGTCGGCGGATCCGGGCTGCACCACGGGCAGGTACACCTCGCGCAGCATCCGCTGGAACTTCAGCTCCTGCCCGTCCGGCCAGCCGTCGTACGTGTACTGCGTCAGCTCGGCGGCCTTGGCCCAGGAGCTTCCGGCCCAGGCGGTCTGGAGCCCGGCGTTGCCCTCGGTGTGCCGCTTCACCTTGTCCGACCAGGCGTCCATGATCTCCACGGCCTTCTCGGCGTGGGCCTTGTCCCGGGTGATGTTCCACAGCAGGGCCTGGGTGTACGCGGCGATGGCGTCCTCGCGCTCCTCGACGCAGCCCTGCCCCGGGCGGGTGTCGGGCGGGCACTCCACGGTCTCGTACGCCTTGGGCTCGTAGTCGAGCGCGGCGTACTTGCTGCGGCTCATCTCCCGGTACGCCGACAGCCACGGCTCTTCCTTGCGGGCCACGTGGTCGCGGACGGCCGTCAGCTGGTCCGTGCCGACGAACACGCCGGGGTGGGTGAACGCCCCGCCGGCGGCCCGGGGCGGCGCGGCCACGGCCTGCGCGCCGCTGTCGTGCGCCTGGCCCGAGCCGCAGCCCGTCGCCACGATCGTGACGAGGGGGAGCAGGCTCCCCAGAAGAAGGCGTCTCGCCGCTGCCATGCCCTACCTCCGGCCTCAGATTCGGTCACTGGCAGCCTGACCCCTGCGCCACAAGCCCGCAGTATCTGTTGAGCCGATGGAGATCGCGCGCGTAGTGCGCGTCTCCAGGGGCGCGGGGAACTGCGCGAGCAACCACGACGAGAGCCGCACTCCCACTACAACCCCCACACCCCCTTCCCCAGCGCGACAACCCCGCCCACCAGGGCCAACCCCAGAACAAGCCACCGCATCCCCCGCTCCGGCACCCGCCCGGCCAGCCCCCGCCCCACCAGCGCCCCCACGAACAGCGCCCCGCCGGCCACCGCCCACGCCCGCGCCCCCAGCCCCGGCAGCCCTCCGGAGGCGACCGACACGACGTTGACCACCACCCCGTAGAACTGCGCGTTCGGCACGAACTCCCGCATGGGCCAGCCCGCGTTCACGGCGTACAGGGAGAACGGCGGCCCGCCGACCCCGGCCGCCGCGTTCATGAACCCGCCCGCTCCCCCGGCGACCACCGCGCCCCCGGTCCCGCCGAGCCCCGGCATCCGGGCGCCCCGCGCGACCAGCCCCACCGCCACGCACACCAGCGAGCCGAACACCACCATCAGCACCGGTTCGGACAGCCGCGTCGCCGTCCACGTACCGACCGGCACCGTGCACACGGCCGCCGCCACGAACGGCACCATGTCCCGCGGCCGCACCCGCCGCCACCCGCCCACGAGCCCGGCACAACTCACCACTCCCCCGGCGCAGATGGCGAGCAGCACCCCGTCGGCGGGCCCGAGCAGCAGCGCCAGGGCGGGCGCGGCGACCAGCGCGAACCCCATCCCCGTCAGCCACTGCACGCATCCCGCGACCGCCACGACCAGAGCCAGCGCCACCTCACCCGCCATGCCGCGGAGCGTACGTGGCCCCTACACCCGTACGGCACCCCTGTGCCGCGCCGAAGCCGGGCGGACACCGGAACCGAACAGGCCGGTCGCCGCTTAGACCTGACGGGTGGGCACCCTCCGGCCCCCGTATCTGCCCGGACGGGCGCACCGTTGTAGGGGCATGACCTCAACTCGACGCGCCATGACCGCCGTCCTGCTCGCCGTCGGTGCCACCGCGATCGCGGTGCCGACGGCCGGTGCCGCTCCCCTTCCGCTCGGCGGTGACGGCGAAGCCATCTCCCCGACCGCGACGCTCGACTCGGTGTCGACGATGGCGATCCCCGAGGAGCAGCGTGCGGGGGTGCCCAGCACCACGGCCCAGCTCGGCGGGCTCAACCGGCTGAACGAACTGCACCAGCTCACCGACCTGGTGGCGCCGGTGACGAACGCGCTCCCCTCGGTCCAGTAGGACCCCACGGCACGACGACGGCGGCGGATCGAAGTGATCCGCCGCCGTCGTCGTGCCCGGGGCCGGAAGAGGGGCAGCCGCGCAGCGGCGGCTGCCCTCCCCTCAGGTCATTCAGTGGTTCGCGGCACCGTTGCCGGACAGGACCGGGATGTCGTCCAGGACGTGCGACAGCGGCTCGTCGCCCTTGGCCTGGGTGGAGTTCTCGGTGCACTGCTGGTTCTGCGGCGCCGACAGGACCGGGATGTCCTGGACGGCGATCGGCACGACGCCGACGAGCGAACCGAGGTTGGCCTTGGCCGGCAGACCGATGCAGGGCTTGTTCAGCGAGCCCTGGACGAGGCCGAGCTGCGGGCTCATGTCGCCGTGGGTCGCGGAGTTCCCGTACGCCTGCTCCGCACCGTTGCCGCTGATGGACGTCGTGCCGCCGTCGTCACCGATGGCCAGCGCCTGCGGGGCGGCCACGGCCGACAGACCGGCGACGGACACGGCGAGCGTTGCGGAGGCCCACAGCTTCTGCTTCATGTGTTTTCCCTTCACTGAACGAACTCCGGTTGCGGAGCCACACTTGATCAACTGATGAGGAATCGGACGGTTGCGAAGCGCGACCCGTTCGGCCCAGCGCGCCGAGGGCGCACGTCACGCGCAGGCGTACTTGTCCCCGCGCACGACGGGCTGGTCCTGGAGGCGCGGCGGGTCGAGAGGCTGGGTCCGGGAGCCGGGCTTCGTCACCTGGCGGTCCTCGCGGAGCGTCGCGAAGAGCCGGTCGGCGCGCTCCCGGTCCCAGCGCAGCGTGGAGCCCACGTCCGGGATCAGCTCGTTGAACCCGGCGATGGGCACCGTCCCGAACTCCATGTCCTTGAGCGGGATGCGCCGCAGTTCCCGGGCGAGGGCGATGAGATCGGACGCGGTGAAGCCCTGGTCGACCGAGGCCGAGCCGAGCAGCGTCCTGGCCAGGCCGGCCGCCTTCGCCGGGTCGGCGAGGGTCTTCTTCAGCCCGGCGCCGCGCAGGGCGTTGACGAGGAACCGCTGCTGGCGCTGTACGCGTCCCAGGTCGGCGCTGGTGTCCAGATGGCGCGAGCGCACGTACTGGAGGGACGGTCCACCGGCGAGGCGGTGGCGCCCGGGGGCGAGGTTCAGCTTCGTGGCCGAGTCCGAGAGCCGGCGCTTGGTGCACACGGTCACGCCGTCGACCGCGTCGACGCCGTCGATGAACCGGCGGAAGTCGATCTGCAGGAAGTGGTCGACGCGCATCCCGGTCATGGATTCGACCGTCGCCACGGCGAGCGGTGCGCCGCCTTCCGCGTACGCGGCGTTGATCTTCGCCGGGTGCGCCTCACGGGTCGTGCCGTCGGGCTCCTGGTACGCGGGGATCTCGGTGAGCGAGTCCCGCGGCAGGCTGATCACGCTGACCCGGTCGTGCTTCCGCGACAGGTGGACCAGCATCATCGAGTCACTGCAATTGCAGGCGACGCCACCGGCGTGGAATTTCTCCTTCTCCGCACGGGTGATGGTGTCGCGGCTGTCCGTTCCCATCAGGAGAATATTGGTGCCGCTGCCTCCGGCGGGACGATTCTTCAGGCCGCTGAAGGCATCCACCTGTGCGGGCAGAGCACCCGCCACCTGTCCGGCCGCGGCACCGGAAAAGGCCAGAAATCCAAGCGCGAGAGCGCCGATCGCCAGCCTTTTGCGGCCGCCCTGAAGAAACCTTTTCCTCATCGTGACTCTCCACTGCGAAGGGGTCGATGCGCGAGGATCGTAGGCACATCTTCTTTTTCCCTCCGGGCAGCCCGCGCACGCCGGGGCGAAAATAACTCTTTCGCCTCACGGGCCGGAAAAGGCGTTGGGCCGCCGGAATGCGGCGGCCCAACGGGAAATGCACGGTGCGTCAGTTGTTGCCGGCGCCGTTGCCGGAAAGAACCGGGATGTCGTCCAGGACGTGCGACAGCGGCTCGTCGCCCTTGGCCTGGGTCGAGTTCTCCGTGCACTGCTGGTTCTGCGGCGCCGACAGGACCGGGATGTCCTGGAGCGACACCGGCACGACACCGATGAGCGAACCGGCGTTGACCTTGGCCGGCAGGCCGACACAGGGCTTGTTCAGCGAGCCCTGGATGAGCGCCATCTGCGGGCTCATGTTGCCGTACGTGGCGGAGTTGCCGTACGCCTGCTCGGCGCCGTTGCCGCTGAGCGAGGTGGTGCCGCCGTCGTTGCCGATCGCCATCGCGGGCGCAGCCACGGCCGCCGAGACACCGACGACGGAGGCGGCGACCGCTGCGGCAGCCATAGCCTTCTTCATCATGAGAGGTTCCCCTTCATTTGCGTTCTGGGAGCACCGTGAACAACTCCGTTTCTTCGGATCGGTTGTCCACGTTCACCCGGACGGGGCCTCGGTCCGGAGCAGAAGAAATGACTATCCGACCCGTCGCCGACCCCGGGCAGGGCGGAGCGCTCCACGGGCAAACGAGTGAACCTGGAGAACTATTCGCACCCCCTGGAGTTGATTCCTTCGCAGCAAACCGGTGCCTGTCAGAAAAGGAACACATCAATGCTCAAGAAGGCTATGGCTGCCGCAGCGGTCGCCGTTTCCGTCGTCGGCGTCTCCGCGGCCGCGGCCCCGTCGGCCCTCGCCCTCGGTGACGACGGCGGCACCACCTCGCTCAGCGGCAACGACGCGAAGCAGGCCTTCGGCAACTCCATGACCGAGGGTGACATGAGCCCGCAGCTCGGCCTGGTCCAGGGGTCGCTGAACAAGCCGTGCATCGGCCTGCCGGTCAAGGCCAACGCCGGCTCGCTGATCGGTGTCGTGCCGATCGCCGCCCAGGACATCCCGATCCTGTCGGCCCCGCAGAACCAGCAGTGCACGGAGAACTCGACGCAGGCCAAGGGCGACGAGCCGCTGTCGCACATCCTGAGCGACATCCCGGTCCTCTCCGGCAACGGCGTCGCGAACGGCTGACCGGCCGCCGCACGCAGAGCTCGGGCCGCCCGCTTCCTCGGATCGCGGGCGGTCCGAGCTTTTTTGTGCCCGAATGGCCGCACGGTTTCATCAATTAAGCGGGCACACAGTTTCCTCGCCCGCGGTTGCCTCGTTTTCCTTCCCGAGGGCCGGACGAGAAAGTGATCCCCTTTCGAACTGGCACCTCATTCATATTTCTCGGAAATAAGGAGAGAGACATGTCTCTGAAGAAGAGCGCCACCGTCGTCGCCGGCGTCATCATGGCCCTCGGCATGGCCGCCCCCGCGTTCGCCGACGCCGGCGCCGAGGGTGCGGCCGTGGGCTCCCCGGGCGTCCTGTCCGGCAACGTCGTGCAGGTCCCGGTCCACGTGCCGGTCAACGTCTGCGGCAACAGCGTCAACGTCATCGCGCTGCTGAACCCGGCCTTCGGCAACACCTGCGCCAACGTCTGAAATACCCCGGCGCTCAGCCACCGGCCGACCCTGGACACCCTCGGGTTCCAGGGTCGGCCGCGCTTTCGAGCACTTTCGAGCACGACGCCCCAGCAGGAAGGGAAACGCTTTGAGGCAGGCACTGAAGATCGGTGTCATGGCCGCCGCGGCAGCGACGGGCATGCTCTCCATGCCCGGCGCCGCCGCGGCCCTGACCGGTGACGAGGGGGACGCGGGCGCGTCCGCGTCGGCGGCCGACGCCCCGTCGCACGAGGCGCAGGGTTACGGCGACACGCCCCGGTCCGAGACCACCGCGCACTCCCCGGGTCTGCTGTCGGGGAACTCGGTGCAGGCGCCCGTGGACATCGGCCTGAACCTCTGCGGGAACACCGCCGACGTGGTCGGCGCGCTCAACCCGTCGACGGGCAACGCGTGCGCGGGCTCCGGTGACGCGTCGGCCGCCCCGGCACCCGTCGAGGAGCACCTGCCGCCCGCGCCGCACCTGCCCCCGGGCACCCCGGCCACGCCCACGACTCCCACCCCGGCCACGCCGCCCACGACTCCCAGCACCCCCGCGCAGCCGCCCACCGACCGGGCCGTGCCCCCCGCGCCGCAGACCGTCGTGCCGGGTCCAGGACGTGACGTGCTGTCACCGGCGGCGGCACCGGCCGAGGTACGGGTGCCCGAGGCGCGCGAACGGCTCGCCGACACCGGGGCCGACCCGAACCTGCTGGCCGCCGCGGCCACCAGCGCCGGGCTGCTCGTCGGGGGCGGCATCCTGTACCGCAGGTCGAGCGCCCCGAGGCGCTGAGTGCCGCGAGGGGCGCGTGTCGGGTCGGGAAGAACTCCGCGAAGCTCTTCCCGACCCTCAGAGGAAGCCGCGGAAGAAGGCTGCCTTCCCACGGCGTGACGCCGACGGCTGGGAGGAAGGCAGCGACGCGGCGCTTCTCATGACGGCGACCAGTGGATCACCGCCGGTTCCCCCCTGAAGAACCGGTTCACCCGTTCGCACGCGGCGTCACCCCAACGGGCCACCGGCCCCCGGCCGCCCGACGTCGGCCACCGCCGCCACGGCGACCGCCTCCGGCGCGTGCCGCCTGCCCCCGGGAACCACCGGGCCGCCCCGCACCGGCTGCCGCCCGAGATGCCGCTCGACCCCGTCGACCAGCGCGGGCGCGGTGTAGGACGCCCCGTGGACGAACCGCATCGCGGGACCGAAGTCGGCGGCCGTGACCAGACCGGCGAGGAAGAGCCCGGGATAGGCGGACGCGAAGCCCCGGCCCACCCGAGGCGGGCCCTCGGGGTGCGGCGCGAGCAGGTTCCGCAGCCGTGGGGCGAGGACCGTCATCCGGGCGCAGCTCGCCTCGAATCCGGTGGCCGCGATGACGTGATCGGTCGTGAACTCCTCCGCGTCCGCCCCCGGCCCCGCGGTGCGCACCCGCACCCGCCCGGACGCGAGCCGGGCCTCCACGACCGTGCGCCCGAGCCGGATGTCGATGCCGGCCGCCGCCACCCGGTCCCTGATCCACCAGGCGCCCGCGGGGCCCAGCGCGGTCTCCGAGATGCCGGCCCGGGTGCGGTCGGGCAGTCGGCGGAAGACACCCGGCCGCTCCGCGTAGAACCAGTTGCGCCAGCCGCAGCCGAGGCCGCTGTGCGGTGCGCGCAGCCGTTTCCACCAGGGGCGCTCCCAGGGCGGCGGGACGCTGTTCCAGGCCAGTGCGGGGGCGCGGGCGACGAGCCGTACCCGGGTCGACTGCTCGGCGAGCAGCGCCGCGGTCTCCAGGGCCGCCTGCCCGCCGCCGACCACGGTGACGTCGCCCCCGGCGAAGCGGTCCAGGTCGCTGTGGCCGCTGCTGTGCGTGACGTGATCCTCCGTCAGCCCGCGCAGGGCTTCGGGGAGGTTCAGGTACGGCAGCACTCCGGTGGCCAGCGCGACGGCCCTGGCGCGCAGGGGTTCGCCGTCCTCGGTCTCCAGCGTGAAGCCCTCGGGCGCCGCGTCGATCCGCCTGATCATCCGCTCGTCCCGGTGTGTCACCGCCTGGCGCGCGAACCACAGCCCGTACTCCGCGAACGTCTCCACGGGGATGGGGTGTCCGTGCCGGGCGGTCGTGCCGAGGCCGGCGCAGTACTGCTCCAGGCGGAAGGCCGCGCCGGGCGCGGAGAGGTTGGACGCCCACGGCTCCGACTTGAGGAACATGCCGCGGGGCATGGCGTACCGCCACGACTCCATCGGCTTGCCGAAGACCGCGGTGCGCAGCCCTCTGGCCTCGGCGTGCGCGGCGATGGACAAGCCGTACGGGCCCGCCCCCACGATCAGCAGGTCGTACATCAGCAGCTCGCCTTTCGTTCGGCCTCGGTGGTGCGTGCGGCGACAGGAGGTTCGGTGCGGTGGTCGGGGAGGGCCGCGGACGGTGGCGCGGACCGGCGCAGCAGACGGCGCGCCGCGTGCCGGGACCACTCGGCGGCCATGTGCCGCGCGGGGGCCGGGTCGTCCGCGGCGTGCCAGGCCAGTTCGCGCAGCGGGGAGCTGCGCTGGGCGGGCAGCGCGGCGGACACCAGGGCCCGGAGCGCGGACAGCGGCGCGTAGTTCTCCACGACGAAGGTGCGCCCCGGCAGGGCGTGTCCGGCGGGCAGCCGCTGGTGCGTCAGGTCGAGGTACTGGGCCCGTACGACGTCCAGGCCGGCGCCGTCCGCGAACAGCCGGAACTGCGCCCCAGGCCGGGGGTTGAAGTCCAGCAGGCAGTACCGGCCGGTCTCCGGGTCGACGCGGAAGTCGATGTCGAAGATGCCCCGGTAGCGCAGCCCGGCGATCAGACGCTCGACCATGGACTGGAGTTCGGCGACCGGGGCCCAGCGGCCCACGGCGGTCAGGCCGGCGCCGCGCGGCCACGCCTGGTGCTTGCTGCCCGCGCCGCCCCCGTGCAGCCGGCCGCGCCCGTCGACGTACCCGTGGCAGAACCAGTCACCGCCGCCGGGTGCCAGACGCTTCTGGAGCAGCAGCGCGCTGCCGGTGCCCAGGCCCCTGCGGTACAGGCTCCTGGCCTCGTGCGGGGTGCTGATCAGGCAGGTGCTGCGCAGCCCGGCGTCCGGGGGCAGCAGCCACGGGCGGCTCCACTTGGCCACGACGGGCGCGCCGAGGTCGCCGACCGCGGCGGCCGCCTCCGACTCGTCGCGCGGCTCCACGGTAGCCGGGTGGGCGATGCCCGCTTCGCGGCACAGCTCGGGCAGCAGCGCCTTGTCGGCGACGCGTTCGGCCAGGTGCCCCGGCTGGTCCGGCAGGAGGAACGTCCCGGACAGCTCCTCGCCCAGCCGGCTCACGGCGACGGCCCCGGCGTCGTCCATCGGGATCAGCACCGCCGGGCGGACGATCCGGGCCGCGGTCCGCCGCAGGGCTCCGGCGATCTCGCTCAGCGGGGCCCCCGGCGGCGGTGGCGGATGCATCTGGCTGACGAAGCGCGAGCGGGCGACCGGGCTGCGGTCCGCCTCGGCCGCCACGTGGACCTCGACGCCGCAGCGCCCAAGGGACCGCACCGCTCCCAGGGTTCCGTGGTGGAAGGGGTTGGGGTCGATCCTCAGCAGCACCACCGGGACACAGGGGTCGAGCATGTGTCGATTCCTTTCCGCGGACTAACCCGCGAGGGTGACGAAGAGCGGCCATCGGACGGTCCACGATTGGCGCATTGGGCATATATATGACTGATTGTCAGAAATGGAGCGATCGCGCACGAGGAGCAAGGCATGGCCGCAGAACGCCGTTGGACGAAGAACAGACGACTTCCGCTGATCACCGCGGGGGTCCTGGTCTCGCTGATGGTCGCGTCAGGATCCGTGACCACGGAATCGGCGGACGCCAGTCCGCGCCCCGACCCGACCCCGACCACCGGAACGAACCCCGTCCCGTGGTGGCCGTCCGGCTCGGACGAGCCGAGCCCCACGGCCCCGGACCCGGCCGGCGCGAGCGAACAGCCCGCGCCGGAGCCGAGCGTGTCAGGCAGTCAGGACCCGGTGCCGTCCGCCACGCCGACCGGCCCCCCGACCGGCACACCGACCACGTCCGCGTCGCCCAGCGAGGAGCCCGGCAAGGGCACGCCCAAGTTCCCCGCGTTCGGCGCCTACCTGGACTACGGGCCCCGGGGCGTGACCCGGATGGCTCAGCTGTCGCAGTGGCTCGGCGGAGCCGATCTGCGGGTCGGGCACACCTATCTGCCCGGCGACCGGTGGAGCAACATCGAGGGCGACCAGTCGTTCCTGGAGAGCTGGGCCGAGTGGCGCAAGGAGCGCGACGACCGGCTCTTCGTCCTCAACGTGCCGATGCTGGAGCGCAACGAGGAGGGCGTCCCGGACGCCGAGGTGCGCAAGCTGCTCGAACAGGGCGCGCGGGGCGACTTCGACCAGCACTACCGCGCCCTGGCCGAGCACCTGGTCGACCTGGACGTGCCGGACACCGTGGTGGTGCTCGGCTGGGAGATGAACGGCACCACGTACACCCACCGGTGCGGTCCCGATCCCGAGTCCTGGAAGACGTACTGGAAACGGATCGTGACGGTGATGCGGTCGGTGCCGGGACAGAAGTTCCGCTTCGACTTCACGCCCAGCCGGGGCCGGGACGCCGTGCCGTGGACCGAGTGCTACCCCGGTGACGACGTCGTCGACATCGTCGGCATGGACTCGTACGACCAGCCGGAGAACAAGTCCTTCGACGAGCAGGTGTCCGAGCCGTACGGGCTCCAGGCCCAGGTCGACTTCGCGGCGGAGCACAAGAAGCCGATCTCGTACCCGGAGTGGGGTCTGTTCCGCAACGGCGACAACGCCGAGTACATGCGGCGCATGCTCGCCTGGATGGACGAGCACAAGCCGCTCTACAACACGCTGACGGACTACTGCCCGCACGGCGTGTGGCAGTGCGACAAGAACCCGAAGGCGTCGGCGGTCTACCGGGCGGCGCTGAGCGGCCGCGACAAGCCGGACACGCCCGTCAACCCGACCGAGCCCACCAACCCGACGCAGCCCCCGCAGTGTTCGCCGGTCGACCTCGGCGACTGGATCGAGCACTGGCTCGGCGGCAAGCTGTGCCTGCGGTTCGACTGGTTCCAGCGCCGCTCCTGAGCCGCCGGAACCACTGAGCGCGGTGGCGGCCGGTCCTCTACGTCGAGGGCCGGTCGCCACCGCGCTCCTTCCATGCCCGCCGCGCGGCTCTGGCCAGCGACCGGGCGCGCACATCGGCGAGCAGCGCCGCGAGCTGCGGTGCCGAACCGGCGCGGGCCAGCAGCAGCCGCTGGTTGACCAGCCGCTCGGGCCGCCAGTGGAGCTTGTAGGGCTCGGTGCCGCGCAGCAGGCTCAGCACCCCGGCCGGGGAGCCGTCCTGGAGGTGCTGGGCGCAACTGCGCAGCAGCATCGTGGCGACGTCGATCTTCCGCTCCCGCAGCTCCGGGTGCGCGCCGTAGAGATAGCCGCCCGCGAGCCGCGGCGAGACGAAGGTCAGGTCGGCGGCGACGACGGTGCCGTCCAGGGTGAACTCCGTGACAACGGCGTCACCGGTCTCGGCCATCAGCGTGGCCGACCGGCTCAGGTGCTCGGCGAACCGCGGCTTGACGTGCTCCGTCGTCACCTTGCGCTCCTGCCACTGCAATTGGTGCAGTTCGAGCAGGCGTCGTACGGAGGCGCCGACCTCGGCCGGGGGCACCACCCGGCGCTCGATGCCGGTGGCGTCCAGCTTGCGCATCTTGGCGCGGGCCCGCTGCGCGCGCGGCCGGGGCAGCCGCTGCACCAGGTCGTCCATGGGCAGCGCGGGCAGTTCCAGGCACGCCGAGTCGTCGAGCCGGCGCCGCGGCCCGCGCCACCGGTCGTGCAGGGCCTCGACCGTGGAGCCGGGCCGCACCTCGCGGAAGTCGATGACGGAGGTCCTGGCCAGCCGCCACAGTCCGGCGCCGAGCGCGTCGAGCACGGCGTCGGCCGGGCCGGGCGGGTCGGCGTCGACCAGGACGTCGCTGAAGTCGGAGATGTCGGTGCCGAGCGGGGTCAGCGTCGGGAACGGGCGCAGCCGCCGCATGAGGGGCGCGGCCGCCACGAGCCGCCCGTCCTGGCGTACGAGGACGACGCGCAGCCGGCCCGCGCTGCCGTAGGACAGCCACCACGAGTGGAGCCAGGCGTGGCTCTGGAACGGGGTCGCGGTCGCGCAGGCGCGGTGCAGCCGGTTCCACTCCTCGCGCAGCGCCCCGAACCCGGCGGTGTCCGCGCACACCGAGACGACGGGGGCCGCCGCGCCGCTCGGCATCAGGCGCCGCCCCGCACCGCGTCGGCGACCGCGGGCGCGGGCACCGTGGCGGTGGCCGGTGCCGCGGTCCTGCGCGGCCTGGCCAGCAGCGCGAGCCCGCCGAGCAGGCCGCCCGCGCTGGCGCCGACGAGGGTGGTCAGCGCGGCGGACGGCGAGGACGGATCGGTCGGCTTGACGGCCCGGGTGAAGCGCAGCAGCTCCACGTGGGTGTCGTCCTTGGTGTGGCCGGCGTTGACGGTGAGCGCGCGGGCGACCGCGTTGGCCATCTCCATCGCCTGCGCGGGCCGGGCCGAGGACGCCGAGATGGCGACCATGGGCGCGTCCGGGGAGGTCTCCGCCCGCACGTTCGACTGGAGCGTGCTGATGGGCACGCCCGCCGCGACCTGGGCGTCGCTGAGCACCGCGACCTGGGTGGCGACCCGGCTGTACGCCTGGGCGAAGCCGAGCGCGGACATCGAGTCGGACTCCCCGGTCGGCACGGCGATCACATAGCTGGTCGCCGTGTACTGCGGGGTGCTGACCGCGCCGTACACCCCGCCGGCCAGCGCGCCGGCCACGAGGCCCACGGGCAGCGGCCACCACCGGGGCAGCCTCCTGGTGCGGGCGGCGGCGCGGGCGAGCGGGGCGCGCGGGGCACTCCTGTCCTGGGCCTGGGCGGTTTCGGTCATCACGTACTCACTCCTGACGTCGGGGCGCCCGCGGCCGTCACGTACACGTCGTGGTGCAGTGCGGCGCTCCGGGCGATGCTGTAGTGGAGAGCGGCCCGCGACGGCTGTCTGACGCCGCCCGGCTCCTCGCGGACTCTTCGGATCTCACGGACGAACGAGGCGGTGTCACCCGGGACACGGACGGCGCGGGCCTCGGTACCCGGCGGCAGGTCGTCGATCGCGGGGCAGGTCGCATAGAGCACCGGCAGCCCGCTGGCCTGCGCCTCCACCACGGCCAGGCCGAACGCCTCGTCGGCGGAGGGCGAGGCCAGCAGGTCCATCGCGGACAGCAGCGCGGGCAGGTCGAGCGCGCCGGTGCGCTCCGGCGACAGGTGCGGGCGCTCCCCGGCGAGGACGAGGCGGCCGAGGACCCCGGCGCGCCCGGCCGCCGCCCGCAGGGCCTCCTCCCGCGGGCCGGTGCCGACCAGCAGCAGGCGGACGTCGTCGGGCAGTTCGCGCAGCGCCTCGACCAGGACGTCGAACCGCTTGCCCTCGACAAGCCGTCCCACCCCGCCCACGACGAAGGCGTCGGCGGGCAGCCCGAGGGCGTCCCGGGCGGCGACGCGCGCCTCGGGGTCGTGGGCGAACCGGTCCACGTCCACGCCGTTGGGGACGATCGCCACCCGGTCCCGGGCCACGCCCCACGCGGCAAGCCGTTCGGCCACCGCGGGCGACACGGCGATGGTCGTGCGGCCCAGCCGCTCCCCCGTCCGGTACAGGGCGCGCACCGAGCGGGTCAGCGGGCGGCCCTCGATCTGGGTGTCGCCGAGCGAGTGCTCGGTGGCGACGACCGCCCGCACCCCGGCCAGCCGGGCCGCGATCCGGCCGTACAGACAGGCCCGGTAGAGATGGGTGTGGACAAGGTCGTAGCGTCCGGCGCGGATCAGCCGCACCAGGCGGGGCAGCGCGCGGCCGTCGCGGTTCCCGGCCATGCCGAGGTGGACGACGCGCACCCCGTCGCGGCGCAGCCCCTCGGCGACCTGGCCCGGATTGGTCAGCGTCACGACGTCGTGGGTGCCCGGCACGTGCCGCAGCAGCAGCCGCAGTTGCTGCTCGGCGCCGCCCGCGCCCAGACCGGTGATGACGTGCAGCACCTTCACCGCGCGCACTCCCCGACCTGCCAGGGACGCCGCAGCACCCGGTGGGCCCGGCGCTTGAGTTCGAGCCGCCACGGGGTGTCCCGCTGCCCCACGTAGACGCGCGGCATGGCGTGCACGCTGGTCAGCGGGCCCGGGGAGATGGCGCAGCCGTAGCGGTACCCGGCCCGGCGGACCGCCTCGACCGTCGCGGAGTCCACATACCCGTACGGGTAGCAGAAGCCGAGGACCTCGCCGCCGGTGATCTCCTCGATCTGCGCCTTGCTGCGCTGGACCTCGGCCCGGCGCTGGTCCTCGTCGGCGTGGGTGAGGTCGACGTGCATCAGGCCGTGGGAGCCGATCTCCATGCCGGCCGCGGCGGCCTTCCTGATGCCCTGCGGGGTCAGCAGCGGTTTGCGCGGGCCCTCGCTGTCCCAGGCGTTCTCGCCGCCGAGCCGGCCCGCGAGGACGAAGACGGTGGCGGAGCACTCGTAGTGCCGCAGCAGCGGCAGCGCGTTCTCGACGAAGTCGCCGTACCCGTCGTCGAAGGTGAGGCCGACCAGGCCGCGCCCGGCGCCCCGGCCGCGCGCCCGCAGGAGTTCGGCGACGCTGACGCCGCGCAGCCCGCGCGAGCGCAGCCAGCGCAGCTGCTGCTGGAGCCGGTCGGGGGTGACGGTGACGTTGTACGGGTCGTCGGCGCAGTCGTCCACCGAGTGGTACATCGCCACCCAGGGGGAGCGGCCGGGCAGCAGTTCTCTCGATCTGAGTCCCGGGGTTTCCTTCAGGGCTGTTTCAGCGGACATGGCGGAGCTTTCTGGTCGCGAAGCGGACGGCGGGTACGAACGCCTGGACGTTCAGGGCCCACAGGAGGAGGCCGAAGACGGTCGCGACGGCCAGGCACCCGACGGCGAGGGATCCCAGCGGCTGCCCGACCCGCGCCGCGCACACCAGGCCGGCGGCCGTGGCGGCCACGGCGGCGAACAGCGTCTTGCCGAGTTCGAGGAGCACCTTGGGCAGCCGGACGGGGACGCTGCGCCGGTCCATCGCCGTCAGCAGCAGGACGGCGGTGAAGGTGATGCCGAGGGCGTTGGCCGCGGCGATCCCGGCCACTCCCCAGGTGCCGACGGTCAGGGTGCCCACCCCGGCCGTGAGCGTCATCCCGAACGCCATCGAGACCACCGGGTACCAGGTGGGCCGGCCCGCGGAGAAGTAGGAGCGGACGAGCGCGCCGACGAGGCAGTGCCCGAGGAGACCCAGCGAGTAGATGCGCATGATGGACGCGGTGGCGGCGGTGTCCTCGGCGGTGAACGCGCCCCGCTGGAAAAGCAGTTGGATGATCTGCGGCGCGCACGCGAACACCACGGCGGCGCCGGACAGCACGATGCAGGCGGCGAGCGCGATGTCGCGCTCGACCCGGTCGCGGGCCCGCTCGGTGTCGCCGCGCGCCAGCGCCTTCGCCACCACCGGGAAGGTGACCGTGCACAGCATCAGGGACAGCACCATTGGCAACTGCGCCACCTTCTGGGCGTAGTTGAGGTGCGAGATGGCGCCCGACGGCAGGGACGAGGCGAGGAAGCGCTCGATGAAGACCTGCGACTGACGGCACAGCGCGAACAGCAGCACGGTGGAGATCAGCATCATGTTCAGCGACTGCTTCTGCGCCGGTCCGCCGTCGCCGGACGCCCCCTGGAGGACCTGCGTCCCGGGCTCGGCGCGGGTCAGCCGGCGGCGCAGCACCGGCGCCTGCACCAGCACCATCAGGCAGCCGCCCACCGCGACCCCGGCCGCCGCGGCGCGCACGCCCCAGCGGTCGGCGAGCAGCAGCAGGGTGGCGATGATGCCGGTGTTGTACGCGACGTAGATGGCGGCCGGGGCGAGATAGCTGCTGTGGGCGCGCAGCGCGGCGCTGCAGTACCCGGTGAGCCCGAAGGTCAGCATGCAGGTCGCGGTCAGCCGGGTGCAGTCGACGGCCAGTTGCGGATCGGGCAGGCCCGGCGCGAGGAGCTCCACCAGCTGGGGCGCTCCGGCGATCAGGGCAAGGCCGGAGGCGAGGAAGGCGAGGGTCAGCCGGGGCAGCGAGGCGGCCACCAGGGCCCGCACCGGGTCCTGCCCGTGCGCGGCGCGGCTGCCGCGCAGGGCGATCGCCGCGCTGAAGGCGGGCACCAGCATGAAGGCCAGGCCGTCCTCGATGAGGAGGGTCGCGGCCACCTCGGGCACGGTCCACGCCACCAGGAAGGCGTCCGTCTCGCTGCCCGCTCCGAAGAGATGGGCCAGTGTCTGGTCGCGCACGAGGCCGAGCAGCGATCCGGCGGCGGAGAGCACGGCGGTCAGGAGCGCGGCCCTGGCCAGGAAGGTGCTCGACGAGCCGTGGGTGTCGCGGCCCGGGTCGGGCGGGGCCGGGGCCGTCGGCTGGGCCGGGACCGCGCGCGGGCGTACGGTCTCGTCGCCGCCGGCGGGAAGGGTCGGTTTCATCGCCGGGCCGCCGCCTCGCGGGAGGCACCGTCGGCGGCGGGCGCCAGCGCCCACCACGCGGCCAGGCCGAACACCACGGAGGTGAGCACCGTGGAGGGCCCGCCGATGTCCGCGTACACGAAGTCGATCAGCTGCCAGACGAGCAGCCCGCAGGCGATCAGCGCGCAGTCGAGCCCGCCCGCCCGGCGCCGGTGCGCCGTCACCAGCCGCCGCACCCCGCACACCAGCATCGCGGCCCACGCCCCGACGATGGCGCACAGGCTGAGCAGCCCCTGCTCGCTGAGGACCAGCAGGTACATGTTGTGCGGCGAGAGCAGCGGCTGGCGGCGGAAGGAGGCGCCGGCGCCGGCCACGTCGCTGCCCGCGGACAGCGCGAGGGAGGCGTGGCTGTCGCGGTAGGCGGGGAAGTTCTTCAGCCCCACACCGGTGGCCGGGTGCTCCTCCCACATGTCGATCGCCGCGGCCCACATGGTGTACCGGTCCGTCACGGACTGGTCCGGCGCCGCGGTGACCTGCGTGATGCTGCTGAGGCGCTCCTCCAGCATCGAGGTGCCCACGCCGAGACCGCCGACGAGGACGACCGCCGCCGCGACCCCGATCGCCAGCAGGCGGACGGCGCGGCGCAGTCCGGCGCAGACGATCTGCGCCACGCAGACGACGGCCGTCGCGATCCAGGCGCCCCGGCTGAAGGAGAGCGCGAGCGGCACCACGAGCCCGGCGGCGCAGGCCAGCGCGGTGAGCCGCACCCGGGCCGTGGCGCCGCCGAGCGCCAGGGCGACCGCGCACACGAGCCCGTACGCGACGACCGTGGACATGCCCATCACGTCGGTGGCGCCGAAGGTGCCGACGGCCCGGATGTCCTCGCCCGCGTAGCTGGCGCCGGTCCCGGTCAGGTACTGGTAGACGCCGAGCGCGCCCTGCCACAGCCCGAGCGCCACCAGGCCCCAGGCGACGAGCCGGAAGTCGTCCCGGTCGCGTACGAGGATCAGCACGGCGGCCGGGACGAGCACCAGGATCTGGTAGTAACGCGCCATCCCCACCAGGGCGTTGGAGACCGAGTCGGCGCCGAGCGCGGCCACCGCGACGGCGACCACGGGCAGCCCGAGCACGACGAGGGCGGTGCGGGTCAGCGGGCGCTGCCGGTGCCGCACGGCACGGACCGCGCAGAAGATCACGACGAGCCCGGAGACGGCGTCGGCGAGGGTGCCGGTGCCTCCGCTGCCCTCCTGTTCCGCGCCCGCCCCGAGAGGCAGCGCGAGCATCGCGATGAGCAGCAGGACCGGGAGCACCGGCCCGTATCGGCGCAGCGTCCTGCCGATCGGGTGGACGGGCGCTCCGGCACCGGCGCGCGGGCCGGTGACGGCGGGGAGGACGGTCACGGATCAGCTTCCCGTCGGGCGGAAGAACTCGGACGCCGTGCGCAGGAGGATGCTGATGTCCCGCCACAGCGACCAGTTGTCGATGTACGCGTTGTCGAAGCGGCAGCGGTCCTCGATGGAGGTGTCCCCGCGCAGCCCGTTGATCTGGGCGAGCCCGGTGATGCCGGTCGGCATCCGGTGCCGCTCGCTGTAGCCGGGGTGCGTCTCGCTGAACTGCACCACGAAGTAGGGGCGTTCGGGCCGCGGCCCGACCAGGCTCATGTCGCCGCGGAACACGTTCCACAGCTGGAGCAGCTCGTCCAGCGAGGTGCGCCGCAGGAACCGGCAGAACCACGGCATCCGGTGCTCGTTGGCGACGCTCCACCGGGTCGCGGACTCCAGCGGGTCGGCCGGGCGGTGGGTGCGGAACTTCAGCAGCGTGAACGGGCGGCCGTCCTTGCCGATGCGCTCCTGCCGGAACACCACGCCGGGCCCCTCGCTCAGCCGCAGCCAGACGGCGCAGGTCAGCAGCACCGGGCTGGCCAGCACCAGCAGCAGCGAGGAGATCGCCAGGTCGAGCGCGCGCTTTCCGGGGTGCCGCGGGAAGGGCGGCGCCACGAGCGGCCGGACGGGGAAGCCCGCCAGCTGCCGGCCCGGGGCGCGGTACTGCGCGACGTACGGCGACGGCTCGGGGTCCAACTCCCAGATCTCGCAGCGCAGTTCGCTCAGGCCGCGCAGCCAGGGCAGGTGTTCCGGCGCGCCGGCGCTGCCGAGGACGATCGCGCGCCGGACGCCGTTCTGGATGACCGCGCGCCGCATGTCGCCGACGGTCGTCAGCACCGGCAGCGGCGCCGCCGGGTCGTCGGCGCGCGGTTCGGCCGCGCTGTCGCTGACGACGCCCACGAGATTGACGCCGCTGCGCGGGCTGCGCTGGAGCGCGGCCGCGACCCGCGCGGCGGTCTGCTCCGGCCCCACCAGGAGCGTGGTGCAGGGCCGCCGGACGAGGGTCACGCGCCGCCGCCAGTAGACGAGGGAGCGCCCCAGGAAGGTGAGGACGCCCTGCGCGGCGAAGCCGGTGAGCACCGCGTGCGGGGAGACCCGCTCCAGCGGCGGCAGCGTCGCCAGGGCCGTCAGCACGCACCACGCGACCGCGAGCCGTCCGGCGACGGCGGGCAGGTCGTCGAGCATGTACCGCTCGTCGAAGCGGCGGTACAGACCGGCGTTGCGGTACAGGGCCAGGACGAGCACGACGAACCCGGCCACCAGCAGCGGGTGGCGCTGTACGGGCGTCAGGACGAGGGTGCCGAGCAGTGCGGCGGTGGCGTCCGTCGCGAACAGGAAGGCCCGCGAGGAGTGCCCCTGCGCGGGGCCGCCGATGAAGGTGATGCGGTTGCTGTTCGCGGTGCGCTGCGCGATGACGGTGGCGAGCGGGCCGGTGTCGTCCACGGCGTGCCGCTGGGCGGCCGAGGAGGCCACGGTTCGTTCCTGGGTCACGTCGCGATCGGCTCTCTGCACTCGGAGGTCTCCAGACCCAGAAGTTCGCGATAGACGTCCGTGACGGCTCCGGCCGTCCGCCGTACGTCGTGGTGCGCGTGCACATGGCCCTGGGCCTGCCGGCCCAGGTCGCGCAGCGCGTCGGCGTCGCGCAGCAGCCCGGTCAGGGCGCCGGCGAGGGCCGCGGGGTCGTCCGGCGGGGCCAGGCACCGGCGGGCCAGTGGGGGCGGCAGGCTCTCGCGGGCTCCGTCCACGTCCGTGAGCAGCACCGGCTTCCCGCAGGCCATGGCTTCCAGCGGAGCCAGCGCTATGCCCTCCCACCGCGAGGGCAGGACGACCAGGTCCGCGGCCCGGTACCAGGGGGCGGGATCGGCGACCGCCCCGGCGAAGCGGACCGACGGCGGTGCCGCGGCCCGCAGCGGGTCCAGGTCGGGGCCGTCGCCGACCAGGACAAGCCGCGCCCCCGGCACCGTGGCGAGCACGTCCGGCCATGCCTCGACGAGGACGTCCTGGCCCTTCTGCCGGCACAGCCGTCCCACGCACACGACGAGCGGGCCCGCGCCGGCCCCGGCCTCCGCGGCGGGCCCCTCGGGGCGGAACCGCTCCAGGTCGACGCCGTTCGGGACGAGCCGCCACGGCGCCTCGATGCCGTGGCTGCTCCCGGTGCGCTGTTCGGCGCCGCTGACGCAGATCAGCCGGGACGCCCAGCGCGCCCCGCGCCGCTCCCAGGTCAGGGCCAGCCGGGCGCCGAGCCCGCCGACCGCCTCGAACGACCAGGCGTGCGGCTGGAAGACGGTGGGGATCCGGCCCCGTACGACGAGCCGGCTGACCAGGCCCGCCTTGGCACTGTGCGCGTGGATGAGCTGCGGCCGAACGCGGCGCACGAGCCGGGCCAGCCGGCGGCACTCGCCCGGCACCTGCCTGCCCGGCGCGCGCGAGGCCTCCCACTCCAGGACCTCGCAGCCGAGGGCCGCGAGCCGGCCGGGAAGCTCGCCCGAGGCGGGGCAGGCCACCGACACCTGCATCCCCGCGGCGCGCTGCATGCGCACCAGGTCGGCCACCACACGCGCCACTCCGCCGTCGACCGGTTGGGTCACGTGCAGAACGTGCGGCGGCAAGGGTGCGGACGTCACATGCATCGCCTCTTTTGGCAGAACTGAGAGAGAGCGGCTGGGTCGGGTCCGGCCTAGGACCGGGCGTCGACCGCGCCGAAGAGCACCCCGGCCCAGGCCGGGTCCCCGGTCGACGCCAGCCGGAAGTCCAGCGCGTCGCCGCCGCGGGCCACGGCCCGGTCGAGCGGGAACACGTCGGAGTCGTAGCCGAGGGTGTTGTCGTGGGCCGGGACGCGCTCCGGCTGCGTCCCCGGCTGGCCGATGGTCGAGTTGAGGACGTCGTCCGCCGGGTTGGCCCCGTCGGACAGCGCCACCGGGCGGCCCCGGCCGGCCGAGACGGTCAGGGAGTCACCGGTCCGGCCGCGGTCGCCGTTGTAGGCGACCAGGCCCGCGTAGCCGCGCGCCCCCTCGGGGAACGCGGCCGGTACGTGCACCTTCTGGGCGGAGGCGGCACGGGTGAACGTGTCGAAGCCGTCCCGCAGGAACAGATGGCGCAGCGGCTCGGACGGCTTCTCGTACGCGGCCACGAGCGTCCACCCGCCCCAGGCCCCGGCGGCGGTCCGCCCCATGGCGACGTTCAGCTGCGCCACGGTGTAGAGGCCGGACCCGCTGGAGCGCACCAGATCGGTGACGTCCGCCGAGGCCTGGTAGGCGTCCGCGCCGTTGGCGACCCGGTGGCCGACCACGGTGTCGGCGAGCACCTGCTTGTACTCGCCGCCGGGCTCCGAGACCAGGACACGGCCGTTGTCGCGCGGGGGCTTCTGCTCACCGACGCGGAGGTTGCCGCCCCAGTACAGGCGCGCGTAGGTGACCCGCGCCCCCTCGGGGACGCGGACCTCCGCGCGGGTCGAGTTGTAGGTGTTCGGGTCGCGGTCGACGTCCGTGTAGAACATGTCGAAGTCGCCGTTGGCCGCCGTCGCGCCCGCCCGCGCCTCGGCGCAGCCGACGTTCTTGGCCGACGCCGCGCCCCGGCACGTGATGGCGGAGTTCGCCGCGCGCACGAAACCGCCGTGCAGCACCGCGTCGTAGCGGCTGGTGAACGGGAGGGCGGGCTTCTCCGCCGCGGGCTCCGGTGGTGCCGAGGGGCTCGCCGACGCCGTCTGGCACAGCGGGGGCAACACCGCCAGCGACAGCAGTCCCACCGTCAGGCGACGCAGGAAACAACCTTTCGAATTACGCATGGCCGGCGTCCCTTTCAGGAATGAGGCAGACGCTCTACAACACCCGGGAAATAAGAAAGTCACACTTATCCAACCGCGGCACGGAGGCCAGACCCCTTGCACAGGGGGCGGCCCACAATAGCGGCCAGAAAGTGAGTTCCACTTCATACACGATGTGTGTTGGAGTTGTGAAATTACCGGTCCCCCGGTGTCGACACTCCGCGATCCACTTCAACGAACCAATCGGTATTCACTCTTTCGGAGCCGAAACTCTCTGGCGCGTCGTCCGTTGCACACGAGCCGGGCGCCTGTCCCGGCCGTACGGAACGACCCAAGGAGCATGTTCATGTCGCGTACCGCGAAGGCAGTCGTCTTCTCCGCCATGGCCGCCGCCGCCGTGGCCGGCACCGCCGGCATCGCCGCCGCCGACAGCGGCGCGCAGGGTGCCGCCACCAACTCCCCCGGCGTCGTGTCGGGCAACGTCGTGCAGGTGCCCGTGCACGTGCCGGTCAACGTCTGCGGCAACACCGTGAACGTCATCGGTCTGCTGAACCCGGCGTTCGGCAACAGCTGCGTCAACAGCTGACCCACGGAGCCTGACTCTTCCTCAGCCGCCCCTTCTCCAGGGGCGGCTGCTTCGTTGTCTGCCCCATTCGGACGCAGCGGCCCGCAGGCGGCCGCAGGGGCCCGACCAGGGAGAACGGCACCGACACGGGGCGATCCCGTCACGCAGGGCGGTCACTCGGTTGCGGGTTGTCGTGAGGCATCTCACGGTGATCTCAAGCACCAACACGCCCTCGAAGGGGAAAGAAATGCCTGCTCTGCCCGTACGGCGCATCGCGACCTCCGCTCTCTGCGCGTCCCTCCTGATCGGTGCGGCGGCACCCGTGTTCGCCGCGGACTCCGCCGACGAGCGCGCCAGCCGCACGGTTGTGTCATCCACCGCCGCTCCCGACGCCGCCACCCTGCTCAACCAGGTCAAGACCCTCCAGGACACCGCCGGCGTCATGACCCCGGTCACCGGCCTGCTCGACGCCGTCCTCAAGACGAAGGACGGCAAGCTGCCCGCGGACGAGGCCCAGAAGCACGCCGACGCGGTCAAGTCCGCCATCGACACCGCGAAGGAGCAGGCCGCCGCGGTTCCGGTGCCGAAGGCTCCCGACGCGGCGGTTCCTGACGACGCGAAAGCACCGCCCGCCGTCAAGGACGTCCAGGCGGAGGCCCTGACCGCGCTCCAGGCCGCGGTCGACGCGCTGGTGAAGTCCGCGACGTCCGGCGACGTCAAGGCGCTCCCCACGCAGGCGCCCGCCGTCGTGACCGGCCTGGTCAACGTCCTCGCGGCCACGCTCCTGAG
This sequence comes from Streptomyces sp. HUAS MG91, assembly GCF_040529335.1. Classification (GTDB taxonomy): domain Bacteria; phylum Actinomycetota; class Actinomycetes; order Streptomycetales; family Streptomycetaceae; genus Streptomyces; species Streptomyces tabacisoli. The sequence goes on along the minus strand of NZ_CP159534.1, from coordinate 4,469,189 downwards.
CGGCGCGCTCCCGGCCCCCGACCTGCCGGGCCTGCCCGCGCTGCCGCAGCTGCCCGCCGCGACCACGCCGTCGCTCCCGGCGACCCCGTCCGTCCCCCAGGCCCCGGCCGTTCCTCAGACCCCGGCCCTCCCGCAGGCGCCGGCTCTCCCCCAGACCCCCGCCACCTCGTAACCGCACCCGCGTTCGCAGCCCGCCCGGGGCAGGTCCCACGACCTGCCCCGGGCGGGTTTTCGAGCTGCGCACGTTAATTCATATTTACGCCGAGGAACCGTTCTTTCGAGTGGGGATCAATGAACCGGCGCATTCCGGAGTTTCCGTCGGCGAAGACGGTCGTTGAGCAAGAAGAAGCCGAACACCGCACATTCAGAATGCCCCGCGGTGAATATTCCATGCCGATGACGGAATAGTCATCGAGGAAAGGATAAACAATGAAGTCTTTGAAGGCCGCTGCCGTTGTCGCCGGTTCCCTCGTCATCGCCGGTGCCGCCGCGCCCGCCTTTGCCTCGGACCTCGCCCCCACGAGCCTGAACGGCGCCCTGGACACCATCGCCAGCCAGCCGACGCTCGACGCCCAGCCGGTCAGCAGCAACCTGCTCGACCCGAAGGGCGGCGCGGTGGACACCGTGACGGGCGCCACCGACCAGCTGAACCCGGGCGGCGCCGCGGCCCCCACCGACCTGCTCGGCGGTCTTCCGCTCGGCAAGTAATGCCCCTGGTCCGTTGATCCGAACAGGCGAAGGGTTTACGAGGGTGTGTCTTTCCGGCGTCTCCCGCGAAGCACGCCCATACGATCCCGGAAACCCCCCGACGGAAGGTTCGTGAAAATGAACACTGCCAAGAAGGCCGCTCTTGTCCTTGCCACCGCCGGCCTCGCGGCGGGTGCCGCTTCCGGTGCCGCCTTCGCCGACGCCGGCGCCGAGGGTGCCGCGGTGGGCTCGCCGGGCGTCGCCTCGGGCAACGTCGGCCAGGTTCCGGTGCACGTTCCGGTCAACGTCTCCGGCAACACGGTCAACGGCATCGCCGGCCTGAACCCGGCTTTCGGCAACACCGCCGTCAACAACTGACACGACGCCGCGTTTTCCCCGCGCACGTCGAGCCATGTATCGAAGGCTGGTTCGGAACTCAGGTGTTCCCGGACCAGCCTTCGGCGTTCTCCGACATCAATTCGAGTGCCCCGCGTTCCACCAATGGAGTGACAGCGCCGCAATGGACGGCCGTTGTCTCGCTAGGCTTCCTCGGTGACTTCAACGTCGAGTATTGACACCACGTTTCGGGCAGCGGATCTGGGAACCCTCGCTGTCATCGCCTGGAGTGGGGAACACGTCGGTGAGGAAGACGACATGCCTTTCCTCCTCGCCTACTCCATGGGGGATTCCCCGGCGGGCCCCGAGGGCGCGGAGACGGCCGTGCGGGCGCTCCTGCTCAACAACGGGCTGACCCTGGGCACCACGGTCCACGACGGTTCCCGGCATCCCAGCTTCCCGGTCTCGCTGCTCGTCGAGGCGGGCCAGGCCGTCGTCACGATGCCGATGCTGAACGCCCAGTGCCAGGTGCCCCCCGAGTGGCTGGAGGCCGCCGACGCGCGGGGCAGCGCGTACTTCGTCTTCACCACCCGCCCCTGGCCCACCGCTCCCCCCGGACAGCCGGTCGCCGAGGGCGAGCTGGAGAAGTTCGCGGGTGCCGAAGAGACCCTGACGGCGGCCGCCCACTGCATTCTGCCCATCCGCCGCATCCGCGGCTGAGCACCGACCGGTCCGGACCGCACACACGCGACCGCGGTGCGGCGGTGGCCGGCCGTGTCGACGGCCCGCCCCGCCGCACCGCGGCGCACTGCTTCCCTGTGGCTCGGTCAGCCGAGGCCCAGACCGAGGCCGAGACCGAGGTCGAGACCGTGGTGGTGCCAGTGGTGGTGGCACTCCCAGTCGTCACCGCACGGGTGGGCGGCGGCCACCGACCGGGCGGGGGCCTGGGTCGTGGCGGCCTGCGCGGCGCCCGAGAGGGGCACGAGGGCGGCGGCGGCGATCAGGGCGGCCACGGAGGTCCGCCGGACGATCTGCTTCATGGGGGAAGTCCAATCTGTGGTACTTCGGGACACGAACGACGCTAATGCCGCACTCCGCACTTGTCGCGCCGAGCGTCACATTTCGTCACTCTCCGTGATTTCCCCTGGTCGCCCCCTGCCCGGATCAGGAACACGACGGGTGATCGGTTCCGCAGCGTCCGTGGACCGTGAGGAGGTAGCGGGCCTTGAACCGCAGCGCCTGCGGGTCCAGCGGCGTCGTCAGCACGTCCGCGACCTCCAGCTCGGCCGCCTCGACCACGAATCCGGCCAGATACCGGCGGTCGGACACCGTGATGACCGGGATGCAGCGCATCGGGCCGATCCGCCGCATGTACCGGACGACCTCCAGCCGGTCCGCTCCGGGCCGCCCGAGCACCAGCACGACCAGGCCCACACCGCCCCGTATCAGCGTCTTCAGCGCCGCGTCGTTGGAGGAGACGCCGGCGGTCGGGACGTCCAGCGGGACGAGCGCCGCCTCCAACGCCTTGATGCCCCAGGCGCATTCATCGATCAGCAGAATTTTCACCTTGGAAGACCTCGATCTTCTCCCCCGCGCCGACAGATTGATTGTCCTTCAGATCGGCGGTCCGGGAGGTGCACTATCTGCGGATTAGTCCCGCCGAGGGAATTCTGCACTGATACGCAAGAAGGTTCGTTACCCCTGATGCGTCATCAATCCCGAATGGAAAGAGACAGCATCCGAAATGAGCATCAAGGTACGAGGAACGATCGCTGTGCTGGCCGGCTGCATCGCCGCCGCGGCCGGGGCCACCCCCGCCGTCGCGTCGGCGAACGTGCCCGTCGAGGTGCCCCTCGGCGGCGTGGAGAGCGCACTGCACATGGACGTACCGGAGTTGAGCACCGCGGTGCCGGTCCCGATGCCGGGGGCGCCCGAAGGGCCCCGGTACTCGCAGGACCACGTCCTGCCGCAGCACGCGCTGCCGCGGCTGCCGGTGAGCAGCGAACTGCCCGCCACCGACGCCGATGTGCCGGTGCCTCAGCTGCTGCCCTCCGAGCGGACCGACCGGCTCGGGCTGAGCACCGAGGGCACCCCCGTGCACACCCTGACGCCGGGCGCCTCCGTGAACCCGCCGCTGAGCGGCCCGCGGCCCGAACGGCTCGGGCTGCCCGAGGTGTCGGCGCCGCAGGCCGCGCTCGGCACCCCCGACGTCCAGGCCGAGCCGGGGGCCGACCTGGCCCTGGGCTGATCCCCCGAGGGGCCGGTCCCCGGCCCCCAGACCTCCAGGAGGACATGGTCGTGAATCCCCAACTTCCCCTGCCCACGGGCCGGGCGCCGGGTGCGAGAGCACTGCTGACCCGGCGCGGCGCGGGCCTGGTCCTTCTGGGGGCGCTCTCCACCGCCGTCGCCGTCGTACGGATGCGTCCCCGCCCGCAGCGCTCCGACCCACGGGCCGGAGCGGCCGCGGCGCCCGAGGTGTTCGACGAGATGTACCGGGGGCGGCGGATCACGGGCAGCCGGGCCGCCGGGGCGGGCGGCGCCTGGCAGGTCATGGTGGACGGCCGGCCGCTGCACCTCATGCGCCGGGCCGACGGCTCGTACCTGAGCATGGTCGACCACTACGACTCGTACGCCACCCCTCTCGCCGCGGCGAGGGGGGCCGTCGCCGAGCTCGGCGGCCAGGAGCTGCGCGACCACGCCGGGGAGGTGTGAGCGCCGATGGTGCACACCCGGCAGAACCAGAACACGCTCACCAAGGCGCAGAAGCGGCGCTTCGTGGACGCCGTGCTTGCGGTCAAGAAGAGCGGCCGCTACGACGACTTCGTGCGCACGCACATCGACTTCTACCAGGGGGACGGTGACGGCGGTCTGCGCGTCGCGCACATGACGCCGTCGTTCTTCCCCTGGCACCGCAAGTTCCTGCTGGAGTTCGAACGGGCCCTGCAGAAGGTGGACGCGGGGGTCACGGTCCCGTACTGGGACTGGACGGCGGACCGGACGCCGGCCGCCTCGCTGTGGGGCGAGGACTTCCTCGGCGGCAACGGCCGCGGCGGAGACCGGCGGGTGACGACCGGGCCGTTCGCCCGCGCGCACGGCCACTGGACCGTCACGGTGGCCGTGACCGACGGCGACTTCCTGATGCGGGACTTCGGGCGGCCGCAGGCCCCGCTCGAGCTGCCGGACAAGGCCGAGCTGGAGTCGGCGATGCGGGAGTCCGCGTACGACGCGAGTCCCTGGAACTCCACGGCGTCCAGCGGGTTCCGCAACGCGTTCGAGGGCTGGCCCAGCCGCCTCGGGGACCGCACCTGGTACAACCACAACCGGGTGCACCGCTGGGTGAGCGGCCACATGCTGGGCGCCGGTTCGGTGAACGACCCCGTGTTCTGGCTGCACCACGCCTTCGTCGACCTGTGCTGGTCGCGGTGGCACGAGCGGCACCCCGACGCGGCGCCCTATCTGCCCGCCGAGCGCCCCGGCCTCGGTGACGCGCAGCGCAAGAAGATCCTGATCGCGGGCGACACCATGACGCCCTGGAACACACCGATCCGCGACATGCTCGAACACAAGAGCCTGTACCGGTACGTGTGACCGTCGCGGGACGCACGAGGGCCCCCGGCACCGTGTGCCGGGGGCCCTCGTCGGTCCGCGTACGCTGCGATGCGTCAGCCGCCGTAGCCGGCGTCGCCGCCGTCGCTGTTCACGCAGGTGTTGCCGAACGCCGGGTTCAGCAGGCCGATGACGTCCACGGTGTTGCCGCAGGCGTTGACCGGAACGTGGACGGGGACCTGGAGCAGGTTGCCCGACAGGACGCCCGGCGAGTTGGCGGCAGCGCCCTGGGCACCCGCGTCGGCCATGGCCAGACCGGCGCCGCTGATCACCACGGCACCCGTGCCGAGGGCGACAGCGGCTGCCTTCGCGATGCGAGACATCACGTTCTCCTTTTGCTTGGCAGTGCGGCCGCGTGGTCGCAGCCGTCGGCCTGTTCAACGGCCACGCCCCATCAGCAGTAACGGCTTTTACGTGGATACATCCTGAAAAGGGCGGGAATCCGGCGGCACCCGTTCCGCGATCCGTGCGTCAGAAGGCCGGGACCACCGTCTTCTTGTCGTACACGCCGCCCCGGCACATCTGCGTGCCGCCGCCCGCGTCGCCGTCGTCCTCCCAGCGCAGGACGCCGCCGCCGGCCTGGCATTCGGCGGGTGCCAGATAGTCCAGGTCGAAGTGCGGGCGGCGGACGTAGGCGAACCCGGTGTCCGTTCCGCCGGCCGCGGGACCGGCGCCGGTGACCCGCTTGACGCACCGGTAGGCGTCACCGCCGCCGAAGACGCGGAACGCCGGGACGCCTCCGCGCGCCCGGCACTGAGCGGCCGTCAGCAGCGCCGGCGGGTCGTGGGTGTCCGCCGTCGCGGGGGACGCGGTCGCCAAGGGCGGGGCCAGGGCCGCCGCCACGAGCAGGACCGCACACCGGGTGAGGAACATGTATGGGTACGCCTTTCCGTCGCCCCCTCCCCCACAGTGCACCAGGAACCAGACGGGCGCCCTCTCGTTTCCCGGGTGTCCCCGGTGTCCCGGGGAGTCGCCCGCAGCGGAGGAGGACGTATGAAGGTGGTCTGCGCCGGCGGAGGGCCCGCGTCGCTGTACTTGTCCATCCTTTTGAAACTGCGGGACCCGCGACGCCACGTCACCGTCCACGAACGGAACCCCGCCGGGTCGACGTACGGCTGGGGCGTCACCTACTGGCCGGACATGCTCGACACCCTCACGGCGCACGACGCCGAGTCCGCGCGCGCCATCGAGGAGCACTCGGTGCGGTGGACCGACGGCGTGGCGCACATCGGCGGCCGGACCACGGTCCACCACGGTGACACGGGCTTCGCGATCGGCCGCCACCGGCTGCTGGAGATCCTGGCCGGCCGGGCGTCCGAGCTCGGCGTCGAGCTGTCCTACGGCCGGACGGTCGCCCCCGGCGACCCCGACCTGGACGGCGACCTGGTCGTGGCGGGCGACGGCGCCCGCAGCGCGCTGCGCGACGCGCACCCGGAGCACTTCGGCACCCGGACCGTGCCGGGGCACAACCGGTTCGTCTGGCTCGGCACGACGCAGGTCTTCCGGTCCTTCACCTTCGCCTTCGTGGAGAGCGACCACGGCTGGATCTGGGCCTACGCGTACGGCTTCGACGGCGAGCACAGCACCTTCATCGTCGAGTGCTCGCCCGCCACCTGGAGCGGGCTCGGCCTCGACGCGCTGGAGCGGGACGTCGCCCTGAAGCTGCTCGCGGACCTCTTCGCCGAGCCGCTGCGCGGGCACCCGCTGATCGGCCGGACCGATGTGGACGGGCCCGCGCAGTGGCAGCGGTTCGGCACGGTCACCAACCGGACCTGGTCCCGCGGCAATCTGGTCCTGCTGGGCGACGCCGCCCACACCACGCACTACTCCATCGGCGCGGGGACCACCCTGGCGATGCAGGACGCGATGGCGCTGGCGCGGGCCCTGGACGGGGACGCTCCGCTCGCCGCCGCCCTCGGCCGCTACGAGCGGACCCGGCGGCACGCGCTGCTGCCGTTGCAGAGCGCGGCCCGGCTCAGCGCCGGCTGGTACGAGAACCTGCCGCGCTACGTCCATCTGCCGCCCGCCCAGATGTTCGCCCTGCTCGGACAGCGCCACTCCCCGCTGCTGCCGCACGTACCGCCGCGGCTGTACTACCAGGTGGACCGGGTGGTGAACGGAACCGGAGCGCTGCGGTCGCTGAAGCGCCGGCTCGGGCCGCGGCTGGCCCGGTTCCTTCAGAAGGACTGATTCCCCCTCATTTTCATTGCACCGGGATAACGGTCCGTTCTTCCGGCCGCCGCACTTCGTTGAGCAGGCCATGGAGATGAAGAGAAACGATCCGACAAGCATGTCGAATGCTCCGTCGCATCCTCCGTCGGACACTCCGATCTACGAGACCGTGGTGCGCCTGTGGCAGGCCCACGGAAGGGCGGTACCAGGGCCTCCACCGGCCCGTCCGGTCCGGCCCGCGCGCGGCTGGGTGCGGGTGGACCAGGCGCCGCACCGGGGGCGCTGACCGTCCGCGGGACACGCCCGCCTACGGCTCAATTCGCCGTCCCGCGCACCCGGCGGCGGTGTGATTGACGCGTCATATTCCCCTCACCTTTTAGGGAGAAACGATGCGTCTTCGCGCATTCGCAGCCGCCACGGTCCTGGCCGGGACCGCGGTTCTGGGTTCCGCTGCCGTCGCCTCCGCGCAGGACGGTCCCGACGGGGCCACCGCCGCCGGGTTCGCGGCGAACAGCCCCGGCGTGCTGTCCGGCAACGTCGTCCAGGTGCCGATCGACGTTCCGGTCAACGTCTGCGGCAACTCGGTCAACGTGATCGGCCTGCTCAACCCGGCGTTCGGCAACGCCTGCGTGAACGGCTAGTTCCACGAACGCGTGTGCCCGGGCCGTCGGGCCCGGGCACACGCATCGGGGGGAACGCTCATCGGACGCGGCGCGCGGGCAGCGCGGCGAGGCGCAGCAGCTGCTCCAGCGGGCCGCGCCGGAAGCGGGCGGTCCACAGGACGGCGAGCAGCAGCGCGCCCGCGATGAAGGCGAGCAGCATGGGGAGCGCCGCCATCGTGTCGCTGTCGGCCGCGGGCACCGACCACACGTCGGTCAGCAGCCAGAGCGCGACGATGTGCAGGGCGTAGACGGTCAGCGCCATCGTGCCGACCGCGGCGACGGGCGCGAGGGCCCGGGTGAGACGCGGCATGCGGTCGACGACGGCCAGGCAGCCGGCCAGGACCACCAGCGCCACACCGGTGTTGCCGACGATGGAGAACGTGGTCTGGCTGTGCGGCGCGGCCACCAGCAGCCAGTCGAGCGGGGTGCTCGCGGCACCGTAGGGATCGCCCACCGTGTCGGACCACCAGGCCGAGGAGGCCGAACCGCCGTCCGTGGCCGAGGCGATGAGGCCCAGCGCGCCGGGCACCAGGCGCAGGGCGAGCCAGGACAGTCCGTAGCCGAGGACCGCGAGACCCGTGCCGGTCAGGGCGAGCCGGGCGCGGACCCCGGGGCGGGTCAGATCGAGGCGGGCGACCGCCATGCCCGCGAGCAGGAACGGCGCCCAGGTGAGCGCCGGGTACTCGCCGGTGAACAGCAGCTCGACGAGGCCGTCCGTGCCGGTGAGCCGGGCCAGCGGGTCCCAGGAGATGAGCGTGTCTCCCCAGCTCCCCTCGTCGAGGGCCACCCGTATCGCGTAGAGGATCTGCGGCAGAAGCAGTGCGCCGGCGGCGGCGAGGAGCGCGAGTGTCGCGGCCCGCAGCCGGTACAACGGCAGGAGCAGCAGGAAGAGCAGTCCGTAGAAACTGAGGATCACCTCGATGGTGGTGTCCAGCGCCGTCAGGGCGTAGCCGAGAGCGATGAGCAGTACGGAGCGGATCACGACCCGTACGACCGCCCGCCGGCCGGCCCGGCCCCGGCGCGGGCGGGTCCTGCCCATGATGATGACCAGCGAGAACCCGGCGAGCACGCCGAACAGCGTGGCCGAGCGGCCGCGCGCCGCCTCCATCAGGAAACCCACGGGCCCGCCCACCGAGGGCTCGGGACCGACGTGGACCGCGTACATGCCGAACACCGCGAGGCCACGGGCCAGATCGACGCCGACCAGACGACCTGTGCCCGTGGCCGGGGTCGGGACCGGGGGAGAGGCGGCGGCGGAGGAGAGAGGAGAGGGGACCGCCGCCGCCTCGCGCAACGCCGCACGCGGCGGGACCGGAGAGCCTTCGTCTGTCATGCCTCCCAGGGTTCACGCGGCGGCCCGCCGCCCCCATCCGCCGACCGGCCGAAGCCGCCCCGGCCGGACGGCGGGAGCCCGCCCGCCGACCGGCCGGATCCCTGCCGTCCACCGGCCCGCGTTCCCGCGAACACCGCAGACGGCCGCCCGCGCGCGTGGTACCCATCGGATGACGGCCCATGGCGAGTGGAGCGCGCATGATCCGGGTTCTGGTGGTCGACGACGAGGCACTCGTCCGTACGGGCTTCACGCACATCCTCGACGCCACCGGGGGCATCGAGGTGGTGGCGGCCGTCTCCGGCGGCCAAGCCGTTTCGTCCGTACGGGAGTTGGAGCCGGACGTCGTGCTCCTGGACATCCGGATGCCCGACGTGGACGGGCTGACCGTACTGGCCGAGCTGCGCCGGCTGGAGAACCCGCCGGTGGTGGCCATGCTCACCACGTTCGACGCCGACGAGTACATCGACGCCGCGCTGCGGTCGGGCGCCGCCGGGTTCCTGCTCAAGGACACGGATCCGGAGCAACTGCCTTACCTGATACGGACGCTGGCCGAGGGCGGGACCGTGCTGTCCTCGCGGGTGACGCGCACCGTGGTGAACGGCTTCCTGGACCAGGGCGGCCGCGAGCCCGCCGCCGCCCTCCTCGTCGGACGGCTGACCGAGCGCGAGCGGGACGTCCTGGTCCTCATGGCCGAGGGGCTGGCGAACGCGGACATCGGCATCCGGCTGCACCTGAGCGTCGGCACGGTCAAAGGGCACGTCAGCGCCCTGCTGGAGAAGCTGGAGGTCGGCAGCCGGGTGCAGGCGGCGCTGCTCGCCGAGCGCGCCGGGGTCCTCTGGCGCGGCCGGGACCGCGACCGGGGCGACCGGTGAAACCCTCCGACGCGGCGCTCGTGGCCGCCGCCCTGGCGGACGTGTGGCTCAACGTCGACCGCGAGGACCGGAGCTCCGTCGCCGTCGCGCTCCTCGCGGTGGCCGCGCTCACCCTGCGCCGGCACCGGCCCCTCGTCGCCTTCGTCCTGACCCTGCCCACCGCCCTGCTCACCGACGCGGTCTTCGCCACCCTGGCCGCGCTCTACACGCTCTCCTCGCTCGCCCGGCACCGCAGCCTCCTGGTGTGCTGCGCCCTCGCCTTCGCGGTCGCCGACTTCATGCCCTGGCCGTGGTCGAACCTGGAGACCGGGGACCTCGGCCGGCCCCATGTCCTGGTCAACATCACGTACACCCTCGCCACGGCCGCCGCGCCGGTCTTCCTCGGCCAGCTCGTGCAGGCCCACCGGGAACTCTCGCTGCGCCTCGCCGAGATCACCGAGGCCCGCGAGCACCAGCAACTGCTCACCTCCCAGGCGGTGCTGGCGAAGGAGCGGGCCCAGCTCGCCCGGGAGATGCACGACGTCGTCTCGCACCAGGTCAGCCTGATCGCGGTGCAGGCCGGAGCGCTCCAGGTGGGCAGCCGGGACGCCGACGCGCGGGCCGCCGGTGCCACGATCCGGCGGCTCAGCGTGCAGACCCTGGACGAGCTGCGCCACATGATCGGCGTGCTGCGCGCCTCGGGCAGCCGGCCCACCGAACTCACCCCGCAGCCCTCCCTCGCCGACCTCCACCAGCTGATCGGGGCCAGCGGGATCGAGACGGAACTGGTCACGAACCTCTCCGGCGAGCTCCCTCCGCGACTCCAGCGCGCCGTCTACCGCACGGTCCAGGAAGCCCTGACCAACGTCCGCAAGCACGCCCCCGGCGCCGCCGCCACCGTCCGCATCCAGCGCCACGGCCCCCGGCTCCGCGTCACCATCACGAACACCGCCCCCACCCGCCCGGCCCTGCGCCTGCCCGGCGCCCACCACGGCCTCATCGGCCTGGGCCAGCGCGCCGAGCTCCTGGGCGGCAGCGTCACGTCGGAGCGAACGCCGGAGGGAGGGTTCGCGCTGCGGCTGGAGCTGCCGACGGGGGGTGCGGGCTGAGGACGCCGAAAGCCCAGCCAGGCAACCGCCTGAGCTGGGCTTTCTCTGTAGACCGTGTGGGACTCGAACCCACAACCAATGGATTAAAAGTCCACTGCTCTGCCAATTGAGCTAACGGTCCACGCGTCGGCACGGGCCGACGCACCCCCGAGCATAGCCCGCCGGGCCCGGAACACCGATCGGGTATCGGTGTTCCGGGGCGGGTCAGGAGCGGCGCAGGAACCAGTGGCGGGCCGAGGCCAGCCACCACACGCCCGCGAAGCCGAGCACGACGAGCACCGCGATCGGCGCGTAATTGAAGGTCTCCCAGGTCACCGGGGAGACCTGCGGAAGCATGAAGAGAACGGTGATCACGGCCACCCAGGTCACCGCGATCACGCCCACCGCACCGGACCAGCGGCCCAGGTGCCACGGGCCGCGTTCGAACGCGTCGCCCTTGCGCAGCCGCAGCAGTGTCGGGATGACGTAGGCGATGTAGAGGCCGATGACCGCGATGGACGTGACCGCCGTGTAGGCCGTCACATTGATCAGGTACGGCAGGCCGAGGACGAGCGCACCCGCCGCCGCCAGCCAGACCGCCGCGACCGGGGTCCGGGTGCGCGGGCTGACCGTGTGCCAGACGCGGGAGAACGGCAGGGCGCCGTCGCGCGAGAAGGCGTAGATCATGCGGGAGTTGGCGGTCACCGACGCCATGCCGCAGAAGAGCTGCGCCCCGATGACGACGAGCAGCAGCAGCTTGCCCGCCGTGGCGCCCAGCGCGTCGAGCAGGATCTGCGCCGGGGGCGCGCCCGTCGGTGACGTGAGGGCGCCGCTGTACGACTGGATCGCGAAGGTGAAGCCGAGAAGCAGGACGAATCCGGCGATCCAGGACGTCCAGATCGACTGGACGATGCCCTTCGGGCCCGCCGTCGATGCGTCGTGCGTCTCCTCGGTCATGTGGGCGGAGGCGTCGTAGCCGGTGAAGGTGTACTGGGCCATGAGCAGCCCGATCAGCACGACGTACGCGCCACTGCCCCAGCCCGTGTTGTTGACGAACTCGCCGAAGACGAACGAGGCCGACTGGTGGTGGTCCGGCGCGAAGGCCAGGGCGCCCACGATCACCGCGACGCCGACCACGTGCCACCACACGCTGACGGAGTTCAGGAAGGCGACGATACGGACGCCGAAGGTGTTGAGCAGGCCGTGCAGGATCAGGATCGCCGCGAACAGCAGGATCGTGCGGCCCGGCGTCACCTCGAAGTCGAACTGGAGGTTCAGGTACGCGCCCAGGAAGGACGCCGCGCCGAAGTCGATGCCGGCGGTCACGGCGACCTGCCCGAGCACGTTGAACCAGCCGGTGAACCAGGCCCACGCGGCCGCGCTCTTCTCCGGCGCGAGGCGGTGCGCCCAGAAGTACAGGCCCGCCGACGTCGGATACGCCGAGCAGATCTCGGCCATCGCGAGCCCGACGAAGAGCGTCATCAGGCCGACCCCGACCCAGCCCCAGGTGATGAGCACCGGGCCACCGGTGTTCATGCCGAACAGGTACATCGTCAGGCAGCCGGAGAGCACCGAGATGATCGTGAAGGAGACCGCGTAGTTCGAGAACGCGGACATCCGGCGGGCCAGGACCTGCGTGTACCCGAGCTGAGCGAGACGTTCCTCGTCGGAGCCGGGCTGTGTCGGGGGCGGTGTCGGGGGCGGTTTCACGTCAGCCTCGTCGCCTGCTTCTCTTGTCATGCCCCCAGCGATTCCCTCGCCGGGGGCATGACATGCTCCTGATCAAGGTCAGGAGTGGGGGGTCAGGAGAGACCGCCCGCGTAGTTCGTGTAGCCGTCCCAGACCTGCGCACGGGACGAGAACGAGCCCTTGCCGTCGCCCAGATTCCGCCAGACGCGGCCCGACGTGTCGTACACCAGCAGGTCGTTCTTCCCGTCGTAGTTGAGATCGCCGATGCCGATGACCTTGCGGTACGAAGAGCCCCACTTGGTGAAGACCGTCTTGCGGTCCTTGAGGGTGCCGTCCCCCGCTCCCTCGTAGCGGTACAGCGTGCCGTTCGTGCCGCGTGTGAGGACATCGCCGACGCCGTCGCCGTTCAGGTCGCCCGCGCCCAGGATCTGGTTGTACGTCTTCCAGGCCGAGCGGATCTTCTTGCCGGAGCCCAGCTTCCCGGCTGAGGTGCCGGCGAAGACGTACATGTCACCGGTGGACTTCTTGCGGGCGAGCAGGTCGGGACGGCCGTCGCGGTTCAGGTCACCGGCCCACGTCAGGTAGTCGTACGCGGTCCAGCCCGTGCCGAGCGAGACGTGCGGGCTCTTCGTGCTGACCGCGCCGGAGCAGCTGCCGTCGTAGCGGTGGAGCGTGCCGGACGAGGTGCGCACCAGGACGTCGTTGCAACGGTCGCCGCTCAGGTCGCCGAAGGGGAAGAAGCGGTTGCCGGTCGGCCAGCCGGAGCTGGAGGACGACCACATGCCCGCGCTGCCGTGGAACTCGTCGGCGTGCAGGGTGCCCTTCGAGCTGAAGGAGTACAGCTCGCCGAAACCGTTGCCGTCGTAGTCGCGGTACGTGGTCTTCGCGCCCGCGACCTCCGTGGTGCCCGACCGCACCGTGCGGTACCCGTCACCGGCGTCCGCGGCGAGGGAGAAGGTGTAGCGGCCGCCGTCCACGACCGAGCCGTCGTCGCGCTTGCCGTCCCAGGTCAGGGCCAGGTGCGCGCCTTGGGCCTTCCCCGTGGTGACGGTGCGGGCGGTGCGCCCGTGCACGTCCTTGAACGTCAGCTTCCAGCGGGCGGCGGGGCGGCTGAGCTGGAACGCCCCGTGCCAGATGTTCTGCTCGGCCTCGCCCGTCCAGCCCAGGTTGATGAAGTCGTCGGTGGTCGACTCGACCGACGCGACCGGGGTGCGCGGCACTCCGGTGGGCCGGATGTGGATGCGTTGGTCGCCGTCGGCCCAGACGACGGTGCCGGTGTACCGGTCGACGTCCCAGGTGATGTGCCGCTGCGTCGGCAGGTCCCCGGCGGGCAGGTCGGCGACGTCGCGGGTGGTGACGGAGGTGCCCGCGCCGCCGTGGAAGTCGGTGAGGAGCAGCTTGCCCACGCCGCCGCGGTCATGGCGGACGAGGAAGCCGTCGCCCAGCAGCGACTCGCCGCCCGAGGGGACGGTGATGTTCTTGCCCACCGTCAGGTCCCACACGCCGGCCTTGCCGGTGGGGCCGCAGTTCCAGTAGAGCCAACGCCCCACGGCCTGGAGCTCCTTGGGCACACAGCCGGAGCCGAGCTTCACGTCGGCGGACGTCTTCTTCGTCTTCAGGTCGTACGCGTTGACACTGCCGGTCGTGGTTCCGGGCTTCCACTGCTTGGTGCCCCACAGGGCGGCGGCGGAGGCCGTGCGGGTGTGGATGATCTCGTCGGCGGAGTTCTCCTCGCTGTCGGCGATGTACTGCTTCTTGGTGGCGGCCGACTCCATCAGGACGTACCGGCCGGAGATGTCGGCGATCCGGGCGTCCGTGACCCCGGGCAGACTGACCAGGTCGAAGGTGCCCCCGTCGATCGGGAGGTGGACCGAGCCGCCCGTGGAGTAGCCGGTCTGGCCGTTGCCCGTGCCGTACAGTGCCACGCACTTCGAGCCCGTCGCGCAGTTCGCGTAATAGCTGCCGATGATGTGGCTCAGCGCGCGCTCGCCCGGCCTGCCGGAGGCGTCCAGGTCATACGTGTACAGGCCGAGCTCCGAGTCCCCCTCGTTCAGGGACGCCACGGACAGCCGGCCCGCGGCGACGGACAGACCATCGATCTCGGCCGTCACCGGTGGCACCTCGCGGACCACGGAGGAGCCGCCGTCCGGGGTGTACCGGCGCACCGCCCAGTCCCCGGCACCGCTGCCGCCGACGGCGAGGACGCTGCCGTCGGGGGCCGTGGCGAACCGTTCCCCGGTGTGCGCGAGGAGTTCGGTGGCGCCGCCGCCGATCGTGACGCCGTACAGCTTCTGGCCCTGCGAGTAGGTCGGCTGGGCCTCGCGGTGGGAGACCAGGATGCGGTGGCCGGCGAGCGCCATCGACGCGTCCGGCGTGGAGGTGGAGCCCGTCGGACCCGGCACCGTGGTGCGAACGACCGGGGCGTCGGCACGGCCGCGCTCGGTGGTGAACGCGGTGAGCGCGGCGGGCTTGTAGCCGAGCACCGTGTCCTTCGACAGGGCGAAGGCGGTGGGCAGTTCGCTCCGGGAGAGCGAGGCGAAGACCTCGGTGACGGCGCCGGTGGAGTAGTCGACGGCGTAGAGGTGGGTGCCGTCGGCGCCGCGGAACTTCAGCACCGCGCCGTGCCGGTCCTGAGCGGCCAGACCGGTGATGACCAGCCCTGCGGGCAGCTGGGTCGTGGCCTTGTCGGTGCCGTCCGCCGCGATCAGGTGCACCTCGGTCGTGGCGCCCTTGACGGTGTCGTTGACCAAGGTCATCAGGACGGATTCGTTGTACGTGTTGTACCAGCTCTGCCCGGTCGGCACGGTGAACGAGGTCTTGTCCCCGCTGCCGAGGTCGGTGACGGTCACCGCGCGGGAGGGGGAGGCGGCCCGGATCGCGCCCAGCCCGGTGTTGAGCGTACCGTTGGCCACCGCCCGCGCGGCGTCGGAGGCGCCGTCGCTCCACTGGACGCCGCTGGTGCCTTCCTGCATGTGGAGGTACCCGGACTCGCCCGCGGTGTACAGCTGCTCGGACCGCGGCAGGAAGCGGGGCTGCGCGGCGATCACCGACTCGGCGGGCCCGTCGGCGGCACCTGCCGGAGTTCCGGCGGGCAGCAGCAGCGCACCGGCCATGGCGACCACGGCACCGCCCGCGAGCGCGCGCGTACGTGCCGGTCTCTTCTCTACGCCCTTCAAGGGCCCTCCCCGAAACGAGCGCGCGGCACCACGGCACGGCGCGTCTCCAGAACTTCGGAGGGTGTGGGGCCCCTCGGAACAGAAGTGATTGCCCGATGCACGGGCCCCCGGAGCTTAGCAGCGTGAGCACGACAAAGCGGGCCCACTCCGAGGAGTGGGCCCGCTTCGGTGGATCAGGGCCGGTCGGTGCCGGTCACCGATCAGCCGTTGCGCTTCCAGCGCGGCTTGTCGTCGCGGCGGCCGAACGAGGAGCCCGAGCCGGAGCCGGCCCGGTCGTCGCGGCGGCCGTAGGGACGGTGGCCGCTGGACGGGCGGTCGTCGCGGCGGTCGCGGTTGAACGGACGGTCGCTGCCCCGGTGACCGCCGGAGGGACGGTCGTCGCGGCGGAAGCCGCCACGGTCGTCACGGCGCTCGAAGGGACGGCCACCACGGTCGTCACGGCGGTCGTTGTCCCGGCGGAAGCCACCACGGTCGCCACGGTCGTTGTCACGACGGTCGTCGCGGCGGAAACCGCCACGGTCGTTGTCGCGACGCTCGAAGGAACGGCCACCACGGTCATCACGACGGTCGTTGTCCCGGCGGAAGCCACCACGGTCGCCACGGTCGTTGTCACGACGGTCGTCGCGGCGGAAACCGCCACGGTCGTTGTCGCGACGCTCGAAGGAACGGCCACCACGGTCGTCACGGCGGTCGTTGTCCCGGCGGAAGCCACCACGGTCGCCACGGTCGTTGTCACGACGGTCACGGCGCTCGTAGTTGCCCCGCTCGTCACGGCGCTGGCGCGGCTCGTACGAGGAACGCTCGGTGGGGCGCTCCTCCTGGCGCGGCACCTCGGCGGCGGCGACGGCCTCGGCGGCGGCCTCGGTCGCGGCGGCCACGGCGGCGGCCACGCCCTCCTCGTCCTCGCCGCGGTCACGGGCGGCGCGGGCGGTGAGGCGGTCGGCCTCCTCGCGCAGCTCGGCGGCGCGCCGGGTGGCGCGCTCCAGCTGCTTGGTCAGGGAGGAGACCTCGCGCTCGGCCTGCTGCGCGGCGTTGCCCGCGGACTCGGCCTGGACCTCGGTCATCGAACGGGCGCCGGTGATCTCGGCGACCTCCGGGTCGAAGGCGGCGCCGCCCTGGATGATGTGGCGCCCGGCGTCGACGCCCGCGTCCTCCATGAGGCGGAAGATCTGGCGGCGCTGGTGCGGCAGCGACAGGGAGACGACCGTGCCGGTGCGGCCGGCACGGGCGGTGCGGCCCGCGCGGTGCAGGTAGTCCTTGTGGTCGCCGGCCGGGTCCACGTTCAGGACCAGGTCGATGCCGTCGACGTGGATGCCGCGGGCGGCGACGTCGGTGGCGACCAGCGCGTTGACGTAACCGTCCTTGAAGTCGGCGAGGGTGCGGGTGCGCGCGCCCTGCGTCATGCCGCCGTGCAGCGCGTCGGCCTTCACCCCGGCGTCGCGCAGCTGCTCGGCGATGCGGTCGGCGCCCAGCTGGGTGCGGACGAAGATGATCGTGCGGCCCTTGCGGGCGGCGATGGCCGCGGTGACCGGCGCCTTGTCCTTCGGCTTCACGATCAGGATGTGGTGCGACATGGTCGTGACGGCACCCTGGGCGGCGTCGACCTCGTGGCTGACCGGGTCGTTCAGGTAGCGGGTGACGAGCGTCTTGATCTCGTTCTCCATGGTGGCGGAGAAGAGCATCCGCTGGCCGCCGGCCGGAACCTGGTCGAGCAGCTCGGTGACCTCGGGCAGGAAGCCCAGGTCGGACATCTGGTCGGCCTCGTCGAGGACCGCGACCTCGACCTCGGAGAGGTCGCAGGCGCCGCGGTTGATGAGGTCGCGCAGTCGGCCCGGGGTGGCGACGAGGATGTCGACGCCGCGCTCCAGGGCGTAGATCTGGTTGCCCATCGAGGTGCCGCCGCAGACGACCTTCATCTTCAGGCCGACCTGGTCGCCGTAGGGCTGCAGCGCGTCCGCGACCTGCATCGCGAGCTCACGGGTCGGGGTGAGGATGACGGCGCGCGGCTTGTGCTTCTCGCTGCGGCCGCCGGCCAGACGCGACAGCGTCGGCAGGCCGAAGGAGAGGGTCTTGCCGGAGCCAGTGCGGCCACGGCCGAGGATGTCCTTGCCGGCCAGGGCGTCCGGGATGGTCGCGGCCTGGATCGGGAAGGGGGTGGTCACACCGTTCTGCGCGAGCTTGCGCACGACGCCCTCGGGCAGACCGAGGTCCGCGAAGGTGACGGTGGGCTCGTCGTTCTCGACGGCCTCGACGGCCTCGACGGTCTCGGTGGCCTCGACAGCGTCGGTGGCCTCGATGTTCTCGACGGTCTCGGCAGCCTCTGCGGCCTGCTCGGGCACGGTGTTTTCAGTGGAAATGGACATGCGAAATGCGAAACCTTCCGGAGTCTCGGCACGCGCCCGTCAACTCCGTGTAATTGCGCTTTCGCAAGTCGACCGCCTCAATGCGGTCCAGCCACGGCAAGGGAGAGTACGCGCCACGCGGCGCTCTCTTGACGGCGCCGGGCAAATGGGATCAAACGATCTACCACCATACGCACCCCTCACCCCCCAAGGCAAACCGCCTCCCTGAGACTCGGGTCACAGGACCCGGGGCGCGCCCCTACACGGGGTCCCCCGCCTGCGGCGCGGGCACCCCGTCCGCCGCCGGACCGGACTGCTCGTGGGCGGACGACGACGGCTCGGCGGTCGTGGGCGACGGGGTCGGCGACGGCGTCGGCGGCTCCGAGGTGGGCTCCGGCGAGGACGGCGTGTCGCGCGGCGACGAGGGCCTGGCCGACGCGGAGGCGCGCGCGGACGTCGCGGTCCCCCGGCTCGGCGGCGCGGTCCTCGGCCCCGGCCCGGTCGCCGAGGGCGTCGGGGTCGGGGCGCCGGACGTCTCGCCCGCCCGCGGTGCGGAGTCGCCCGCCTGCGTCCCCACCCCCTCCGCGCCGTCGGAGACCACGGTCCCGCCGTCCGGCGCGGTGCCCGCGCTCCGCGGCGAGGCGGACGGCGACGGCGCCGCGGGACGGCCGTCGTCGGCGACGCTCATGCACCCGGCGGCCGCGGCGACGGCCACCGTGGTCACGGCGAGCCGGCCGACCGACCGGAGAAGGGCACGGGGGTCACGAGGGTCGCGGGACTCACGGGTGACGGACAGCTGGCGCACGGGCGGGCACCTCCGGGAATCCGGCGGGAGACGAGGTCACCGTCCCCAACTGGCGGGCCCCTCGGGAGGACACGCACCGGCACACGGACGGGACACGGCCGTCACCGGCACCGCACAAACCCCGCACAAAGAACGACCGTCAGCCGTATCCCAGGGCGTGCAACCGCGCATCGTCGATCCCGAAGTGGTGCGCGATCTCGTGCACCACGGTGATCTCCGTCTCCGCGACCACGTCCTCCCGCGACGCGCACATGCGCAGCGTCGGCCCCCGGTAGACCGTGATCCGGTCCGGGAGCACTCCGGCGTACCACTCGCCCCGGTCGGTCAGGGGCGTGCCCTCGTAGAGCCCGAGCAGTTCGGGATCGTCCGCGGGCGGCTCGTCCTCCACGAACACCGCGACGTTGTCCATCAGCCGCGTCAACTCGGGCGGAATCCGGTCGAGCGCCTCGGCCACCAGTTCCTCGAACTCCTCGCGCGTCATCTCCAGCACCCGTCCATTGTCCGGTACAACCCGCATATCGACCCGTCCACTTGGGCATACGGGAGCAATGGCCCGCTCGCCCGCAGCAGCCCTCCGCCGGATCCGGTCCCCGCGACAGGTCCGGGGCGCACGCGGCACCGGGTCACCGCGCCGCACCCGGCACCCGCGCCTCGCCCAGGAACTGGTCCACCAGCCCCACCCGTACGCGCGCGCCCTCGGCCTCGTCGCCGTGGTCCTGCTGGGCGCCTGGCTCGGCCTGCTGATCGTCGGGAGCGTGCGGGCCCCCGTGGGCCCCATGGACACGAAGATGACCCTGCGCCCCTCCCTCACCGGCGGCACCAAGATCAACGTGTCGCCGCTGGGCGCCCTGGAGCTCGACTCGCACACCGCCCCCATCCGCCTCGACGTGGACGTGGACCAGCTCGACCCGGCCCGCGCGCAGCAACTGGTCGACCACCCCGAGCGCTTCTCCGGACTCCAGGACGAAGTGGCCCGCGACGTCGAGCACGGCACCGCCGACCTGGCGATCCGCTCCTGCGTGGCCGTGGTCGCCGGCGCGACGGCGCTGGGCCTCGCGGTCTACCGCCGCCCGCGCCGCGCCCTGGCCGCCGGCGGGCTGGCCCTCGCCCTGCTCGCGGCATCGGGCGCGACCGCGTACGCGACCTGGAACCCCAAGTCGGTCCTGGAGCCGAAGTTCTCCGGGCTGCTCTCCTCGGCGCCCTCCGTCGTCGGCAACGCCCGCTCGATCGTCACCGAATTCGACGTCTACCAGAAGGAGTTGGCGCGGCTCGTCACCAATGTCACCCAGCTCTACGACGTGACGTCCACACTGCCCACGTACCAGCCGGACCCCTCGACCATCCGGGTCCTGCACGTCTCGGACATCCACCTCAACCCGGCGTCCTGGAAGATCATCGCCTCGCTCGTGCGGCAGTACCGGATCTCGGTGATCGTCGACACCGGCGACACGATGGACCACGGCTCGGCCGCGGAGAACGCCTTCCTCGACCCGATCAAGGACCTGGGCGCGCCCTACGTCTGGATCCGCGGCAACCACGACTCAAAGAAGGACACGCAGGCGTACCTCTCCGACCGGAAGCGCTTCAAGAACGTCCACGTCCTCGACGACGGCAGGGCGGTCAGCGTGGCCGGCCTGCGCTTCGCCGGCACCGGCGACCCGCAGTACACCCCGGACCGCTCGACCGTGGCCCCGGGCGACCCGGCCGAACGGATGGCGGGCCTGCGGCTCGCCTCGGCCATCCGCGACCAGAAGGCGGCGGGCACCCCGGTCGACATCGCCCTCGCGCACGAGCCGGCCGCCGCGAAGGAGGTCGACGGCACCGTCCCGCTGGTCCTGGCCGGGCACGTCCACCACGAGGAGATGCAGGTGCTCCCGCTGGGCACCCGGCTGCGGATCGAGGGCTCGACCGGCGGCAGCGGACTGCGCGCCGTCGAGAACGACAACGGCCACCCCGATCCGGTCGAGGCGTCGGTGCTCTATCTGGACCGGGGCGGCAAGCGCCTCCAGGCCTGGGACGAGATCCGGCTGGGCGGTCTGGGCCTGACGAAGGCCGAGGTCAGCCGCCATCTCCCCAAGGAGAACCAGCCCGGCGCCACCCCCTCGCCGAGCGCCCCGAGCGGGTCCCCGTAAACCGTTTTGGCGATAGCTCCCCGCATCCCATATGCTTCTCACGTCCCCGACGCGCTGCGAAGCGCGCAGGCGGGCCGATAGCCCTCATCGTCTAGCGGCCTAGGACGCCGCCCTTTCAAGGCGGTAGCACGGGTTCGAATCCCGTTGGGGGCACGCAAAACCGTGTGCGACACTGTTGCACGCACAGCTTGGTCCTGTGGAGCAGTTTGGAGTGCTCGCCACCCTGTCAAGGTGGAGGCCGCGGGTTCAAATCCCGTCAGGACCGCTGCAGTTCCTCGTGAACTGCGTGGCTGGGTAGCTCAGTTGGTACGAGCGATCGCCTGAAAAGCGATAGGTCGCCGGTTCGATCCCGGCCCCAGCCACTTCATCGAAGGCCCCGTCTGCGGACGGGGCCTTCGGCGTTCCTGTGTCAGGTGGTCACACGGCGGCCGCGTGCAGCGGCTGGGTGCCCCGGCCGCCCGGGTGCCGGTGCCGCCAGAACCAGAACAGGCCGGACGAGAGCACCGCCCAGCCGCCGAGCACCAGGAACGGGAACGCGTGCTGGTGGCCCTGGAAGTAGACCGCCGTGTGCTGCGCGTTCACCGACGCGCCCGGCGGGAGCCACTGGCCGATGCGGCCGAGGACCGTCGGCAGCAGCGGGGGCGCCACCGCGCCGCCCGACGCCGGGTTGCCGACCAGGACCAGCAGGCCCCAGGTCGGGATCATCGCCCAGCGGTGGAAGAACGTGTTGAACATCGTGAAGACCATCCCGCACGTGAACATCGTCAGCGCGAGGATCAGCCACGACTCCACGAACGGCAGATCGAGCGCGCCGAGCCCCCAGTCGACGACCGCCGCCACCGCGAACCCGCCGAGCAGCGCGTACGCGACCGTGGCCAGGATCCGCTCCGCCGGGTTCAGGCCGCGCGCGTGCACGCTCAGCTGGATCGCCCCGACGAAGCCGATGATCACGGCCGCCAGCGAGATGTAGAAGATCGCCAGGCCGCGCGGGTCGCCGCTCTGCAACGGGTTCAGGTCCTTCACCGTCACCGGGATGCCGGTCTCCTTGCTGACCTGCGGCGCCGACTCGGTGAAGACCTGGGCGACCGAGACCCCGGACGCGCCGGAGACCTCCAGATCGACCCGGGAGCCGTCGTCCCGCACGTCCAGGACCGCGTAGATCCGCTGCTCGTCGATGGCGTTCCGGGCCGCCTCCCGGGTGGCGTAGTGCTTCAGGTCGAGCTGGGCGTCGAGCGCCTTCTCCATCGCCCCGACGAACGCGCTGCGCCGCGCCGCGTCCCGCTCGCCGGTGACGCCGGTCGGGATGTGGTGCGGGGTCGGGTTCGCCATGGAGTACGTGTAGGAGGCGGCGAACAGGGCCGCCGCCGCGGCCAGGATGAACGTCAGGACCAGCGCGGGCAGGAACGGCGACTTCTTGAAGCCCGCCCAGCGGTCCGCCCGGGTCGGCGGACGGCCGTGCGCGCCGTGCGCGGGATGCCCGGCGGGCTCGGCGGGCTCGGCGGGCTCGGCGGGCTCGCCGTGCGGCGGGTGGGGGCGCGGTTGTTCCTCGTCGGGCAGCGGCGACATACCTGCACGCTAATTCAGTCATAAGCCGCATACATCCCGAGAGCGCCGCACGGCGCGGACGCAGCCAAAACCGTTCGCCACGGATTTCCCCGAGGTGAGATCCTGGAGCACGTATGTCTACGCAGCCTGCTCCCGCCGCCGCCGATCAGTTCGCCGCCCTCGCGCGGCGGCTGTCCGAGCTGTCCCTCCGCGACGCGCACCGGCTCGGGCGCAGGCTCGAGGGCGCCCGCAAGATCCGCAAGCCCGAGGCCCGCGCCGCCGTCCTCACGGAGATCGACGCGGACGCCG
Organism: Streptomyces sp. HUAS MG91; assembly: GCF_040529335.1. Taxonomy (GTDB): domain Bacteria; phylum Actinomycetota; class Actinomycetes; order Streptomycetales; family Streptomycetaceae; genus Streptomyces; species Streptomyces tabacisoli. Next base: position 4,446,456 of record NZ_CP159534.1, on the reverse strand, counting down.
AGAAGGCCGGTGTCCGCACGGCCGTACGCCGCGAGCGCCGCGAGGCCCTCGACGTCACGTACCCCGAGCAGCTTCCGGTCAGCCAGAAGAAGGACGAGATCGCCGACGCGATCCGCGATCACCAGGTCGTGATCGTGGCCGGCGAGACCGGCTCCGGCAAGACCACGCAGATCCCCAAGATCTGCCTGGAGCTGGGCCGGGGCGTGCGCGGCATGATCGGCCACACCCAGCCCCGCCGGATCGCGGCCCGCACGGTCGCCGAGCGCGTCGCCGACGAGCTGCACACGCCGCTGGGCGAGGCGGTCGGCTGGAAGGTCCGGTTCACGGACCAGGTCGACCAGGACGGTACGTTCGTCAAGCTGATGACGGACGGCATCCTGCTCGCCGAGATCCAGACGGACCGCGAGCTGCGCGCCTACGACACGATCATCATCGACGAGGCCCACGAGCGGTCCCTCAACATCGACTTCCTGCTGGGGTATCTGGCGCAGCTGCTGCCCAGACGCCCGGACCTGAAGGTCGTCATCACCTCGGCGACCATCGACCCCGAGCGCTTCTCGCGGCACTTCGGCGACGCGCCGATCGTCGAGGTCAGCGGCCGGACGTACCCGGTCGAGGTGCGCTACCGCCCGCTCCTCGAAGAGGCCACCGAGGAATCAGCCGACTCCGACCGCGACCAGATCACCGCGATCACGGACGCGTGCGAGGAGCTGATGGCCGAGGGCGACGGCGACATCCTCGTCTTCCTCTCCGGCGAGCGCGAGATCCGGGACACGGCGGACGCGCTGGAGAAGAAGAAGTACCGATTCACTGAGGTACTCCCCTTGTACGCGCGGCTCTCGCACGCCGAGCAGCACCGGGTCTTCCAGCAGCACACGGGCAGGAGGATCGTTCTGGCGACGAACGTCGCGGAGACCTCGCTGACCGTCCCGGGCATCAAGTACGTCATCGACCCGGGCACCGCCCGCATCTCGCGGTACTCGCACCGTACGAAGGTGCAGCGGCTGCCCATCGAGCCCGTCAGCCAGGCCAGCGCCAACCAGCGCAAGGGCCGCTGCGGCCGTACGAGCGACGGCATCTGCGTCCGCCTGTACTCGGAGGACGACTTCCTCGCGCGCCCGGAGTTCACGGACGCCGAGATCCTGCGCACGAACCTGGCCTCCGTCATCCTCCAGATGACCGCGGCCGGCCTCGGCGACATCGAGAAGTTCCCCTTCATCGACCCGCCGGACCACCGCAACATCCGCGACGGCGTGCAGCTCCTCCAGGAGCTGGGCGCGCTGGACCCGTCCGAGAAGGACCACCGCAAGCGCCTCACGCAGCAGGGCCGCAAGCTCTCCCAGCTGCCCGTGGACCCGCGCCTGGCCCGGATGGTCCTGGAGGCCGACAAGAACGGCTGTGCGCGCGAGGTCATGGTGATCGCGGCCGCGCTGTCCATCCAGGACCCGCGCGAGCGCCCCTCCGACAAGCAGGCGCAGGCCGACCAGCAGCACGCCCGCTTCAAGGACGAGACCAGCGACTTCCTGGCGTTCCTGAACCTGTGGCGCCATGTGCGCGAGCAGCAGAAGGAGCTGGGCTCCTCGGCGTTCCGCCGCATGTGCAAACGCGAGTTCCTGAACTTCCTGCGCATCCGCGAGTGGCAGGACATCTACACGCAGCTGCGGACCGTGGCGAAGCAGATGGGCATCCATCTCAACGAGGAGGACGCCCCCGGCGACTCCATCCACGTCTCCCTCCTCGCCGGCCTGCTCTCCCACATCGGGATGAAGGACGTGAAGGAGTCCAAGGAGTCGCAGGCCAAGGACCCCAAGCAGGCGGGCCGCGACCGGGGCCGCAACGAGTACATCGGCGCCCGCAACGCGAAGTTCGCGATCTTCCCCGGCTCGGCGCTCTTCAAGAAGCCGCCGCGCTTCGTGATGTCGGCCGAGCTGGTGGAGACGTCCCGGCTCTGGGCACGGGTGAACGCGAAGATCGAGCCCGAGTGGGTCGAGCCGCTCGCCGAGCACCTGCTCAAGCGCACGTACAGCGAGCCGCACTGGGAGAAGGACCAGGCGGCCGTGATGGCGTACGAGAAGGTGACGCTGTACGGCGTCCCGCTCGTCGCCCAGCGGAAGATCAACTACGGCCGGATCGACCCCGAGGTCTCGCGCGAGCTGTTCATTCGCAACGCGCTGGTGGAGGGCGACTGGCGGACGCACCACAAGTTCTACGCCGACAACCGCAGGCTCCTCACCGAGGTCGAGGAGCTGGAGCACCGGGCCCGGCGGCGCGACATCGTGGTCGACGACGACACCCTGTTCGACTTCTACGACCAGCGCGTCCCCGAGCACGTCGTCTCGGGCGCCCACTTCGACTCGTGGTGGAAGCACAAGCAGAAGGAGGAGCCCGAACTCCTCGACTTCGAGCGCTCCATGCTCATCCGCGAGTCCGCGGAGGCGGTCACCAAGGCCGACTATCCGGACAGCTGGCGGCAGGGCGCGCTGAAGTTCCGGGTGACGTACCAGTTCGAGCCGGGCGCGGACGCCGACGGCGTGACCGTCCACATCCCGCTCCAGGTGCTCAACCAGGTCACGGACGAGGGCTTCGACTGGCAGATCCCGGGCCTGCGCGAGGACGTGGTCGTGGAGCTGATCCGCTCCTTGCCCAAGCCGATCCGCCGCAACTATGTGCCCGCGCCGAACTACGCGAAGGCGTTCCTGGAGCGGGCCGTTCCCCTCCAGGAGCCGCTGCCGACGACGCTCGCCCGCGAGTTGCAGCGGATGGTCGGCGTCCCGGTGAAGGCCGACGACTTCGACCTCACCCGCGTACCCGACCACCTGAAGATCACCTTCCGGATCGTCGACGAGCGGCGCCGCAACCTCGCCGAGGACAAGGACCTGGAGGCGCTGAAGCTCCGGCTGCGCCCGAAGGCCCGGCAGGCCATCTCCAAGGCCGCGGCGGCCACCGCCGAGCGCGCGGGCGGCCCGTCGGTCGAGCAGAAGGGCCTGACGGACTGGACGATCGGCACCCTGTCGAAGGTCTTCGAGACCCGCCGGGCCGGCCAGCCGGTCAAGGCGTACCCGGCGCTGGTCGACGACGGCCCGGCGGCGAACACCGTGTCCGTACGCCTCTTCGACAGCGAGGCCGAGCAGGCGCAGGCCATGTGGCGGGGCACCCGCCGGCTCATCCTGCGCAGCATCCCGGTGAACCCGGCGAAGTTCGCCTCGGACAAGCTGAACAACGCGGCGAAGCTGGCCCTGTCGGCGAACCCGCACGGCTCCGTGCAGGCCCTCTTCGAGGACTGCGCGACGGCCGCGGCGGACAAGCTCATCGCGGACTTCGGCGGCCCGGCCTGGGACGAGGAGTCGTACCGCGCGCTCTACGAGAAGGTGCGCGCGGAGATCGTCGACACGACCGTGCACACCGTGGACCAGGTGCGGCAGGTGCTCGCCGCCTGGCAGGCCTGCGAGCGCCGCCTCAAGTCGATGCGGAGCCCGACGCTGCTGCCCAACCTCCAGGACGTGCGCGCCCAGCTGGACGCCCTGGTGAAGCCGGGCTTCGTCACGGCGACCGGGCTGCGCCGGCTCGGCGACCTGATGCGCTATCTGGTCGCGGCCGACCGGCGGCTCCAGCAGATGCCGACGGGCGCCCAGCGGGACACCTCCCGCATGGAGAAGGTCCACGAGATGCAGGACGAGTACGCGTGGCTGCTGGAGCAGATGCCGCAGGGGCGGCCGGTGCCGCAGGCCGTCCTGGACATCCGCTGGATGATCGAGGAGCTGCGGGTCAGCTATTTCGCGCACGCCCTGGGCACCGCGTACCCGGTCTCCGACAAGCGGATCGTGAAGGCGATCGACGCCCAAGTGCCGTGACGGAGCAGGCACGCTGGGTGAGTTCGACCGGCGGGCCTGCACTGCTGTAGAGTCCTACTCGCAGCGCAGGGAAGAAAACGAAGCGCCGCACATCCTGGTCCTGTGGAGCAGTTTGGAGTGCTCGCCACCCTGTCAAGGTGGAGGCCGCGGGTTCAAATCCCGTCAGGACCGCAGAAGAGAAGCCCCGCACCGATGGTGCGGGGCTTCTTGCGTTCCCGGGCCGGTCCCTGACGCCGCCTCAGACGCCTCAGACGCCACCGCCCGCCGCCGCCCGGTCCGCCACCGCCCCCTGCGGCTCACCACGGCCCCCGCGACGGCCCCGACGGCGGATCCGCCCGGAGGTGCTGCCAGAGAGGCTCTGGAGGGCCGCGAGAGCGCCCCGGAGGGCGGTGGGGACGAAAGTCCCCCGAAGGCATGACCAAAGCCGACCCACGAGCCCCTCAACTGGTGGGAGCCTGAAGAGAGTCGGGGGGAGCGGAAGCGGCACGGAAGCGCCGGCGCCTCCTCTAGCGCACCTGTGTCATCCGCAACAAGCGGCAGGGTGTGTGACGGGTGTCACCGAACTAGTTTTGGAAACACCGTTTCTTACACCCCTCCTACAACTGCTCAATTTAATATGTGCAATTGCACTACCTTCGCAGGCGTCCGCCGAGGACCGATCAAGGTCCGACAAGAGCACGCACGGATCCCCGCCGCAGACCGGCCCGCGCGCACAAAAAAGATCGCGCTGGACCCGGCGGAGTCCAGCGCGATCGACGACGCGCCCGTGCCGCTGTGGAGATGACGCTTCAGCGGGCTCTTCGGAAGAAGGGGGTCTGTTGGGGCAGACCCGCGTCAAGTGGAGCTATGGGGTGGGCGCGGTACGGGTTGGGGGGCCCGAAACGCCCGGTATTGCAGCGTTATGCGGTGCCTCAGGCCTCGCTGCGCTGCTGGGGGATACCCGCCAGCAGTGCGCGGACCTCGGCCTCGCGGTAGCGGCGGTGTCCGCCGAGCGTGCGGATCGACGTGAGCTTGCCAGCCTTCGCCCAGCGCGTGACCGTCTTCGGGTCGACGCGGAACATCGTGGCGACCTCAGCCGGGGTCAGCAGCGGCTCGGCATCAGGGGTGCGAGCGGTCATGAGCGGCCTCCTCGGGAGAACCGAACCTTCTCGGTTCTTTCCTTTAAATTCTGCACCTTGACCCGCGTTGCCCGATATGGCGGACACGGGTCGAGTCGGTTATAGGACGAACGGCTTGTCCTCGGCACTACAACTACACCATCCGTCCAGCCGCGTCGGCCAAACCGATGGAATTGCCCTCCCAGGTGTTCATCAGCGACGGAAGCCGATGGACCATGCCATAGCGGACAGTCACGCCACAGTGACGATCAGTCACAGAGCGATCAGGAGTCGTCAGACCCCCCACAGACAGTGCAATGCTGAGTAATCCGTCCATGGTTGGACTTAGATGGACGGATGGAGCCCTCCCCGGACTCCTTGTCCTATTTTGGCACGAGGAGGGGTGATGGACGCAAGGGCGCAGTAAGTGCGGTCCGTCACGCTTGGGTCATAAGCCCGGATCGGGACGTAGGTCCTAAGACCACCGCACAGGGCGTCAGTTGGCGTACTGCCGGTCCCGCACGGCGCGCCAGCGCTCCACGAGCCGGGTGTACGCCTCGCCCGCCCCGTCCCCGTCACCGGAGCGCAGCGCCGCGATGCCCTCGGCCACGTCCGCCGCCGAGTGGTCCTCGTCGAGCAGGCCGGCCGGCAGCGCGTGCACCAGTCCGCCGTAGTCCAGTTCGACGTACGAACGCGGGTGGAACTCCTCCAGCCAGCGCCCCACATCTACCAGGCCGTCGATGAGCGGCCCCTCGTCGATCGCGTCCCGCAGCGCCCGCAGGCCGCGCGCCACCCGCCGGCGGGCCTGCACCATCGGCGTCCGGTAGCGCAGGTACGGGCCCTCCGGGCAGCCTTCGCCGCTCTCGGCGCCCTCGCCGCTCTTCGGCTCGTACTCCCGCTCCTCGTCGGCGACGAGCACGAACCAGTTCAGCGGGACCTGCCAGACCGACGTCCGGATCCAGGGGCGGGCGTCGGGGTTGCGCTCCAGCCAGCGTTCGTAGTCGGCCGCCGCCTGCCGGCGCACCACCGGCGGCAGCACCGCGTCCAGGACCGGCGTGGGCAGCTGCTCCGGCAGCTCGCCGAGCGCCTGCCAGCCGCGCAGCCGGGTCCGCCACGGGCACACGCACAGCACGCCCTCAACCTCGATCACGAACGCGTCGGCGCTCTCGTGCACCGGCACCGCGACCGGCGGGGTGGGCACCAAGTCGGCCAGGGAGCGCCGGAGTTCGTCCTGGTACGACGGGCGGCGCTCGCGGCGCGCATAGCGCTCCCAGTGACCGCGCTCCGGCTGCGGGAAGGCCGCGAGCGGCTCGTAGACGCGCAGGTACGCCGCGTACGGGACGGTCACCGAGGACACCTTGGGCACGGTCGCTCCCTCCCCCGCCCGAAGGCTGGAAACCCTGAAAAGCACTGCACATCGTCCCACCCGGCCCGGCTCCGGGACGCGGCGGGATTCGACGGTACGTCGGGGGGCCCACGACGCGAGAGAGTGATCCTCGGCACTGCGCCCGTGGCGGGCCCCCGCAGGTTCTAGTCTCTTGCCACGCACCACCACGGACGCCCGCCACCCGTACGGGAATCCGCTCAACCGCCGCTATGTACTTGGGAGTCACCACAGTGACCGATGTGACCGGCGCGCCTGCTGATGTACTGCACACCCTCTTCCACTCGGATCAAGGGGGCCACGAGCAGGTCGTTCTCTGCCAGGACCGGGCCAGCGGCCTCAAGGCCGTCATCGCCCTCCACTCCACCGCCCTGGGCCCGGCCCTCGGCGGCACGCGCTTCTACCCCTACGCCTCCGAGGCGGAGGCCGTCGCCGACGCGCTCAACCTCGCCCGCGGCATGTCGTACAAGAACGCCATGGCCGGGCTCGACCACGGCGGCGGCAAGGCCGTGATCATCGGCGACCCGGACACCGTGAAGAGCGAGGAACTGCTGCTCGCCTACGGCCGGTTCGTGGCCTCGCTCGGCGGGCGCTACGTGACCGCGTGCGACGTCGGCACCTACGTGGCCGACATGGACGTCGTCGCCCGCGAGTGCCGCTGGACGACGGGACGCTCGCCGCAGAACGGCGGGGCGGGCGACTCCTCCGTCCTCACCGCCTTCGGCGTCTTCCAGGGGATGCGGGCCAGCGCCCGGCACCTGTGGGGCGACCCGTCGCTGCGCGGGCGCACGGTCGGCATCGCGGGCGTGGGCAAGGTGGGGCACCACCTGGTCGAGCACCTGCTCGCCGACGGCGCCGGGGTCGTGATCACCGATGTGCGCCCGGAGTCGGTGCGGCGGATCACCGACCAGCACCCGGAGGTGCGGGTCGCGGCGGACACGGACGCCCTGATCCGGGAGCCGGGACTCGACATCTACGCGCCGTGCGCGCTCGGCGCCGCGCTGAACGACGACACCGTGCCGGTGCTGACCGCCAAGGTGGTGTGCGGCGCGGCCAACAACCAGCTCGCGCACCCGGGCGTCGAGAAGGACCTGGCCGACCGCGGGATCCTCTACGCCCCGGACTACGTGGTCAACGCGGGCGGCGTCATCCAGGTCGCCGACGAGCTGCACGGCTTCGACTTCGACCGCTGCAAGGCGAAGGCCGCGAAGATCTTCGACACCACGCTCAGTATCTTCGCGCGCGCAAAGGATGACGGGATTCCGCCGGCCGCCGCGGCCGACCGGATCGCCGAGCAGCGGATGGCGGAGGCGCGCGGACGGGCGTGATCGGCCGCCCCGGGTAAGAAGAGTCACGCCGATCGGCGGGTCGCCCGCCGAGAAGAGGTTAAAATCGCAGCTGACCAGCGAGGACAGGGCTCCTTGCTGGTCCTGTGCACAGGCGCGTCCTGCGGGCGACGTACCGTATGGGCGTGGGCTCAGGTACCGTGGAAGCCCTACGGACCGGTCTCTCTGCGGAGAGCCCGTTCCAGATCATGAACGCGTGTCAAGACTCTGGGGCCGTCGAGCCCCGTCACCGAGGGGGTCGAGCCATGGGGCGCGGCCGGGCAAAGGCCAAGCAGACGAAGGTCGCCCGCCAGCTGAAGTACAGCAGCGGCGGGACTGACCTGTCGCGTCTGGCCAATGAGCTGGGCGCATCGACGTCGAATCCAGTATCGAATCAGCCGCCGAACGGTGAGCCTTTCGAGGACGACGACGAGGAAGACGACCCGTACGCCCGCTATGCGGATATGTACGACGACGACGAGGAAGACGACTCGGACGAGTCGGGCCCTTCGTCGCAGCGCCGCGGCGCTTGACCTCGTATTACATCGAGCACACGAGCACATCGAGCATTTTCAGCGCGTAACCCGCTTCTGATCACTGCTGCACTCACCCGGTCCGGGTGGTATCCACACCGGACCGGGTTTTGTGCTGCTCCGTTCCGGCTACTTCGCGTAGTCGCCCGTGAGCTCGGCGCCCGTCGCGTGGTCGCCGCGGTCGGTGATCTCGCCGGCCACCCACGAGTCGACCCCGCGGTCGGCGAGGGTCGCGAGGGCGACGTCCACCGAGTCCTGCGGGACGATCGCCATCATGCCGACGCCCATGTTCAGCGTCTTCTCCAGCTCCAGGCGCTCGACCCGGCCCGCGCTGCCGACGAGGTCGAAGACCGGGTCCGGGGTCCAGGTGGCGCGGTCGACCGTGGCGTGCAGGCCGTCCGGGATCACCCGGGCCAGGTTGGCCGCGAGGCCGCCACCCGTGATGTGGCTGTAGGCGTGGACCTCGGTGGTGCTGGTCAGCGAGAGGCAGTCCAGCGAGTAGATCTTGGTGGGTTCGAGCAGTTCCTCGCCGAGCGTGCGGCCCAGCTCGTCCACGTGCCGGTCGAGCGTCAGGCCCGCGCGGTCGAGGAGGACGTGGCGGACCAGCGAGTACCCGTTGGAGTGAAGACCGGAGGACGCCATGGCGATCACCGCGTCACCCTTACGGATGCGGTCCGGGCCCAGCAGGTTGTCGTACTCCACGACGCCCGTACCGGCGCCCGCGACGTCGAAGTCGTCCGCGCCGAGCAGGCCCGGGTGCTCCGCCGTCTCGCCGCCGACCAGGGCGCAGCCCGCGAGGACGCAGCCCTCGGCGATGCCCTTCACGATGGCGGCGACGCGCTCGGGGTGCACCTTGCCGACGCAGATGTAGTCGGTCATGAACAGCGGCTCGGCGCCGCAGACGACGATGTCGTCCATGACCATCGCGACGAGGTCGTGGCCGATCGTGTCGTAGACGCCCAGCTGCCGGGCGATGTCGACCTTCGTGCCGACGCCGTCGGTGGCGGAGGCGAGAAGGGGGCGCTCGTACTTCTTGAGGGCGGAGGCGTCGAAGAGGCCGGCGAAGCCGCCGAGGCCGCCGAGGACCTCGGGGCGCTGCGTCTTCTTCACCCACTCCTTCATGAGTTCTACGGCGCGGTCGCCGGCTTCGATGTCGACGCCTGCGGACGCGTAGGAGGCACCGGACTTGGTCTCAGACATTGCCTGGGATCTTTCGGGTTGGTGAGTACGAAGACGGGCTACGGGCGACGGATCGCGTCGGCCGCGGCCGTGGCGGCGGGGCCCGCGGCCAGTTCCGTCTCCAGGAGCTGCTTGCCCAGCAGTTCCGGGTCGGGGAGGTCCATCGGGTACTCGCCGTCGAAGCAGGCGCGGCAGAGGTTCGGCTTGTCGATGGTGGTGGCCTCGATCATGCCGTCGATGGAGATGTAGGAGAGCGAGTCCGCCCCGAGCGAGGTGCCGATCTCCTCGACCGACATGCCGTTGGCGATCAGCTCGGCGCGGGTCGCGAAGTCGATGCCGAAGAAGCAGGGCCACTTCACCGGCGGCGACGAGATCCGGATGTGGACCTCGGCGGCGCCGGCCTCGCGGAGCATGCGGACCAGGGCGCGCTGGGTGTTGCCGCGCACGATCGAGTCGTCGACGACGACCAGGCGCTTGCCCTTGATGACTTCCTTGAGGGGGTTCAGCTTCAGCCGGATGCCGAGCTGGCGGATCGTCTGGGAGGGCTGGATGAAGGTACGGCCCACATAGGCGTTCTTCACCAGACCGGCACCGAACGGGATGCCGGACGCCTCCGCGTAGCCGATCGCGGCGGGAGTGCCGGATTCCGGAGTCGCTATGACCAGATCGGCCTCGACCGGAGCTTCCTTCGCCAGCTTGCGGCCCATCTCCACACGGGAGAGATAGACGTTCCGGCCCGCGATGTCGGTGTCGGGGCGCGCCAGATACACGTACTCGAAGACACAGCCCTTGGGCTTTGCTTCGGCGAAGCGGGACGTTCGCAGGCCGTTCTCGTCGATGGCGACGAACTCGCCCGGCTCGATCTCGCGGACGTACGCCGCGCCGCAGATGTCGAGGGCGGCGGACTCGGAGGCCACCACCCAGCCGCGCTCGAGCCGGCCGAGGACCAGCGGGCGGATGCCCTGCGGGTCGCGGGCCGCGTACAGCGTGTGCTCGTCCATGAAAACGAGTGAGAAGGCGCCCTGGACCTGGGGCAGCACCTTGCCGGCCGCCTCCTCGGTCGTCAGGGGCTTGCCGTCCTCGTCGACCTGTCCGGCGAGCAGCGCCGTGACCAGGTCGGTGTCGTTGGTGGCCGCCACCTGCGTGGCGCGGCCGTTCTCCTTGGGGAGGTCGGCGACCATCTCGGCGAGCTGCGCCGTGTTGACCAGGTTGCCGTTGTGGCCGAGCGCGATCGAACCGTGCGCGGTGGCGCGGAACGTCGGCTGGGCGTTCTCCCACACGGAGGCTCCGGTGGTCGAGTAGCGGGCGTGACCGACCGCGATATGACCTTGCAGAGAACCTAGGGAAGTCTCGTCGAAGACCTGGGAGACGAGTCCCATGTCCTTGAAGACGAGGATCTGGGAGCCATTGCTGACCGCGATTCCCGCGGATTCCTGACCCCGGTGTTGGAGGGCGTAGAGCCCGAAGTAAGTGAGCTTGGCGACCTCTTCACCCGGAGCCCAGACACCGAAGACGCCGCAAGCGTCCTGGGGGCCTTTCTCGCCGGGGAGCAGATCATGATTGAGTCGACCGTCACCACGTGGCACGCGACCGAGTGTAGACGTGATCGACCACTGGTCCGAATTGGGGACAGGGGGTTTGGGCGTTGACGGGGCGTGGGAGAGCGCCGTCGGGACCGCCCGCGGCGGCTCCGGTCCGGCCGTCCGAAGCTGGACAAAGATCCAAGCCCACCCTTCTGACCAGCGCAAACTCTCCGGCTCCGACGGCACGCCGGTCGCCGGGCCGAATGTGACCCATGTCGCTGCCGCGGCCGGGCCCCGGTCCGGAGTGCGGACGCCCCGTTGACAGTGCCACGTCACGCTCGGCAAGGTGCTGGATCATGCAGCCCCTCAGTGACCGAGCGGTCACCCTCGTGGAGCGCCGCCACGTCGACCTGGTCCGTGTCGCGAGCGCCATCTGTCGCTGCGTCTGAGCTCCGCTCGTCGTCTGGTCCTGCCTCGGCCGTGATGGACGGCTGAGGTCTGTTCGGGGTCGGTTTCGTCTGCCCTGTCCTCTTTGTCGCGGGCTTTCGGTTGTTCCCGCTTGCTCGCGCCGTTCCCCGCGCCCCTGACGGGGCGCCATGCCACCGGAGTTCTTCCTTATGCCTCCGCATGCTCTGTCCCGTCGTGCTGCCCTGGGTGGGGCCGCTGTCGCCGCGCTCGGTGCGTCGGCTCCCTCCGCGTCCGCTCAGGAGCGGCCGTTCCGTGCCGCCTCCGGCCGGCGCTCGAAGCGGCCCAACATCCTGTTCATCCTGGGTGACGACCTGGGCTGGGCCGATCTCTCCTCGTACGGCGCGCCCCACATCAAGACCCCGAACCTGGACCGCCTCGCCCGGCAGGGCGTCCGCTTCACCGACGCCTACAGCGGCTCGGCGACCTGCTCGCCGACCCGCTTCAGCCTCTACACGGGCCGCTACCCGGGGCGGACGAAGGGCGGGCTCGCGGAGCCGATAGCCGACCGGTCCGTCGGGCTCGACCCGAACCACCCCACGCTCGCCTCGCTGCTGCGCGGTGCGGGCTACTCGACCGCGCTGATCGGCAAGTGGCACTGCGGGTACCTGCCGGACTACTCCCCCACCAAGTCGGGCTGGGACGAGTTCTTCGGCAACTTCGGCGGGGCCCTTGAGTACTACTCGAAGCTGGGGCTCGGCGGCGAGTACGACCTGTTCGCGGGCGATGTGAAGGAGGGCGACGCCGAGTACAAGGACCTGCGGTACTACACGCGGATCCTCACCGAGCGGGCGAGCGAGTACGTGCGCCGCGACCACGGGGACAAGCCGTGGCTGCTCAACCTGAACTTCACCACCCCGCACTGGCCGTGGATCGCCGACGGGGACGAGGAAGAGAGCGCCGAGGTCGTACGGAAGATCAGAGCCGGGGACGCGCGGGCGCTGTTCCACACCGACGGCGGGTCCGTGGAGAAGTACACGGAGATGGTCGAGGACCTGGACCGGTCGGTGGGCAAGGTGCTCGCCGCCCTGAAGGAGTCGGGCCGGGAGAAGGACACCCTGGTCTTCTTCGCCTCCGACAACGGCGGTGAGCGCTTCTCGTACAACTGGCCGCTGTCCGGCAACAAGGCGTCCCTCCAGGAGGGCGGCATCCGCGTGCCGACCATCGTGCGCTGGCCGGCCAGGATCGACGGCGGGCAGGTCAGCCACGAGCCGGTCTTCACCCCGGACTGGACGGCGACCCTGCTGGAGATCGGCGGCGCCCGGCCCGACCCGGCCCACCCGCTCGACGGCACCAGTCTCGCGGGTTATCTGCTGCGCGGCGCGGAGCTGCCGGAGCGCGCGCTGTTCTGGCGGGTGCGCGGGGAGCGGGCCGTGCGCCGGGGCGACTGGAAGTACTACCGGGGCAAGGGCGGCACGGACCAGCTGTTCGACCTCTCCGCCGACCGGCGCGAACAGGCCGACCGGGCCGCCGACGAGCCCGCGCTGCTGGCCGAGCTGAAGGCGGTGTGGGAGAAGACGGACAGGACGCTGCTGCCGTACCCGTCCTGAGGACCGTGGCCGGCACCGGTGTCAGGTGCCGGCCGTCAGCGCGATCGTGGTGCCGTCGGCCGCCTTCAAGGTCAGGGAGTCGCCCTGGATGTCGTAACTCGTCCTGCCCTTGAGGACGGTCCGCATCGTCTGCTCCACGTCCGACGCCTCGCCGACGCAGCCCATCTTGGTGGAGGTCAGCGGGCCGAAGGTGATGTGGCCGTCCGCGACGGTGGTCCTGGCGTCGCCGCTGTTGCAGCCGAGGCGGGCGCTGACCGTGCCGTTCTTGGCGAAGACGAGGCGGGCCCGGCCCTCGGCGGACTTCGGCAGCGGCTGGACGCCGTCGTCCGCGCCCAGTCCCGTGACCGTCCACTTGGTGCCGACGAGCCGGGCGTCGCGCTGTTTGACCAGGGAGATCACGGCGCCGTCCGGTCCGGTGAGGGTCAGCCGGCTGTCGTCGTCGGAGGTCTTGACGGTGTTCTCGGCGGCGAGGGCATGGGCGAGGCTCTTCTCGAAGGCGCGCTGCTTCTTGTCCTCGCAGTACATCTTCGTGGTGGCCGACTTGCCGAGGGCGACGCCGGTGTCGGTGACGGTGGCCCGGGCGTCGAAACGGTTGCACCCGTAGTTGCCGCGGACCCGCTGGTCGGAGACGAACTCCAGATAGGCGCCGTTCGGCGCCCTGGTCGTCGTCCCGTCGACCGTCATGCTCCGCACGGTCCAGTGGACGCCGTCGACCGGGGCTCCGCCGACCTTCACCGAGCCGGGGGCCTGCTCGTCTCCGCAGGCCGTGACCGTGGCCAGGCCGGCCACGGGCAGGGCGGCGAGGAGCAGGAAGCGGGGGGCGCGGGGCTTGCGTTGCGTGAACATGCCGATTCGACGGGACCGCCCCGCCGATCGGTTCCGTCCGGCCCTCCGGATCAGGCCATGATCGGCAGTAGATCCGCCAGATCGGCCCGCTCGCCGCTGGCGCTGACGAGCGCGTCGTCCAGCGCCGTCTTCCACGACGTACGTCCCGTGGCCAGGCGGATCCAGGTGAGCGGGTCGGTCTCCACCACGTTCGGCGGGGTGCCGCGGGTGTGCCGGGGGCCCTCGACGCACTGGACGACCGCGAACGGCGGGATCCGGACCTCGGTGGAGCCGCCCGGCGCCTTGGCGGCGAGCGCGTCGGCGAGGAACCGGGTCGCGGCGGCCAGCAGTTGCCGCTCGACGGGCAGGGCGAGTGCGGGCAGCGCGTCGTTCAGGTCGTCGGTGTGCACGACGAGTTCGACGGCGCGGGTGACCAGGACATCGGTCAGGGTCATCGCCCCGACCCGGTGCTGCACCGGCCGCCCGCCGTCGATCCCCGCGGTCAGATACGTGTCGAGCCCGTCGGCGCCCCGCGCGTACAGCTCGCTCAGCGGCGCGCTGTCCGCCAGATCCCGGACGCCGGCGGCGATGGCGGGGGCGGCGGGCGCGGTCAGGAACGGATAGTCGAGCAGCGCCAGATCGGCCCGGGGCGGGGCGGGCTCGGCGAGGCCGCGCGGCAGCATGCCGACGGCCATGGTGATGTGCGCGGCGAGCTCCCGCACCGTCCAGTCACCGAGCCGGGTGGGCGCCGCGAGCTGGTCGGGCGTCAGCGCCCCGACAACCTCGCGCACCGCGGCGAACTGGGCCAGGACGGCGGTCCTGAGCTTCTCGGAGTCGTAGGAGCGCGCACGCTTTCTGGGCGTCTTGGGCGGGACCATGCCCGAGACCCTACGCCCGCACCGCGAAGCCGTTCAGGCCCTTGTCGTGGGTGATCCGCGCCGAGCTCCCGCCGGCCGGCGCCGGTCGACCGCGGCGCCCCGATCACCGGTCCGCCCGGAAGGACGCCTTGGCCGGGAAGGCGATGCCGGTGCAGCCGTGGCGGCGGGCCTGGTCGTCGACGTAGGTCCGGAAGATCCGCTCGTAGGCGGGCGCCGCCACTCTCGCGTACGCGGAGGACAGGGTCAGGGTGTGCACGCGGGGCTTTCCGGCGCAGACCGAGGAGGCCCACCAGACCGGCTCCTCGGTGTCGCGGCCCGCCTCGCCCGGCTCGGCGTCGACCGGAGTGTCCGATGCAGCGGTGCTGCGCAGTCGCACGTTCCGCGCGGCATCGCCGGAGTAGGTGTGGAAGGCCGCGAAGTATCTGCCGGGACGGTCCGGGGCGTAGACACTGTCCAGGCCGTCGCCCCGCGTAGCCCAGACCGCGCTCGCCCGACGTGCGGAGAGGACGAGGGCGCACCGCTCGTCCCAGGCTCTGGGGTCGGCGCGGCTCTCCAGGACCTGATCGGCGGACTCGCCGCCCTCCGCCAGACCGGCGCTGCGGTACCAGGCGCAGGTGCCGTCGGCCTCGACGGCGGGGGTGGGGCCCTCGGGAAGCGCGGGGATGTCGTCCGGGGCGTCGGGCAGCCGGTCGGCGCAGCCCGCGCGCTCGGCGAGCCGGTTCGCGGTGGTCACGGCGGTCTCCGCGAGGACGCTCCGGTCGTGCCCGGTCAGCTGGCCCCGCTCGGTGAACGGCGACTCGGACTCCGTGAGCCCGGCCGACGCCCACAGCGTCCCCACCGGCCGCCCGTCGAGACGCCCCCGCGCACACGGCAGATGGACGGTGACCGCCGTGTCGCCGACGGTCCCCGCGATGCCGCCGCCGAGCGGCTGCTCGGGATAGACGTGCGCGCTGTAGGGACCGGCGGGATCCAGCAGGTCGTCCGACGGGTCCTCAGGGGTGAACGGCGACTCCTGGGCCACCGACCCCATCGCCCCGGTGAAGAACCAGCGCTCGCCGCTGTGCGAACCCGACTTCTCCCCTGCCTCGGTGCTGAATATCTCGCAGTCCTCGCCGTCGGCCAGGCCGTCGAGCTGGACGGTGCCCTCGTCGGCGTCCCGGTGCGTGATGGTGCCGCCCGCCGGGGACAGGGCCAGCACCCGGCCCGCCGGCACCAGCCCCGCGCACGCCTCGTCGATCTGGTGCCGGGCGCTCAGGACCTGCCAGATCTCCTTGCCGCTCCAGCCGATGCCGACCACGGCGACCAGGCAGAACAGCACATTGGCGGACTTCCGCGCCCATTCCGGTACTCGCATGGCTCCCCCGTCCCCCGGCGCCACGACTCCCCCTCGCGCGACGCACCACCGAAGCTATCAAGCACCACTGACAACGCGTCAGCGAAAGGCCCCGCCCGGGACATCCCGGGCGGGGCCTCCACACACGTACGAACCGTCAGGCGAAGATGCCCGGCAGCGTCTCCTCGTGGGCCACGCGCAGTTCGGCGAGCGACAGGGCGAACTCGCCCTGGACGTCCACCGCCGCGTCGTCGCCGGAACCGTCCACGACACCGATGCGGGTGACGGGCAGCCCGCGCGCCCCGCACATGTCGTTGAAGCGGAGCTCCTCGCTGCGCGGAACCGACACGACCGCGCGGCCCGCCGACTCCGAGAAGAGGAACGTGAACGCGTCCAGGCCGTCCGGGACGACCAGGCGCGCGCCCTTCCCGCCGAGCAGCGCCGACTCGATCACGGCCTGGACCAGACCGCCGTCGGACAGGTCGTGCGCGGCGTCGATCATGCCGTCGCGGGAGGCCGAGATCAGGATCTCGCCGAGCAGCCGCTCGCGCTCCAGGTCGACCTTGGGCGGCAGACCGCCGAGGTGGTCGTGGACCACCTGCGACCAGGCCGAACCGCCGAACTCCTCGCGGGTGTCGCCGAGCAGGTAGAGGAGCTGGCCCTCTTCCTGGAAGGCGACCGGGGTGCGCCGGGCCACGTCGTCGATGACGCCGAGGACCGCGACGACCGGCGTCGGGTGGATGGCGGCCTCGCCCGTCTGGTTGTAGAGCGAGACGTTGCCGCCGGTCACCGGGGTGCCGAGCTGGAGGCAGCCGTCGGCGAGACCACGGATGGCCTCGGCGAACTGCCACATGACGGCCGGGTCCTCGGGCGAACCGAAGTTGAGGCAGTCGGACACCGCGAGCGGCTTGGCGCCGGTCGTGGCGACGTTGCGGTACGCCTCCGCCAGCGCGAGCTGCGCGCCCGTGTACGGGTCGAGCTTCGCGAACCGGCCGTTGCCGTCGGTCGCGAGGGCGACGCCGAGGCCGGACTCCTCGTCGATGCGGATCATGCCCGAGTCCTCGGGCTGCGCGAGGACGGTGTTGCCCTGCACGAAGTGGTCGTACTGCTGGGTGATCCACTTCTTCGACGCCTGGTTCGGCGACGCGACCAGCGCGAGGACCTGCTGCTTCAGCTCGTCCGAACTCGTCGGCCGGGGCAGCTTGTTGGCGTCGTCGGCCTGGAGCGCGTCCTGCCACTCGGGGCGGGC
This sequence comes from Streptomyces sp. HUAS MG91, assembly GCF_040529335.1. Taxonomy (GTDB): domain Bacteria; phylum Actinomycetota; class Actinomycetes; order Streptomycetales; family Streptomycetaceae; genus Streptomyces; species Streptomyces tabacisoli. The sequence continues at coordinate 4,429,264 of NZ_CP159534.1, read as the reverse complement.
GTAGGGGCGCTCGTAGACCGGGCCGTCGTGCGCGACCGTGCGCGGGTCGACGTCGACGATCTTCTCGCCGTGCCAGAAGATCTCCAGGCGGTCGCCGTCGGTCACCTCACCGATGACGGTGGCGATGACGTCCCACTTCTCGCAGATCTCCAGGAACCGGTCGACCTTGCCCGGCTCGACGACGGCGCACATGCGCTCCTGCGACTCGCTCATGAGGATCTCCTCAGGAGAGAGCGTGGAGTCGCGCAGCGGTACGTCGTCCAGCTCGACGCGCATACCGCCCGAGCCGTTGGACGCCAGCTCGGAGGTCGCACAGGAGATACCGGCCGCCCCGAGGTCCTGGATGCCGACGACGAGCTTCTCGGCGAACGCCTCCAGGGTGCACTCGATGAGCAGCTTCTCCTGGAACGGGTCGCCGACCTGCACGGCGGGGCGCTTCGACGGCTTGGCGTCGTCGAAGGTCTCGGAGGCCAGGATGGAGGCGCCGCCGATGCCGTCGCCGCCGGTCCGGGCGCCGTACATGATGACCTTGTTGCCCGCGCCGGACGCCTTCGCGAGGTGGATGTCCTCGTGCCGCATGACGCCGATGGCACCGGCGTTGACCAGCGGGTTGCCCTGGTAGCAGGAGTCGAAGACGACCTCGCCGCCGATGTTCGGCAGGCCCAGGCAGTTGCCGTAGCCGCCGATGCCGGCGACGACGCCGGGCAGCACGCGCTTGGTGTCGGGGTGGTCGGCCGCGCCGAAGCGCAGCGGGTCCACGACGGCGACCGGGCGGGCGCCCATGGCGATGATGTCGCGCACGATGCCGCCGACGCCGGTGGCCGCGCCCTGGTAGGGCTCGACGTACGACGGGTGGTTGTGCGACTCGACCTTGAAGGTCACGGCGTAGCCCTGGCCGACGTCCACGACGCCCGCGTTCTCACCGATGCCGACGAGCATCGCGTCGGACTGCGGGGCCTTCTCGCCGAACTGGCGCAGGTGCACCTTGGACGACTTGTACGAGCAGTGCTCGGACCACATGACGGAGTACATGGCGAGCTCGGCGCCGGTCGGGCGGCGGCCCAGGATCTCGACGACCCGGTCGTACTCGTCCTTCTTCAGGCCGAGTTCGGCCCAGGGAAGCGGGGTGTCGGGCGTCTTGGACGCGTTCTCTACGGTGTCGAGGCTCATGAGGCGGCGACCAGCTTCTTGAGGATCGAGGTGAAGAAGGGCAGGCCGTCGGTGCGGCCGGACCCGACGAGGGGCTCGACGGCGTGCTCCGGGTGCGGCATCAGGCCCACGACGTTGCCCGCCGCGTTGGTGATGCCGGCGATGTCGCGGAGCGAGCCGTTCGGGTTCACGTCCAGGTAGCGGAAGACGACGCGGCCCTCCGCCTCCAGCTCGTCGAGCGTGCGCTCGTCGGCGACGTAGCGCCCGTCCATGTTCTTCAGCGGGATGTGGATCTCCTGGCCCGCCGCGTAGTCGGACGTCCAGGCCGTGCCCGCGTTCTCCACCCGCAGCTTCTGGTCGCGGCAGATGAAGTGCAGGTGGTCGTTGCCCAGCATCGCGCCGGGGAGCAGATGGGCCTCGGTGAGGACCTGGAAACCGTTGCAGATACCGAGGACGGGCAGGCCCGCCTTCGCCTGCTCGATCAGGGTCTCCATGACCGGCGAGAACCGCGAAATGGCGCCCGCGCGCAGGTAATCGCCGTAGCTGAAACCGCCCGGCAGGACCACCGCGTCGACCTGCTTCAGGTCCTTGTCCTTGTGCCAGAGAGCGACCGGCTCCGCGCCCGCGAGGCGGATCGCGCGCTGGGTGTCCCTGTCGTCGAGCGAGCCGGGAAAGGTGACGACGCCAATACGAGCGGTCACTTTTCGGCTCCGACCGCGAGCTCTTCGACCTTCACGGTGAAGTTCTCGATCACGGTGTTGGCGAGGAAGGTTTCCGCCAGCTCATGGATACGGGCGAGCGCGGCGTCGTCCACCGGCCCGTCCACCTCGAGCTCGAAACGCTTTCCCTGGCGGACGTCGGAGATGCCGTCGAAACCGAGGCGCGGCAGTGCACGCTGCACCGCCTGGCCCTGGGGGTCGAGGATCTCCGGCTTGAGCATGACGTCGACTACGACGCGTGCCACTGGCACTCCCGGTGTGTGGTGCTGAGCAGGTCCGTTCAGAGTACCCGCCCAAATCTTCTACTCGCGTAGACAGTAGGAATCTACGAGAGCCGGATCACGTTACGGCAACGACATGAGATCCGCACGGAAAATTAAGGGAAAGACACCGAAACACAGCGGCATATCTGCGGCGGCAGACACGCGGAGGTTTTTAAATGGTCTTCCCTCGGCAATGCCGGACAAGGTAAAAAGGAATGGGCAGAAACCGGAAACAGACCGGAACAGTCGACATCGCCGCACGTCAAAGCGGGGATGCCGGACGAAGGGACCGATATTCGTGGCGCAGCGTGTCGTGGTCACTCTCTTTGACGACATCGACGGCTCAGAAGCGGCGGAAACGGTCGCCTTCGGTCTCGACGGCAAGTCGTACGAGATCGACCTGAATCAAGCCAATGCGAAACAGCTCCGCAAGGCGCTGGCCCCGTACCTCCAGGCCGGCCGCAAGCGGAACAGCCGGGCGAACAGGCCCGACAAGGCGGCCAAGGTGTTCAAGCACACAGCCGTGAACCCCGACCCGGCCGCCGTCCGCGCCTGGGCCCGCTCGAACCAGCTGGACGTGCCGCCGCGCGGCCGCATCCCCAAGCGGATCTACGAGGAGTTCGCGAAGGCCAACTGAGGGCGGCGCGGGGCCCGCGACCACCCCGTCAGATGCCCCTCGCGGCAACCGACTTGCGCTGCACCCCCAGCGGTCGGCTAGAGTCTGGAGCACGCCGAGGGGCAAGGCCGCAGGGTCGGACCCCGAGGAGTACATGCGGGTGTAGTTCAGTAGTAGAACATCCCCCTTCCAGGGGGAAGGCGCAGTGTGCAATTCCTGTCACCCGCTCCGCATCGCGTACCGACCGCCCTCCGGGGTGCGGTAGGCTGATGCTCGCGCCGATCGGTGAAAGCCGGTCGGAGGCAGTGCGAACGTAGCTCAGTTGGTAGAGCGCAACCTTGCCAAGGTTGAGGTCGCGAGTTCGAACCTCGTCGTTCGCTCCAGTACGAAGGCCCGGATCCCCCAGGGATCCGGGCCTTCGGCGTTTCCGGCACACCCTCGACGCCGTCTGACATTTGTCATGAACGTCGATGACAGCGCGCACTGCCGCCCGGCCCCGTCCGCCGGAAGGCTTGAACCATGACCAACAACGAGCGCGTGATCGACGTCACTGATCTGCGCCGCGTGTACGGGGACAAGCGGGGGTCCTTCGAGGCGGTGCGCGGAGTGAGCTTCTCCGTGGGCCGCGGCGAACTCTTCGCCCTCCTCGGCACCAACGGCGCGGGCAAGACCTCCACCGTGGAGCTCCTGGAAGGGCTCGCGGCACCGGCCGGCGGCCGGGTGCGGATCCTCGGCCACGACCCGTACACCGAACGGGACCTGGTGCGGCCGCGGATCGGCGTGATGCTCCAGGAGGGCGGCTTCCCCTCCGAGCTGACCGTCACCGAGACCGTCCGCATGTGGGCCGGGTGCACCAGCGGGGCGCGGCCCGTCGGGGAGGCCCTGGAGATGGTCGGGCTCGGCGGGCGGCGCGGCACGGTCCGGGTCAAGCAGCTGTCGGGCGGCGAGAAGCGGCGCCTCGACCTGGCGCTCGCCCTGCTCGGCCGCCCCGAGGTGCTCTTCCTCGACGAACCCACCACCGGGCTCGACGCCGAGGGGCGCCGGGAGACCTGGGAACTGGTCCGCGCACTGCGCGCCGAGGGCACCACCGTGCTGCTGACCACGCACTACCTCGAAGAGGCCGAGGACCTGGCCGACCGGCTCGCGATCCTGCACGAGGGGCGGATCGCCGCCGAGGGCCGCGTCGACGAGGTCGTCGCCGCCCAGCCCTCGCACATCTCCTTCGAACTGCCCGAGGGATATCTCCTCGGCGACCTGCCGCCGCTCGCTCCGCTCGGGATCACCGGGCACGAGACCGAGGGCCGGATCGTCCGGCTGCGCACCGACGAACTCCAGCGTGCCGCGACCGGGCTGCTGCTCTGGGCCCGGGACGCCGGAATCGAACTGCGGCGGCTCGACGTCCGCGGCGCCTCCCTCGAAGAGGCGTTCCTGCGGATCGCGCGGAACGCGAAGGACGGCACGGAAGACGGCACGGGCGAGGCCCGGCAGAAGGAGATGGCGGCATGAGCACGGTGGCGACGACGACCTCCGCGGGGCGGCTCGCCTCGCTCGCACGGGCCGAGTTCACCCTCATCGGACGCAGCAAGGGCGTGCTGTTCACCGCGGTGTTCGTACCGCTCGTGCTGCCCCTCAGCCTCTCCCGGTCGTTGGACAAGGGGAACCTGAAGGACGCCGGGCTGAACCTCGGCACCGTCATGATCTCCTCGGCGATCGCGTTCTCCCTGCTCTTCGCCGTGTACAGCGCGCTGGTCAGCGTCTACGCGTCACGGCGCGAGGAACTCGTCCTCAAGCGCCTGCGCACCGGGGAGCTGCGCGATCTGGAGATCCTCGCCGGGGCCGCGGTGCCGTCCGTGGTGATCGGGCTCGTCCAGTGCGCCGCGGTGGCCGCCGTGTGCACGGTCGCGCTCGACGCGGGGGCGCCCGATGCTCCGCAACTGGTGCTGCTCGGCGTCCTGTTGGGCATCCCGCTGTGCGTCGCGCTCGCCGCCCTCACCACGGTGTTCAGCCGCAGCGTGGAGAGCGCGCAGGTCGCCGCGATGCCGATGCTGCTGGTGTCGATGATCGGCTCCGGCGCGGCCGTCCCGCTGGAGATGCTGCCGGACCGGGTCGCGGCCGTGTGCGAGTTCCTGCCGCTGACGTCGGCGCTCACACTCGTACGGGGCGGCTGGAGCGGCACCCTGTCCGGCGGGGAGGCCCTGAAGGCGGTCGCCGTGGCGGTGGCCTGGATCGGGATCGCGGTGTTTGCTGTCCAGAAGCGGTTCCGGTGGGAACCGCGGCGTTGACGGCAGGAGGAGCTTCGGTGGCGCGGGTTCGGTGGCGGGACCGCAGCAAGATCGAGCGGGTGGAGTGGCAGAGCCGCTTCACGCTGGCGGCGGTGAACTGGCTGTTCCTGCTCGCCTGGTCGGGCAGCGGCCTCGCCGGGAGCCTGCGCGGCGAGCCGACGGCGTTCGCCCTCGGGATCGCGCTCGTCGTGGTGAACATCGCGCAGTGCCTGGTCGCCGGCCGGCACACCGGCCTCGCCCTCGACCAGTACCTCGGGCGCGGGACGGTGCCCCGGGCCCTGACGGTCGTCGCGGGGGCCCTCACCGTCGTCGCGTTCGCGCTGATCGCGGCCATCGTGGCCACCGACAGCAACCGGAGCGGGCTGATCGCGATGCCGCTGCTGTTCGCGCCGATGCCCTTCGGCGGGGCGTACTCGCTGATGGTGCCGGTCCGCCGGTTCATCCGGGAGTCGGCCGTGGTCATCGCGGTCGTCCTCGCGGTCAGCGCCGCCCTCGGGAACGTCTCGACGAGCCTGTTCGCCGAGGCCGCGGTCCTCGCCCTGGGCGCCGCGCTCGCGCTCGGCTCCTACCGGTGCAGCGCCTGGAACCTCTCCGTCATGTGGGAGTCCGAGCGGGCCCGCGAGACCAAGGCGCTGCTCGCCGTCGCCGAGGAGCGGCTGCGTTTCGGCCGCGATCTGCACGACGTCATGGGCCGCAACCTCTCCGTCGTCGCCCTCAAGAGCGAGCTCGCGGTCCAGCTCGCCCGGCGCGGCCGGACCGAGGCCGCCGTCGCGCAGATGGTCGAGGTGCAGCGCATCGCGCGAGAGTCGCAGAAGGAGGTGCGCGATGTCGTACGGGGATATCGCGAGGCCGATCTCACGGTCGAGCTGGCCGGTGCGCGCGGAGTGCTGGACGCCGCCGGGATCACCTGCACGGTGACCGGGTCGGCGGCCGGGCTGCCCGACGCGGTGCAGGCGGCGCTGGGCTGGGTGGTGCGGGAGGCGACGACCAATGTGCTGCGGCACGGGGACGCCAAGACCTGCCGGATAGAACTGGGGACCGGAGCGGAGGACGTGGTGCTGACCGTGGAGAACGACGGGGCCGGCGACGGCGCGGAGACCGGGTCCGGCTCCGGACTCGCCGGGCTGCGGGAGCGGCTCGCCGTCCTGGACGGCGAGTTGGCGGCGGGCAGGGTCCGCAAGGGCGTGTTCCAGGTACGGGCGCGCGTACCGCTGCCCGGGACCGCCGGCCACGACTCCGTACACAAGGAGCGGGAGAGCGCCCGATGACCGTACGCGTCCTGCTCGCCGACGACGAGCACCTGATCCGGGGCGCGCTGGCCGCCCTCCTCGCGCTGGAGGACGACCTGGTGGTGGTCGCCGAGGCCGCGACCGGGCCCGAGGCGCTGGCCATGGCGCGGGCGCACCGACCGGACATCGCCGTGCTCGATCTGCAGATGCCCGGCGCCGACGGTGTGAGTGTGGCCACATCGATCAGGTCGGAGCTGCCCGGCTGCCGCACCATGATCGTGACCAGTCACGGGCGTCCCGGGCACCTCAAGCGGGCGCTCGCCGCCGGGGTGCGCGGCTTCGTGCCGAAGACCGTGAGCGCCCAGCAGCTCGCCGAGATCATCCGGACCGTGCACGCCGGAAACCGCTATGTGGACCCGGAGTTGGCCGCCGACGCGATCTCCTCCGGCGACTCCCCGCTGACCGCGCGCGAGGCAGAGGTGCTGGAGCTGGCGGCGGGCGGGGCACCGGTCGCGGAGATCGCCGAGCGGGCCGCCCTGTCCCAGGGGACGGTCCGCAACTATCTGTCGTCGGCCGTCTCCAAGCTGGGGGTGGAGAACCGGCACGCGGCGGCGCGTCTCGCACGCGAGCGGGGTTGGGTATAGTTGGCGTCGCGCTTCGGCGCACGGAGCACCGCGAAAGCGGCGCTTTGCGAACGTAGCTCAGTTGGTAGAGCGCAACCTTGCCAAGGTTGAGGTCGCGAGTTCGAACCTCGTCGTTCGCTCCGGAAAAAGAACCCCGGTCCTCTCGGACCGGGGTTCTTTCGTCACAGGCTCCAGGGCGTGCCGGTCAGCAGCTCGAACGCCTCGATGTACTTGGCGCGGGTCGCCGCGACGACCTCGTCGGGGAGGGCCGGCGGCGGGGTCTCGCTCCTGCGGTCCCAGCCGGACGCCTCCGACGTCAGCCAGTCCCGTACGAACTGCTTGTCGTAGCTGGGCTGGGCGCGGCCCGGCTGCCACTGGTCGGCCGGCCAGAACCGGGACGAGTCCGGGGTCAGCACCTCGTCGGCGAGGATCAGCGTGCCGTCCTTGTCGAAGCCGAACTCGAACTTGGTGTCCGCCAGGATGATCCCGCGCTCGCGCGCGATGTCCCGGGCCCGGCTGTACACGGCGAGGGTCGCCTGGCGCAGCTGCGCCGCGGTCTCCGCGCCGACCTGGCGGGCCACCTCCTCGTAGCTCACGTTCTCGTCGTGCTCGCCGACCTCGGCCTTGGTGGCGGGCGTGAAGATCGGGGCGGGCAGCTCCGAGCCGTCCTCCAGGCCGTCGGGGAGGGCGAGGCCGCAGACCGTGCGCGACGCGTTGTACTCGACCAGGCCGGAGCCGGTGAGATAGCCGCGGGCGACCGCCTCGACCGGGACCATGTCCAGGCTCTTGCAGACGAGGGTGCGGCCCGCCCAGTCGGCGGGGGCGCCTTCGGGCAGCTCGGTGGACAGGACGTGGTTCGGGATCAGGTCCTTGAGCTGGTCGAACCACCACAGGGAGAGCTGGGTGAGCACCTTGCCCTTGTCCGGGATGGGGCTGGGCAGCACCCAGTCGTAGGCGGAGATGCGGTCGGTGGCGACCATCACGAGGTCGCCCGCCTCGTTGCGGTACAGGTCCCGCACCTTGCCGGTGTGGAGATGCACCAGGCCCGGCACCTGAAGCGGCTCGGGCTTTTCGACGAATCCGGACACGGTTCCTCCCCGTGGTTCTGTACAAGTACCTCTGATTCTCCCGTACGAGGGAGTGGGCCTTGGCCAGGGGTCCGGCTCGGGGAGCCGGCCTCAGTCCCGTTTGCAGATGCGGTCCAGGAGATTGGCCGTCGCCCGCTGGATACGGGGGTCGACGTGCCCGGGGCGGTCCAGGGCCGGGGACCAGGCGAACGTCCCGGACGCGAAGACCAGCGACCCGGACGGGGCCCGGTACAGCGAGGTCTCCTGGTGCCGGCGGACCTTGTCGCCGTCCCGGTAGGGGGAGTGCGCCAGGAGGATCCGGTCCTCGTGGTCGGGCAGGGCGGTGCGCGGGAAGTAGCGGTCGGCCTCACCGGCCACCAGGCCCTCGATCTCGTCGCCCTCGTGCGCGCCCGTCGCCTCCCACAGCCAGTGGTCCGCGTTCCGCACGACCATCGGGTGCGGTTCGGGGACCCGGCCCGCGTACTGGATGCCCATGAGCTGCTGCTCGGGCCGGTCGATCTCCCGCCACAGCGCCGCCTTCCCCGGGCCGCGGCGCTTGCGGCAGGTCAGCAGGCGGTCCGGGACGCCGGACGCGGACGGGCCCAGCTCCACCTGCCAGTACATGGTGTTGGCCGACAGGAAGACCAGGGACGTGCCGTGCTCGCGGGCCAGCTCGGTCGTACGCCGCATGTTCGCCGACCAGTACTCGTCGTGGCCGGGGAAGACCAGGCCGCGGTAGCGCGTCGGATCGACCCGGCCCGCGTGCAGGTCGCGGGCGTCGGCGTACGCCAGGTCGTAGCCGTAGCGCTCCGCCCAGCGGATGAAGTCGTACGCGTGGCCGACGTGCAGGGGCAGACCCGCGCCCGCGTACGGGCGGTCGAAGGAGACCGTGATCGCGGCCTCGCTCTCGCCGAGCAGCCGGCCCTCCTCGTCCCACGCGTGGTAGAGGCTGGCGCCGGTGTGGCCGTCCTCCGGGTACAGGTTGTACGCCTGCCAGGTGATGTCCGGCAGCAGCAGGAGCAGATCAGCCGGGCGGTTGTCCCGCACCGTGAACGGGACGTGCGAGCGGTGGCCGTCGGCGGTGGTCAGGACCGCCACGTACGCCCCGACGTTCCAGAACGACGGGATCTGCAGCCGCCAGGACTGCCACCAGTGGTGGCAGGAGACCGTGCGGTCCACCGACAGCGGCGCGGGCTGGACGATGCCGGAGAGCCGGGGGCTCGTGGTGATCTTGGAGGCGCCGTCCCCGCCGTAGTGCCCGATCCGGTAGATGTCCACGCTGAACTGCTGGGGCGGGTCGACCGTGATGTGGAAGTCGATCGCCTCGCCGGGCGCGGCCGCGCCGGTGGAGGTGAAGCCCTTGATCTGGCGGTGCACGTCGTCGGCGGTACGGGGGCCGCTGGTGCGCGGGCTCGGGATGGCCGTGGTGTTCGTGGAGCCGGGCTGCGCCAGGTCGACGTACCAGGGGACGACCTGGCCGGTGTCGTCGAAGTAGGTCTCACTGCCGCGCAGCCAGGGCAGCGGGCCCTGGCCGAAGGGGTCGCTGACGGCGTGTGCCATCGCGCCGGACTCCCAGCGGCGGGTGCGGGGGCGCGGGGGCGGTACGGCACCGCCTCCGACCCGCTCCTCGGGGTGCTCCGCCCTCTCCGGACCCAGCGCCATGTGTGTTCCCCTCCCTCGCTCCCCCGAGCCGAGCGCGGATGTCGGGTCCGCTCCGCGCGCCTGTCTGTCACGCCCGCTCGTCGCGTCCTTCCGCACGGCCGTCCCGCCCGTCCGCCTGTTGTGTCCGCGACCGGTCCCAGCACATCACATTACGCACGCGGTCCGTCACCGTTCGTCGTGAATTGACGGGACAGGAACGATTCCCTCCGGGGCGTGCTTCGGCACGCATGTGGTCATACCAGACGTACGGGCTTCTCGGGCCGGATCCCGAGGCGGGTCAGCCAGCCCTTGAGCGGCTCGGGGTCGCCGTCCTCGACCAGGCTCAGCACGCGGGGCGCGAGGTCGGCCGCGCGCTCACCGCCGACCAGCAGTGACGGGCCGTCCAGCCAGTCCAGGCCCGGGGTCGCGCCGGCCGTGTCCACGGCGGCGCAGCAGACCATCGCGGTGACGTGGTCGGCCAGCAGCTCGCGGCCGGTGCGCGGGGGCTGGAGCGGGAAGAGCGGGAGGGCGCCCTCGTCCCACAGCGCGCCGTCCGGGCCCTGTCCCGCCGGGGCGACCGGCGGCGCCGGGCGCTCCTGCTCCTCGCGGGCCAGCTCGGCGGAGAGGCCCGCGGAGAGGGATTCCACCTCGGGGCGGGGGGTGGTGTCCTCGGGGTCGTCTAGATCGAAGGCGACGGGGTCCACCGGGTCTTCGGGGTCGGCGGGGTCTTCGAGGTCGGCCGGGGCGTTCGAGGCGGCCGGGGTGTTCGGGTCGGCCGGGGCCAGGGGGGCCTCAGGGCGGGTGTCCGGGGCGTTCGGGGCCTCGGGGGCGTCCGGGGTGCCGGAAGGGGCCTGTGGGGCCTGTGGGGCCTGTGGGGCCTGTGGGGCCTGTGGGGCCTGTGGGGCCTGTGGGGCCTGTGGGGCCTCTGTGGGCGTCGTCAGGTGGTCCAGGATCCGAGCCAGGGTCGGGCCCTCCGGAGCCGCGGCGGAGGCGGACCCGCTGTCCACGCCGAGGGTGTCGAGGACCCGGTGCAGACGGGCGGCGTCCGTGCGCCACTTCCGGTCCACGACCTCGTCCGGATACTCCTGCCAGTCGACCGGCGCCCAGTCCGGGCCGGACTCGGCGGGGCCGCCGTGGAAGAGGCGGGCGGCGAGCAGCGAGGCCGCCTCGTCGACGGTGCCGGGCTCCTCCAGCAGATCGCAGGCGGGGCGCTCGCCGAGCCGGGACGCGAACGTCCCGTTCTGCGCGGCCAGGCGGTCGCGGCGGGACAGCTCGGTCAGGGCCGCGACCACGCCCGCGTCCAGCCGGGACGGCCAGCGGCCCATCCGCCAGGCGGGCAGCGCGACCCGGGTGAGGAGACGGTCCCAGCCCGCGTACGCGAGTCCGACCTGCTCCTGGGCGACGATCCGCAGGCCGTAGTCCACGGCCTGTGCGCGCTCGGCGGCCGCCGCGGCGACCCCGCGCTCCATCTCGGCGGCGTGGATCCGGCATCCGCTCAGCATCTGCCGGGCGACCCAGCCGACGGCGCCCAGGACGCTCCGGGCGAGCGGCCCGCGGTCGGGCGCGGCGGCGACCGCCACGGCGGCGTCCAGGCCGCGCACGAAGCGCCGGGCGGCGGCTATGTCGGGGTGCGCCGAGGGTCCCGTACCGGCGACGACCGGGGCGAGGACGGCGCGCAGCTCGGCCACCCGCATCCACCACAGGAACGGGGAGCCGATCACGAGGACGGGCGCGACCGGGGCGGCGGCCCGCTGTGCAGGGTCCGCGGGTGTCTCGCGGCGGCGGGGCGGGCCGTGCGCGGGGTGCGTGCGGTCCTCCAGCCAGCTGTCGCAGTCCGGGGTGAGCGCTATCGCCGACGGCGCCGGGACGTCGAGCCGGTCGGCCAGGTCGCGCACCAGCCGGTAAAGATCGGGAGCGGTGTCCTCGGCGATCGGCACGGTCGGGCTGACCGCCGGGCGGGCCCGCGCGACGACGAGCGCGACGCCCGCCGCGGCGAGCAGCACGACCACCGCGACCGCGGAGACCACGATCCGGGCGACGTCCCAGCCCCCGCCCGTCAGATGGCCGGTGGCGCCGCCCGCGAGCAGCACCACGGAGGCGGCCGCGGGCAGCAGGGCGAGCGCCGTCGCCCTGCCGCGGATGCGCAGCACGGCGAGGGCCCGGGAGCGCGCCGCGCGCGCACCCACCTCCGCACCCATACCGGACACGACCGATGTCACCCCCTGCTGCCTCTGCCTTTTGTCCGGCCGGGGGCCGAGGCCCGCGGCAGAACACTGGTGGCGTTGCTCACTCCCCCACTGTGGCACCCGTCACTGACATCGCAATGCCGGTGGTCCGTCTGGTTCTGTCCCCGGCTCCGCCCCGGGTTCGCCTGGGCGGAGTCCGGCTTCAGGGGTGCCCGAACTCCGTGCGCCGCACCCTAGTTGGGCTCCGGTGCGTCGTCAGCCGGATGGGCGAGCGGTCACTCGATGGAATGGCTTTGGGTAAAGGTGGCTGACATGAGGGCGCCGGGCGGGAGAGGGTGGCTCCCGCCCGGCGGCTCGTGCTGCGCGTCGTTCCGGTCAGCTCTCGGCCGCCGCCTTCGCGGCGATGTCCGTGCGGTGCTGGGAGCCGTCGAGCCCGATGCGGCCCACGGCGGCGTACGCGCGCTCGCGGGCCTGTGCGAGATCGCCGCCCGTCGCTGTGACGGACAGCACACGGCCGCCCGCGCTCAGGACCGCTCCGTTCTCGCCGTCGCGCTTGGTCCCGGCGTGCAGGACGTACGCGGACGGGGCATCCTGCGCGGCCACCTCGTCGAGCCCGGTGATCGGGTCGCCGGTGCGCGGGGTGCCCGGGTAGTTGTGCGAGGCGATGACGACCGTGACGGCCGCGTCGTCGCTCCAGCGCAGCGGCTCCAGGTCGGCGAGCGTGCCGTTCGCCGCGGCGAGCAGGACGCCGGCCAGCGGGGTCGCCAGCCGGGCCAGGACCACCTGGGTCTCGGGGTCGCCGAAGCGGGCGTTGAACTCGATGACGCGGATGCCGCGGCCGGTGATGGCGAGACCGGCGTAGAGCAGGCCGGAGAAGGGCGTGCCGCGCCGCTTCATCTCGTCCACGGTCGGCTGGAGGACGGTGTCGAGCACCTCCCGCACCAGCTTCGGGTCGGCCCACGGCAGCGGCGAGTACGCGCCCATGCCGCCGGTGTTCGGGCCCTCGTCGCCGTCGAGTGCCCGCTTGAAGTCCTGGGCGGGCTGGAGCGGAACGACCGTCTCGCCGTCGGTGATCGCGAAGAGCGAGACCTCGGGGCCGTCGAGGAACTCCTCGATGACGACGCGCTCGCACGCGTTCGCGTGGGCGCGCGCCGCGTCGACGTCGTCGGTCACGACGACGCCCTTGCCCGCCGCGAGGCCGTCGTCCTTCACGACGTACGGGGCGCCGAACGCGTCCAGCGCCACGTCGATCTCGGCCGGGGTCGTGCAGACGTACGAGCGGGCCGTGGGCACGCCGGCGCCGGCCATGACGTCCTTGGCGAACGCCTTGGAGCCCTCCAGCTGGGCGGCCTCCCCGGACGGGCCGAAGACCGGGATGCCGGCCTCGCGCACGGCGTCCGCGACGCCCGCCACCAGCGGGGCTTCGGGGCCTACGACGACGAGGTCGGCCTCCAGATTCTTGGCGAGGGCGGCGACCGCCGCACCGTCGAGGGCGTCGACCGCGTGCAGCTCGGCGACCTCGGCGATGCCTGCGTTGCCGGGGGCGCAGTGCAGGGCGGAGACGTCGGGGTCGAGGGACATTGAGCGGCACAGGGCGTGTTCGCGGGCGCCGCTGCCGATGACGAGGACCTTCACGCGGTCAGCCTATCCGGCGTCGGCGGGGGCCCTTGTAGGGGCGTCCCAGGGTGTGGACGGGCGGGGTTTGTGGGTTTCTCCAGGGGCGGTGGTTCGTCGGCCGCGGGTGGTGGGGGTTGCTCGCGCCGTTCCCCGCGCCCCTGGGTTGTGCGTCGGCTGACGGCAGGTGGGGCTTCTCGCGCAGTTCCCCGCGCCCCTGGGGGTGTATGTCGACTGACCGGCTGTGGGGGTTGCTCGCGCAGTTCCCCGCGCCCCTAGGTTGTGCGTCGTCTGACGGCAAGTGGGGGTTCTCGCGCAGTTCCTCGCGCCCCTAGGGGTGTATGTCGGCTGACCGGCTGTGGGGGTTGCTCGCGCAGTTCCTCGCGCCCCTAGGGGTGTACGTCCAAGAGAGGGGCTACTCGTTGGCGAATTCGTCCAGCACCGTCGCGCCCAGCTCGCGGACGATCAGGTCGTGGCCCGACAGGGCGTTCTCGTCCAGGTCCGGGTCGTCGTCCTCCGGGGTGTCGTCCTCCACCGAGACGGGCCGACGGGCCGGTGCCGGGGGCGGCGTCGGAGCGGGATTCGACGAGGCCGGGGCCTGGGACGGAGCCGGAGCCGGTGCGGCCGGCTGGGGAGCGGCGGGCTGCGGGGTCGGCGGGGCAGGGGCGTAGCCACCGCCGCCACCGCCCCCGTAACCCGCGCCGCCACCGGCACCGCCGCCGTAACCGCCTCCGCCGCCATAGCCACCGGCGGGTGCGGGGGCGCCGCCGCCCGAGGCGTCGACGACCGCGTCGATCTTCCACTGGACGTTGAACTGCTCGGCCAGGGCCGCCTTCAGGACCTCTTCGCCACCGCTGCTCGCGAAACGGTCACGCGCGCCCGCGTTCACGAACCCGAGCTGCAAGGTGGTGCCGTCGAAGCCGGTCACCTGGGCGTTCTGGCTGATCAGCATCCAGGTGAAGCGGCGCTTGTTCTTGACCGCCTCCAGGATGTTCGGCCAGAGGGTGCGCGGGTCGGGGCCGCCGGCCGGCGCCGCCGCCATGGGTGCGGGGGCCGCGGCGGGCTCCGGCGCGGGGGCGGATGCGGGTGCGGGCTGCTGCGGCGCGGGCGGCTGTCCGGTGCCGGCGGCCGCCGCGGTGGGCCAGCCACCGGGCCTGCGGCCTCCTCCGGCGGGCGCCGCGGTGGGCCAGGCTCCCGGGGCCTGCGCGGCCTCGGGAGCCGGGGTTGGGGCCGGGGCGGGTGCGGGGGCCTGCGCCTGGACCTCGGGCTGGGCGGGCGCCGGTGCCGGAGGCTGGACCGGTGCCGGGGGCTGAACCGGAGCCTGGGGCTCACCCGGGGCGCCGCCGCGCACCGCCGCGCGGGCCGCCGCCGGGCCGCCGCCGGGCGGGACCTGCGCGGCGGGAGGCACGGCGTGGGCATCGGGACCGGGAACGTACGCCATCGCCGGACCGGGCCCCTGCCCGCCCGGGGTGAAGACGCCGCCGCGTTCGATGCGGTCGAGCCGTGCCATGACCGAGCGCTCGTCGTCGTACGCGGCGGGCAGCAGCACGCGCGCGCAGATCAGCTCCAGCTGGAGTCGCGGCGCGTTGGCCCCGCGCATCTCGGTCAGGCCCTCGTTGACCAGGTCGGCCGCGCGGCTCAGCTCGGCGGCGCCGAACGTGCTCGCCTGCGCCTGCATCCGCTCCACGACATCGGCCGGGGCGTCGATCAGCCCCTTCTCGGCGGCGTCCGGCACGGCGGCCAGGATCACCAGGTCGCGCAGCCGCTCAAGGAGGTCGGAGACGAACCTGCGCGGGTCGTTGCCCCCCTCGATGACCCGGTCCACGACCTCGAACGCGGCCGCGCCGTCACCCGTGGCGAAGGCCTCGATGACGGAGTCGAGCAGCGACGCCTCCGTGTACCCGAGCAGGCCCGTCGCCATGGCGTACGTCACACCCTCCTCGCCGGCACCGGCGAGGAGCTGGTCCATGACGGACATCGAGTCACGCACAGAACCGGCACCGGCCCGCACGACGAGCGGAAGCACGCCGTCCGCGACGGGGATGTCCTCCTTGCCGCACACCTCACCGAGGTAGTCCCGCAGGGTGCCCGGCGGCACGAGCCGGAACGGATAGTGGTGCGTACGCGACCGGATCGTCCCGATGACCTTCTCGGGCTCCGTCGTCGCGAAGATGAACTTGAGGTGCTCCGGCGGCTCCTCGACGACCTTCAGCAGAGCGTTGAACCCCGCCGACGTGACCATGTGGGCCTCGTCGATGATGTAGATCTTGTACCGGCTGCCGGCCGGCCCGAAGAACGCCTTCTCCCGCAGGTCACGAGCGTCGTCGACACCACCGTGCGAGGCCGCGTCGATCTCGATGACGTCGATCGACCCCGGCCCGTTCCTCGCGAGGTCCTGGCAGCTCTGGCACTCGCCGCACGGCGTCGGGGTGGGGCCCTGCTCGCAGTTCAGACAGCGGGCCAGGATGCGCGCGCTGGTCGTCTTGCCGCAGCCGCGCGGACCTGAGAACAGGTACGCGTGATTGACCCGGTTGTTCCGCAGCGCCTGCTGCAACGGGTCGGTGACATGCTCCTGCCCGATGACCTCGGCGAACGACTCCGGGCGATAACGGCGGTACAGCGCGAGAGACGACACGCATACGAGGTTATAGGCGCCCACCGACAACGCGGCCCGCCCCCGCACCGCCCGGGAACGCAAACGCCCCCCACGCACCCGCCAGAGCCAACCTACCCTTGCTGCCTTCCGGCCCTGGGGGAGTTCAGTCAGATAGCGCCACGTGAGGGGCTGCGCCCAGAGTACATGCTCCGGGCCGGTGGAACGAGTTCCCTCCGGGCCAGGGGTAGGCGTTCGCGAGCACCCTCAAACGTCTTGTATTGTTTGCCGCGGAGGATTCGCCTAGTGGCCTAGGGCGCACGCTTGGAAAGCGTGTTGGGGGCAACCCCTCACGAGTTCGAATCTCGTATCCTCCGCAGGCAGAAGGCCCGGACCGAGCAATCGGTCCGGGCCTTCGTCTTTCGCAGTCTCATCTACAGTCTCAACGCGCCTCTGCGGAGCTGTCCGGCTCGTGGCCGGTGTCGGGCTTGGCCACCTCCCAGATGAGACCGCCGACCTGTTGCGCCACGTCGGCCAGGATTCCTCCGGTCACGTGCTGATAGCGGGCCGCCATCGCTGTGGACGACCAGCCCATGATTTGCATGACCACCCGCTCAGGCACTCCGAGGATGAGCAGCACCGTGGCGGCCGTGTGGCGAGCGTCATGCAGTCGTCCGTCGCGGACCTTCGCGTCCTTCAGCAACTGCTTCCAGACGTCGTAGTCGGTGCTGGGCATCAGCGGCTGGCCGTTGGGGGACGTGAAGACGAATCCTGTCTCGGTCCACTCCTGGGCGGCCCGGCCGCGTTCGCGGTCCTGTTCCTGCCGGTGAAGTTCCAGGAGTCGGGCCAGTTCGTCAGGCACACCGATCACCCGGCGGCCGGCGCGTGACTTCGTGTTCGCCGTGTCCTCGTTCTTCCTGATCCGCTTCTTGCAGTAGCCGGGTGTCCGCCCGCACTCCCCGCCGCAGCCGTGCAGGTACTTCGGGCGCAGCCTGTTCTTCCGCACTCGCAAGATGCCTGCGGCTAGGTCCACGTCTGACCAGCGCAGACCCAGCGCCTCCCCCTGTCGGAGTCCCAGAGCGAGGGCGATAGACCAGCGCGCGCTGTTCCGGAGCTTCGCCGCTTCGGAGAGGAGCCTCTGAACCTCCTCGATGTCGTACGGCTCGACCTCCTCGTCCTCGACCCGGGGCGGGACAGCGAGCATGGCGACGTTCCGAGTGACGTGGCCGCGCCGCATCGCGTGATTGAGCGCCGTGCGAACGCTGCGATGGACCTGGTGGGCTGTGGCGGGCTTGCTGCCGTTGGCCAGCATCTTCGTGTAGAAGCGCTCCAAGTGCTCAGGCTCCAACTTGTCCAGCCGGTGGGCGCCGACCCCGGGGATCAGATGGACTCTGACCGCTACCTCGTATCCGGCGTACGTGTTCTCGCGTACCGACGGCTTCGCGATCTCCTCCACCCAGTGAAGTAGCCACGCCTTGACGGTCCACGGGCGTCCCGGCTTGCGAACTTTCCCCGCGTCCCGCTGCTTCTCCAGCTCCCGGACCTTCTTGATCACCTCTGCTTCGCTGATCTTGCTGGAGACGTGACGTCTGTCGGAGCTCCCGTCGTCCCGGACGCCGACGGTCACCCGCCCATGCCAATAGCCGTCCTTGCCGAGGTAGATGGACGACGCTCCATCGGGGCGTTTGGCGCGCTTCTCCATGGTTCTCCTTACGCGGCGTGGGACGTGGGGCGTGTCTGCATGCGGGTTTCCAGGTAGGCGCTGATGGCCTTGACGGGCACGCGACGCAGGCGGCCGATAGGCACCGTCTCTACGGCTCCGTCGCGGATGAGGGCGTACATCGTGGTGCGGCCAACGGAGAGGCGCCGGGCAGCCTCTTCGACCGTGAGCGCGAGGAGTGTGGGGTCGAACTCGACTTCGGCGCCCGCTACGGGCGCATCGCTGGTCGTCACGGATCAACCTCCGGGGCGGGGTGGTCTGTTGTGTCCGAAGCTCGGATTTCTGCGTCACCGCGTCTCCTGTGTCATCCGTGCCGGATGACCTGCGGTTTTACGTGACGTAAGGAGTTGGGCTGCGTCACCCTTCTGCGTCACCGATGACGAACGCGGTGACGCAGGTGACGCACGATGACGCAGAGATAGGCCGTCTGCGTCACCCCTGTATTCGCAGGTGAGGGGCCGTTTCCCGCCCTCTAGTGACGCAGGTGACGCAACGTCTTCCCTCTTAGGACAAAGAAGAGGGAGTGTCTGTAGAGGTGCGGGTCGCCTTCAGACGTGAAGAAGGAGCCGCTGCGCGGCACGTCCTTGGGGCGGCGCGCTGCGCCGAACAGCAAGAGGAGCACGCCTCGACGCTGGTGCTCCTCTTGCTTGTCGCCTGTGCGGACGCGGTTCAGAACGCGCGCTGCTGCTCGGGACCCGCCGGGGCGGCGGGGCGGGTCATTTCGAGGTAGCGGCCCGCGTTGGTACGCCCGGAGTCGATGAGCACGCCCCGGGCAGCCAGGGTCGGCTGGATGCGCTTCAGACGGTCGGAGAGCACCTTGCCGGTGGTCGGCCACCCCTTGGGCAGGGGGCGGGTCCCTTCGCCGTTGTAGAGGCCGGACAGCAGGTGCAGCCACTCCGTGGACGTCATCCGCTGCGCCGTGCCCGCAGAGAGCGTCTCGGCGTGCCGGAGAACGGTCTGCGCGAGCAGGTCGCCCTCGATCACGTCGTCGTTGAGGTCGTCCAGGCTCGCCCGATACGCCTTCAGCGCTCCCAGTCCCGTCGCGGCATCGAGCTGTGCACACAGGTGGGCGAAGTCCGCCATCCGTAGATCCGTCGGCGTCTCCGCCTTCACCGCCCGGACCTTGACCGTTAGGTCGAGGAGCGAGCCGAGGACGATGGGCAGTGCTTCCTCGTAGTCGACCCACAACTCGGCCTCGGTGCGCCGGACCTTGGGGCGTTCCAGGCGCAGGGGCAGCAGGCGTTCGGCGAGGTCGGGGCGGATGACGCCGACGTCGATGCCGGTCAGCAGCAGGGGGCGGCGGTAGCCGACGCGGAACACATCCCCGTCAGTGAACAGGGCCCGCTTCACGGACTCAGCTCCAGTCACGATGCAGCACATCGCGTCGGACAGGTCGGGGGTCATGTGGGAGAGGTTGTCGAGCGCGGTGACCCATCCCGCCGCCACGGCCGCGATCAGGTTCTCCTCGTCCTTCGGGGCGCGGCGCAGGTCCCCGGTCATACCCTCCACGATCCGGATCAGCATCCGCCCGCCCGTGGACTTCCCCGCGCCCTGCGGCCCCGTGAGGAACGGGGCCGGTACCGGGACGGACGGGCCGAGGCAGCCGATCAGCCAGGCGAGCGCGAGGGATTCGGTGTCGGCGGTGGCGAAGTTGCACAGACCCATCAGCAGATCGATTCCCTTGCCGTCGGTGTCCTTGGCCGGCAGCGGCAGTTCCCCCGTGAGCTGGGTGCGCCGCCAGCACACCTCACGCGGATCGGGAACGGTGATCTCCCAGCCCGACGGGTGGATGCGCACCGACTGCCCGTCGTCGCGTCCCAGGTCCAGCCAGGTCGCCCCGTCGAAGCCGGGGGCCACGCGGATGTAGACCGGCTGGACGTCCTCGCTCAGCGCGAGGGCTTCGATCAGGTCCAGGGCTTCCTTGATGGCGGAGCCGTTGAAGACGCCGCGTCCGTCGCGGTACAGGCCGACCATGAGTTCCTGGCGGTGGCTGCCGGTGGTGCCCTGTGAGCGGATCGGCCGGGCCACGGGGTGGCCCTTCTGCTGGGCGTAGACGGTGCCGTCGGGGGTGCGGAAGTACCGGAAGTGCGCCTGCGCGTAGTCGGTGATGACCTCACGGGCCGGTGTCTTGTCGTCGTCAGCCACGGTCACACTCCCAACGTGATGCGGGCATTGGTCCAGGCGGTGGCGCAGTGCCGCGCGCTCTCGCCCTTGGCCTGCGCCGCAGCGAACAACCGGGCAACGTGAGCGTCGCTGAGGCAGCCGCACCGGCCGTGCTTGGACAGCACCGCCATGAAGACCCGGTACACGGCGTTGTGCACGCCGCTCGTGGCCTCGGTGATGCGCTGCTCGGCCATCGCGATACCGCGTTCCAGGAAGACGGGCGTGCGGTGCGGGCACTGCCCGCCGTCGCCCGGCAGGGACACCGTCAGCGGCCGCGCCGAGGACCGGGCCGGTGCGGACTTGCTCACCACGAGCGAGCGCACGACGTCCGGCAGTGCGGTCATGGCGCCGGTGCCGACACCGAGCCACCGGGCGTAGGACATCGTCGACTTGACGTCCACGCCGGGCCGCACTCCGTTGGCGGACGGCGTCGCCCCCAGGTAGAGCCAGTGCTCGCCGCGGGTGGTGGGCACGGTCCGGGTGGCGGGCAGATGCTCGCGGGCCCACACGATCGCGTCCGCGTTGTCCAGGTCCACGACGGTCAGGCCGGCACCGCCCGGGTGGTAGGCCACCGTGCTCGCGTGCTGCCAGGCGCGCCGCCAGGGGGCGGAGTTGATGACGTGCGGGTCGGTGGTCGCGGCGGCCCACGCGTGGCAGGGGTCGGGGCAGGTGCACGGTCCGGGGGTCTTCATGTTCGGCCGGCCGCCGCACGCGTTGTCGGCGCAGGTGCGGCAGTTGCCGAACGGGACCTTGCCCCGCCGCAGCGGCAGCACCGGGATCTCCGAGGCAGCCAGGTCGAGTGCGGTGCGCAGGTACTCGCTCATGCCGCCGCCTCCAGTGCGCGAGCCGCGAGGAAGGTGCGGCCGATGTGCTCTGTGTAGGCGGGAGGGATGGCCTCGGTCAGTTCCTCGCGCACGTCGGTCCAGTCGATGCCGAGCGCGGCCTGCAGCTCCGGGACGCTGGGCTTGCCACCGCCATTGCCGTAGGCAGCGACGTAGGGGCCGTCGTAGAACTTGCCGTGCCGGTAGCCGCGCACCCGGCCCCGGTGCGGGACGTGGGCAGGCTGGTCGATGGTGCAGCCGACCGCTTCGAAGTTGCGGTGCCGGATGACGCCGAGCCCGAACATCTCGCCGCACAGGGTGATGTCCTTGCGGATCTCGGCTTGCCCGTTGGGCTGCTCGATCACGTAGGGCAGGCAGGTCCGGTCGAGCAGATCACGCAGCGGTGCCACGAGGTCAAGGTGCGTGCCGCCCCATCCGCGTGAGCGGTTGGTGCCCACAGTCAGAGTGTTCTTGGCCTGACAGGGCGGGGAGGCGTGCACGAAGTCATAGCGCTGGATCTCGCCCGTGGTGATGAGGTGGGCGAGGTATTCGAGGACGTCGCCCCGGTGCCAGGTGAAGGGGTAGTTGGGCCGGTCGGCGATGTCGCAGCCGTGGACGGTGAAGCCGGCGCGGGCGTAGCCCATGGCGGCGCCGCCGGCGCAAGAGAACAGATCCAGCAGGCGGGGCCGCTGGGATTCTCGCCGAATGTCGGTGGGTCGGTTCATGCCGCCATTCCTCCTTCCAGACCAGCAGCGGGCGTGGGCGGGAGCGAGTTCATGACGCGCTCGCGCCACTTCAGGGCGTAGTCGATGCAGTTGGCGCAGTTCTTGTGTGTGTGGCCCGGCAGCGGCGGGCGGCGGCGCGCGTGGGAGCTCCAGGCGGCGGAGTCCGCGGAGGCCAACAGGTGGCCGACGCGTTCCAGGCCGAGGATCTTGAAGCCGAATCCGTGCAGGCGTAGCCCGTGGGAGGCCATGGCGGTGACGATCTCGGCGCCCTTCTTCGTCGACTGCAACCGGCACACCGAACCGAGCCCGACGATGGGTTCGGCCTGGAGATTGACCCCGGCCTTGTCGTACATCTCCAGGCACTCCTCGTACGCCGGAACGGTGTCGCCCTGGATGACGGGGGCGATGCGCAGTTCGGGTGCGAGGGAGCGCAGTTCGAGGAAGTTGTTCACGGTGCGGCGTTGGTGTTCGCGGACGCTGAGGTGGGTGCCGACGAAGTGCTGTCCGCCGAACCATCCGCCGTTGATGATGGCGTCCTCGCACATCCAGTCTTGCGGGGCGGCCCAGTCGTAGGGGCCGACGTGTTCCCAGATGCGGCGCAGGCTGTCGACATACTGGCGCGGGGTGCGCTCCCAGTCGCCCTTGTCCTTGAGCTCCATGAAGCCGCCGGAGTCGATCGCGTACGGGCCCTGGGCTACGTCCCACTTCACCGCGCGGTCGAAGTGCTCGGACTTGAGGAACAGCGGCACATCGGTCAGGCGCAGCCAGTGGCGCTTGTGGGTGGTCAGGTAGAACCGCATCCCCGGCCACTGGATATTTGGCGTGGGAGCTCCCGGCGCTAAGGCTCGCGGGAGGGTGACGGGTTGGGTCATGCTGGAGACCTCCACAGGTCTTACGTGGGCAGGTGGATTGGCGGCGGCCCCGGTTCTTGGTCGGATGGGGGCCGCCGTTGTCGTGCGTGGTGGAGCGGTCAGGCGGCCTGCTGGCCGGGCAGGATCCGCCCGTCAGCAGTGCGCAGCAGAGCGCCGGACGCTACGAGGGTCTTGATCTCGCGGGAGACGGTGCCCTTGTTCAGGCCCGTCGCGTCGGCTACTTCCTTGGCCGTGCGGGCGCCCACGGTCACGGCGACCAGCACCTTGTCGCGGTTGGACGAGGCACCGGACGGGGCCGCGTTCTTGACCAGCCGCAGCGGCGCGGGCGCCGCCGCGCTGGTCGCGGTCTGCTCGGAAGCCCAGATGGACTTCGGCAGGTCGCGAACGCCGGCGTCGTCCAGGGTCCAGGTGCGCAGCATGCGCGGCCCGTATCCCTTCAGGTAGCCGTGGCCCCGGTACTCGCGCCCGTCGGGGATCTGGTGGGGCGCGTAGTGCGCGCAGTCATCGAGCGCGACCTGCGCCTGAGTCGTGCCCGCCACCCGCAGAGAGAAGCGGGTCAGGAGGTTCGGGGCGATCAGCTTGTGCACGCCCGGGGCGGAGCCGTCGGTGAGCGGGTACTGGGTGGCCCACCACAGCACGACGCCGCGCGAGCGACCGAGCGAGGACAGCTCGATCAGCCGTTGCAGCCGCTCCTTGTCGCGCTGGATCAGGGCCAGGATCACCTGTCCCTCGTCGATGACGACGGTGAGCTGTCGCCCGTCCCAGACGCTGATCCCGCGCTTCTTCATGTCGGTCTTGCGGAACGTCATCTCCGCATGTGCCTGGTCGACCGTGTCGGTGATCTCGTCGCTCTCGACAGCGACGCGGCAGACCTTCTCCCAGATGTTGGCCTCTTCGCCCTTGCCGTCGATGAGGAGCAGGTCACCGCGCAGGTGCGCGGTCGCCATGAGGGGACGGAAAGACCAGGACTTGCCGGTGCCGGACGCGCCGGAGACGAGCAGCCGTTCGTCGAACGGGATCAGGACCTCGTCACCGGTCTCGGTGTCCAGGGCCAGGCTCATCATGGTCGGGTCGGTGGGGATGCGGTCGGGGGTCCAGAGCGAGGACACCCCGGCAGCCGCGGAACGGGTGGCCATTGTCAGCACTGCCCACCCGCCGCGCGAGGCCGACGTGATGCGCATCCGCAGGGCGGTGCGGGCTCCGAGCAGCGCGCGGATGGAGTCAGCCTTGTCGGATAGCGTCTTGACCGTCCATGTGCCGTCCAGGCGGATCTCGCAGCGGATGCCGCCCGCCTCCATCGTGGGCGGGGTGGTGACCGTGCCGGACAGGCCACGGTCGGGGGCATGCTCGACCCAGTACGACGGGTCAAGACGCTCTATGAGCTGCCGCTCCTCCAAGGACAGCGACTCATCGACCACGACGCGCAGCTTGCGGCGGCCGAGCGCGAGACCGGCGACGTTCGCGCCGATCAGCACAGCCGATGTGGCGGCCGGCCAGATGGTCAGGTGCGAGGTGGACATCAGGGCGGACGCGATCGCGCCGGGCACGGCGTGCGCCGAATGCGCCTGGATCGCACGGGCCTTGAGCGTGGTCGGGTAGTTCACCCGCGCTTCCTTCAGCTTGGCCCGGGTGTCGCGCTCATGCCGCGAAGCCGCCTTGCTCGCCACCCGAGCGGCACGACGACTGGCCGCGAAGGGGTTCTTCGTCGCCGCTCGCGCGGTGAGCTTCTGGCTGTTGGCCGTGGACAGGGTGGAGCGCGCGGCGTTGTGCTCCTTCTGCGCGGCCATGAGCGCCTTCAGGTGCTCCGGGGTGCGCAGCTTGGTGCGGCGGTCGGCCTCCAGGTCCCAGCGCACCGCGAACGGAGCACAGAGCGGGGAGACCGAATTGAGAGCCGTAGTGGTGGTGTTGGTGGTGGTCGACCATGCTTGCTTCCAGTCCACGAGAGTCCTCCGAGACAAGTGGATGAGGGCCGGTGCGCCGTTGCGTGGCGTCACCGGCCCGACCGAGTTGCATGGGTCGGCGTGGTTGGTTGCGTCAACCACGCCGGTTGAACCCCCGCAACCGCATCTGACCTGCGAAGTTGCAGAGTTGAGCGGTAGGGAGGGGTGGGGGCCCTACGCGCCCGCGCGCGAAGGACGGTCGAAAACAGGGCCGTGCAACCCCCTGGCAGCCCCCTGAAGGGCCACCCAGAGGGCCGGGAGGCAAACCCCGTACGCGAGAGGGTTCAAGCGCTCTACGGGCGTTGTGTGGCCGTGGGGTTCAACGGCCCTTGCGGCGGCCCTTGTTCGTGGTGCCGTTGCCCACGGCGCGGACCACGGTGACCGTGCCCCATCCGACGATGAGCACCATGAGGGCGAGCATCGCGAGGTTCGCGGCGATCGCGGTCAGCACGCCCACGAGGAGCGGGCCGAAGTAGACGCCGGCCGCGACCGCCCCGGCCCCGACCCCGGAGCCGAGCGCAACGCGCTGCACCGTGCGGTCCGGCGGCGCCTGGTGGATGTGCACCACCTGCGGGCCGGTGGGCTGCTGCACGGCCGGGAGGCTGGCGGGGTCGGCGTAGACGTGGCTGCCGTCGGGGAGCTGGACGACGGTCAACTGACGCTGTGCGGGGAGCTGTTCCATCACGCACCCTCCGGGGCGTTGTCGGGAAAGGCGCAGGTCACACACGTGCCGAGGGCGGGCGGGATGACGTATCCCGCGTCGCGTCGGCACTGTGGGCAGGTGCGGCGGGCGGTGTTCGCCCGGTCCAGGGCCGCCCACCGTCCGCCGGTCATCGGCCGGACCGGCTTGGCCCGGTCGATGCGGTAGAGGTAGGCGACCAGCGGGCCCCGACGACGCCGGGGCCGCTCCAACTGGGCCGCCACATCCTGACCGCCCGGGCGCAGACCGAGCGCGCGGAGCTGACGCCGGGTGGCGAACCCGTCCGGCGCGAGGTTCCACCGGTAGATGGGGAGGGTGGCCATCACTGGCCCGCGATCGCGAGATCAGCGTGGCGGCCGGCGGCCGGGGCGCGGTGTTCGGCGTAGCGGGCCGTGACCCACCCGACCGACCAGCCGGACAGCTCCGCAGCCTGCCGCACCGGCAGCCCCGACGTGAACGCGGCGGCCACGATCGGGCGCGCTTCGTGCTCGGGCAGCTTGCTCTCAGCCGGGCCGCGATCGAGCAGTGCGGCGCGTTCACGGGCCGCCTGCTCCTGACGCTCACGCTGTTCACGCTCTGCCTTCAGCGCGCGCTCGCGGCGTTCCGTTTCGGCCCGCTCGCGCGCCTGTCGTTCACGGTTCAGCGCCTCTTGTTCACGCTGTTCACGCTCGCGTTCACGGCGTTCACGAGCGGCCTGCTCGGCAGCCTGCTCGCGCTCGCGGGTCTCGCGCGCCTCGCGCCGGGCGCGCTCTTCGCGCTCGGTCTGTTCACGGGCCAGCAGTGCTTCGTGGTCGCGCTGTTCACGGACCAACTGCGCGGCGTGCTCGCGCTCCTCGCGCTGATCGGCGCGAGCCCGCTCGGCGCGTTCACGGGCCGTCTGCTCCCGCTCGGCACGCTCGCTCTTCTCCTTGGCCTCCAGCGCGCTCACGGCCTTGGCGATGGCGCGGCGGTAGGCGAGTCCGGTCTCTGCGGTGACGATGAGCAGCAGCGGCGCGACTGAGTGCACAGCCATGCCGACCAGGTCTTTCTTCAGCGCGGAGTCGGCGGTGTTGAGTGCCAGGGTCATCAGGCCCGTCATCCAGCGCAGCACGACCGGCCACCGGCCGCCGTTCCCGCCGAGGCGGGCCAGCACGTCATCGAGCTTGACCACGATGACCACGGCAGCGTCCACCACGAGGGGCAGGATCGGAGCCGTCCACGACCACCGGTCGGCGGTGTGGTCGGCCATGAGCGGGGTGACCGTGAGGACGCTGTAGAGCATCGCGCCGAACACGATCAGCCAGGTTCCGACGTTCAGCGCCTTCTCGGCTGAACGGACATGAACAGCGTTCACGCCGCACCCCCGACCGGCTCAGGAACCAACTCCAGCCAGCCCCGGAATCCGCGTGAGGCGGCGTCGTACGTGAACACCGTGAGCAGCCATTCCGCATCCGCCCAGAACCGCTTCGCCGGAGCCCACTCCGCATCGGCGCGCACGCCGTGCGTAGCAGTGTCGGCGCAGGCGGCGGCGCGGCTGCGGTAGACCATGACCGGGGTGCCGAAGTGCAGCAGCACGAACACCGCCCGCCCCGCCTCCCGGGCCGTGGCCAGCTCCTCGCGCAGCCGCCGCAGCTCGATCTGACCGAGCAGCACCCGCTGCTCGGCCGCGCTCGCTTCCTGCACAGCGTGCGAGAGCAGCGCGCCTACCTCATCGGTGGTCGCCTCCGCTCGCTCCGCGCGGTCGGTGGCCCGGCGGGCTCGCTCAAACGCGGCGTGCGCGCCGGCCTCCAGCAGCGCAAGCCGCTTCCTGGTGACGATCCGGATCACGCGACACCGCCCGTCCGACCGGCCGTGCCGTTGACCAGGTCGCGGTGCGCGGCAAGCACCCGGCGGCGGGCCCGGCGGATACGCCGGACGTCCAACTCGGTCGGCGTGTGGTCGATGACGATGATCTGCGCATCCAGCAGGCCGATCTCGGCATTGATGAGCGGGAGCTCCCGCTCGATGGCCTCCAGATCCGCGTCGGTGGGCTCCATGAAGTCCTCGAACGCGGTAACAGCTTCCTGAACAGTGACGATGTGGTCCATGGGTCGTGTTCTCCCTAGCAGGTGGCAACGGCCCGAACAGCGGCCCCGGTGTTACAGCACCGGGGCCGCGCGCCGTTGGAGTCGGTAGATCCGGCTCCCCTCGGCGCTGCTCGTACGAGACGAGCAGCGGAGGCAACCGGCCGCCGCGATCAGCGCGGCGGTGAGGCTGAACTTCGAAGTGCGGCAGGTGCCGCTGAAGGTTCTGCGGAAGTCAGATCACGCTTGCCAGTCACCGCCCCGAGGGACGGATCCGGGCAGGTCACCCGGCCCGACATGGGTGGTCGGGATGGTGACCCGCACCCAGCGACCGCACGTGCTCATGCGGCTGGGTCGGCACTCTGTTGAGTTCTCCACAGCGTGTTTTCCGGGCCGTGCATCCGGACGCTGGTCGGACAGCGGAGGCAGCTCAAAGGAATTGCACCGCTTGCTCAACTTGTTGGTACAAGCTGATGCAGTGATGTTGCACCGACGGACAGTGAGCCGTCAAGGCATTGGAGCCAACATGTACCAACAAGTTGACCGAGTGCGTCATGATGGGGGCATGAGCAAGCAGCCGAAGTACCGGCAGGTGGCCGATGCCCTGCGCCGAGAGATCGACAGCGGCACGTACGCGCCGGGGGCGCGGCTGCCGTCAGAGAGTGAGCTGATGAAGCGCTTTGACGCTTCGCGAAACACCATCCGGAACGGCCTGAACCTCCTGGTCACCCAAGGGCTTGTCTCGTCGAGCCAGGGGCTGGGGTACGAGGTTCGGTCTCACGAGGTCTTCAAGCTGAACGCGTCGCGGTTCGAGAATCTGAGCTTTCCTCAGATCGGAGACGCGTACAGCACCGACGTCACGAATGCCGGCCGCCGCCCGCATCAGACCTTCCGGGTGGAGATGACTCCCGCATCGCCCACAGTCGCCGAACGGCTCAAGGTCGACCCTGGATCGACCACGGTCCTGCGGTTCTGTCACCGGTACGTCGATGACGTGCCGTGGTCCACGCAAGCAACCTGGTACCCGGGGTGGCTCGTAGAGCAGTCGCCCCGACTTGCCCAGCCGGGGGACATCGAAGAAGGCACCACTCGGTACCTCGCGTCGTACGGCATCGAGCAGATCGGCTACTTCGACGAGATCGCCGCGCGCATGCCGACTCCGGAAGAGGCGCGGCTCTTGGAGATCGGCGCCGGGGTGCCCGTGCTCCTATGGACGCGCACCGGCTACGCCGAGGACCGTCCGATTCGTTGCACGGTCACAACCTTCCGAGGCGACCTGAACCAGATGAACTACGAAATCGGCAATCTAGCCGGACGAGAAGAGAACGAACCCCAGTGAAGATCTGCCCTGCGGAACCGCACGACCTGGCCAAGCTGCTCGCCTTCCGAGAGGAGGCGGCAGCCTGGCTGTCGCAACTCGGAACCGACCAGTGGCAGCGTCCGTATCCGGCTGACAAGCTCCTTGCCACGATCGAGGCGGGACACGTTTTCATGGCCCGCGACGGGCACGTAACTGCGGCCACGATCACCCTGACTCCGGACGCCGAAGGTGGGCTCTGGACTGAGGAGGAACTGCGGGAACCCTGCATGTTCATCAACAAGCTCACCGTGGGTCGCGAGTACGCCGGACAGAACCTCGGTGGGCGACTCCTTGACTGGGCAAGCGATCGAGCCCATCACGCAGGGGCTCGATGGCTGCGCTTGGACGCCTGGACAACCAACGAGAAGTTGCAGCGCTACTACATCCGGCAGGGCTTCGCTCACGTACGCACAGTTAGTGAGGGTGCGGCGGTGAACGGTGGCCCGCGAGTCTCCGGCTGGCTCGCGCAACGCGAGGCACGCCCAGCGACTAGCGATTTCCACGACGTCACCCCACCGCCCTCTCGGCTTTCCTCTGCAGCTTAGGAAGCTTCTCCATACTGTTCGCTAGCACCGCCGCGATGCCGCGTTCGCCTCGCCCATAGCACATAGCACATAGCACATAGCACATAGCACATAGCACATAGCACATAGCAACACGCTAATCGCGCAGGAACCGAAAATTCCTATCTTTTCACGCGCCCACGGATTGCCAGGGCGGCCAGCCCCAATAGAACTGGCTCAAAGAACCTAGACGTCATCTCAATATATTCGCCAGCCGTTGTTAGATCCTGGCCGCTCGAACGAAATACTACAGAATTCAGGGTAACGTTCACCGAATCTTGCAGCCTCGCGTGGGAGAATCTATCCCTCGATGGATTTTTTGGATCTTCTTTCTCGATCTCGAAGGTCACCTTACCTCCCTGTGACGGAACTGTTCCGGTCACTCTTTGGTTCGGAGATTCGCCAGGCAATCCAAAAGCCATCATGAGCAAGATGGTGGTCATCATGGTTAGGGCAAGCCAGCCAAAAGCGCGTGACGCACGCAATCCGTACCCCGACAAAAGCCAATACAGTTGCAGCAGCCATCGTTCAGCCGTCTTCCAGGATCGGCCTAGACGCCTCATCTCCATCTCGCCGTAGTAGAAGTCTGCCGCGCCCGGCTCGTCCTTCGCATCTTCCCGCGACTTGCGAAGCTGGCGATAGATTATCGCCAACTCACCATGCCCTGGAGTAATGCGATCTATCGGCGCCGAACCCGGACTCCAAATATACTGCCCGGAGTACGAACGCCGACGCTTCTCCTCCGCAATAACCTGGCGTCGCGTCAGGTGAAAGGGTGGAGAAAACGAATAGCCTCTCGGGCTAACCTCGAAGTTCCAGTTTCCTTCTAGACGGATCTGATCAAGGTGTACAGCTCCGCTGAATGTGCATCTACCCAGCGACACGTTCGCCACCGTCAACATTGCACAGTCAACGCCTCTGAGCGAGGTCAGCGACACGCGCTCGCTGATCGCGCCGGTGGCAAATTCCAGAGTTATCGGCCCACCTATTACGTCTACCGGCTGGTTGAGAATGGCATACGTCATATCCACTTCAGCCAGCGTCGCCTGAATGGAAGCATGCGAGGTGAATCTTGTGCGCCGGAGAGCGATCTTTCGCGCCTCTAGAACCAACAAAACAGGATTTTCGAAGTGCACATTGGACAGATCAAGACGCCGACCGCATCGAATAGATCCGAATCTGGGAGTTTCCTTGAAAATCGCCCCGGCGAAATTGCCATCGCCTGCAATTTTGACGCCCTCAAATCCCGCCATTCCCGAGAAATTCGCTTGACTAAAGTCGGCAGAACCATCAAACGTCGCATTCTCAAATCTGACGATCTTCTCGAAATCCACCCGAGCAAACGATGAATCATGGCCAAATGAGGTCATGCCGAACGCTGCGTAATCTTTAAACCGCACCCCATCGAAGTCCGCTTTCCGCATTTGCGAGTTATTAAAAGTGGCATATTCCGCAAAAGTCGCATCTTCGAAATCTGCCCAGCTGGAAAATCTAACCCCTTCAAAAGCCGCCACCGCACGAAAGATCGCCCGCTCAAATATCGCCTTCCCTCTAAAATTAGCCCCGGTAAATTCAACGTCTCGCAGAAACTCCACCCGATCGAAACGCGCGTCTCCTTCAAAAATTGCCGAGGCGAATGAAAGACGCGTCGTGAGACGTTGGGCAGGCCTTATGGACTCCCCAATAAAAACGCAAGAATCGAAGGATGCCTCTTCTACGCCTGAGCCCGCCAAAGCGTGCGTGATGCGCTGCAAAAGTTCCGAATTGACAACTGTTCCTCGATAACTGACAGTGCGATTCGAAGAAATGCTATTGCAATGGCTCGCACGTTCTCGGTCTGAAAGGTGGGAAAGGCATTTCCCAGTCGGAGCCACCGCCTCTCCTCGACATGAGAAACCTTCACTCGCGCCCACTGTGCTCTGGGAGCACACAGTCCATGGTGGATCCTGTGGGTATCCGTTGGTCATCAACTACGCATACCGCATCAGGGTTCTCCTGGTGTCTGAGATTGCACTTTTGTGTCTTCCCAGGTTCGGAAGCAGATCATCCATGCGAGGACTGACAGAGGCACGCCGTCGGTCACCTACTTTCGGCGCTCTCTGACTCATCACGGGGCCACGAGGACAGGACCGTCTCAGTGTCCTGCCTGCCAGCACAGTCTCAACTGCAGTCTCATCCGTGCACGTTCACGGGCGTTCAACAGCCAGTCAGAGACGGCCTACCTCCCATTGCCGAACGCCCATGAACGACCACGGATGCACCCCCGCAGAGTTGGAAAGCGTGTTGGGGGCAACCCCTCACGAGTTCGAATCTCGTATCCTCCGCCGGCAGAAGGCCCGGACCGTGTCACACGGCCCGGGCCTTCGTCGTTGTCCGTCTCAGTTGCCGTCGGCCGGCGCCGGGTAGGAGCAGGCACCGATCCCGGCCGCGAGCACATCGTGGTGAGGGGGCTCCCGCCCGGTCCGCTGCAGGGGTAGCGGAGTCGGACGACGGGACGGATCCTCCCTGTTGTTCATGCGCGGCTTCGACGAGCCCGACGCCCAGGAAGTGTCCCTGGGCGTGGACACGCACTGCCTTGTCACACCTGACCAGGGCACTGCCTAGGGCTGCGTGAAGTCGCTGAGTCGGCCCGTGAGGCACGTGGTCCGGTGCCCGCGCCTAGGATTCCCGTCATGGACAGCGTCGAGCACCCCTTCGACTGGCTTCAGCGGTGGTACGCCGAGCAGTGCGACGGTGACTGGGAGCACTCGTGGGGGGTCAGGATCGGCCCGCTGGACAATCCCGGGTGGGCAATCGAGATCGACCTCGAGGAGACCTCGCTCGAACGCACGGCGTACTCCGCCGAGCCCATCAGGCGAAGCGAGACCGACTGGATCTTCACCCGCGTCGAGGCGCTCCGTTTCACCGCCTCATGCGGGCCGGGCAACCTCACCGAGGTACTCGCGATCTTCCGCAAGTGGGCCGAGGGTGCATAGCGACCGATCATGTCCACCTGTGGAGTGAACGCCGCTGACCGCTCCGCAGAGAGCTACGGATCAGAAAGGCCGCCGCTCGCCGTGGGTGTCGAGCACATCGGTGCAGCGCCGTAGCTGCGCCCGGCGCCGAAGTCAGCAGCATCGCCAGACACACTTGAACGCCGGTGGACAGCCTCGTGCGTGACCCCGAGCGGCACCAACAGCAGCATGATGTGCATCACACCTCCGGCCGTCCCGTTCGCCCGCGTTCCAAAGCAGCCGCTCGCGCTTCGGGCATTGGACCCGCCTTACGGCTGACCGAGTTCGACCGCCCACGCCTCGGGACCGTCGTAGCGGAAGGCGATCAGCGCGGTGACAGGCCAGTTCTCGTGCACGCCTCGGACGAGACCGGCCCGGCTCGGCACGGTGAACGCTTGGATGCCACGACCGAAGTCGATGGTTCCGGAGGCCCGGCTCCTGATCTGGGAGATACGGCCCTGGAGGCGGGTCAGGTAGGTGGGCGGCGGCTCTCCCTCTCGGCGGTTCCATTGCTTCAGGTCCTTGTGGGAGACCAGACGGCCCAACTGCTCGCCGTTGCCCAGC
The DNA here is from genome assembly GCF_040529335.1 of Streptomyces sp. HUAS MG91. Classification (GTDB taxonomy): domain Bacteria; phylum Actinomycetota; class Actinomycetes; order Streptomycetales; family Streptomycetaceae; genus Streptomyces; species Streptomyces tabacisoli. The sequence continues at coordinate 4,396,819 of NZ_CP159534.1, read as the reverse complement.
CACTCGTAGGCGGTTGAATGGCGATTGGCGAAGCCAGTCGCGCGGTCACGACACCTGTTCAGCTTGGAGCGGTACTCATCGATGGCTGTGTCCTGGCCTTCAAGAACGCGCAGACAGGCGAGGACGTAGTCATAGAACAGGGCGTCGCGAGTGGATTCCGTTCGGGCCCAGGTGGCCACGTAGTCGGCCGCGCGGTCGAGCGAGGCCGGCAGGAATCGAGCTGCCTGCAGCCACTCGCGCAGGCTCGTGAAGTCACGTGGGTTGTCCACAAGGTTGGCGCTCAGAAGCTCGACCGCCTGGCTCACGTCCCGCGGCTGAGCGGCACGCCACGACCCGGCGCGCTGCCGGTACGCACGGGCAAGTCGGCGTCGCACCGGCGGCTTGTACGTATCGGCACGGGACAGGAGGTTGCGCCAGCCCTGCAGTAGCGCCTGATAGTTGTCGTAGAGCTTCTGCAGTTCGACCTCTGTCTCTTCCGCCCGATGGGACGGCCGATCCGAGCCGCGAATCTCCAGCACCGCGTCCAGAGCGTTCTCGGCCTGCTCCAGTAGCGCTCTGTACGCACCGGAGGTCTGACGGACCAGGAACTCCGTATAGGTGGCGGCCTTGGACTGGGCGAACCCGAATTCGATGACTCGGACACACATCTGCGCCAGGGCGATGTGACCGTACTCGCTGGAATCGTCCAGCTCTGTGGCCTTCTCGAAGGACGCCCGGGCGGATTCCACGAGCTCCAGGATCCGGCGCTCACGGATCTTGACGTCCTCGTAGGAGTGAGTCCGGTTCTCGATCACAGACCTGATCTCGTTGCGGAAGACCATGCCTCGCATGTGGTGCAGCGACGAGTCGCCCGGAGCCAGCGTGATCGCCTTGTCCACAGCGTTCAAAGCTCCCCGGAAGTCACCGGAGTCGTAGGAGAGCAGACGACCGTAGTGGCCCCAATAATGCGATTCTTTCGGGAACGTCTGCACCAGGGCGTGCATCACCTGTTTGCGTCCGGGCACGGTCATCTCCTGAAGCAGCTCCGTAAAAGCGCCGGTCCGCTGGAACTCCACCGGCTCCCGGGCGTCCCGCACGATGAAGAGACGGTCGAGCAGGATCTTCATGTCATCCGGGAGGCGGTTCTGAAACACCCGGCCGGCTTGGAGAATGAGCGCCTCGCACCAGCCCGGCACTGCGGCCTTCCAGTCTTCGGGACCAGTGGTCGTACCAGGCGGCACCAATAGCTGACGCAGAACCTCCTCGGCAATCAGGCTGTGCGACAGCCGCCACATGCCGGGACTCTCTTCGGTGAGCAACGGCAGCAAGTGTTCGTCGACGTGGGCACGGAGGTCCACGTCATCAGCCGGCGCGACTCCGAGCAGCTCCGTGAACAGGTCGGAGGGGATCGGAACGCCACTGAAGCGATGAGCGAGGGCAAGCAGTATGCAGATCTCCCGGTCGACATCAATGACCTGATCGAGGAACGGGGCGACGTATCCCGGCAGGCCCTCGAACTCCTCGTTGAATGCGGTCAGAGCGAAGAAGAACGGAACGCTGTGAGCAGACTCCTCAGCGACCAGATTGAGGAGGGCTTCCTCCCGGTCCGGTGCCAGATCGGTGAAGTGCCGGGCCATCTCGAGCCGGTCGCTCCGTTTCATCGGCCCGACCCGCAGACTGCGCTGAGGGGACGTCTGGACAACCCCGTGAACGACAGAACTCCGGCGTGCGGTGATCAGCAGAACGACCGGCACACTGCTCGCCCGCAGCAGTTCGTACAGCCGGTCCTGGGATGACTCGGACAGGAGCTCCAGCAGCAGAAGGACGGGGCTTCCCGTCTCGCTCGACAGGTCTGCCGCCAGCTGGGAGAGGACCGCCTCGTCCTGGGTGCCACGAGCCACCACCGTGGGGAACTCGTCCTTGAGCGTCCACGCGACCCGGCGGGCGATGGTCGTTCCCCCGGCACCCGGGCTGTGGGCGAGCATTACCCGGAGAGTGTCCCGCTGCTCCAGAGCCGACCGCACCTGGACGGTGAAGTCCTCGGTGATCGCCCGTGGCAGGTCGAGGTGGAGATCCAGCTCGAACCAGGAGATGGGACGGCCTCGGTAGAAGGCCCCGACCTCGAACTCGCCCGGCTCCGACTCGACCCCCACCTCGGAGTGCAGCAGTACGGCGGCGTCCTCGAATCGCGACAGCAATTCGGCGGGGACTTCGACGAATGTCTTGTCGGCCGGCACCCTGGGCCGGCGGCTCTGCGACTCCGCCGGCGCGGGCTTGGGCAACGCTTCGAGCAGGTCGGCGGGTCCACACGCAAGCAGCTCGGCATCATATTCGGCGAGGCTTCCCTCACCAGTGCCGGAGACCGAAATGACCTTCGCCCGGTCCTCGAAAACGTCGATGCAGGCCTCGACCAGGGATCTTTCAGCGCTGCCGCCTTCGCCGAAACAGACGACCGTGGCCGGCCGGCCAGAGTGCCGGTTGAGCGCTTCGAGCGAATCTCGTACGAATGGAAGATATCTCGAACGCCAGCGGCGCAGATCCGCGGTCGGAGGAAGTGGATCCGCATCACGGACTCCCGCTGCCGCGATCCAGTTGGTGCTATTCCGGCCGAACATCATTTCTTGGTCACGCAGTTGGAGTCGATGAATTCGGCCCCCGCCGGCCGAGGTGGCCACCTTCCAACCGCCGACCACATCGGTGTCGGGGTTGAGCTCCACCACCAGGTTCCAACCGAGTTCGGCGAACTTCTGGAGTGCTTCACCGCTGAAAGCCGCCGAGTCGATCACCGCGATGGTCGTACGGCGGGCACTCCAGCGGTCGCAGACGTCAACCAGGCGATCGACAGCGGCCGAAACCTCAGGTGCGGCCTCAACCGCCTGGGCGAGGCTGCAGTGGGGCGCTGTCGCCGCGGGCGCCTGCACGCCGTGCTCTTCCAGGAACCGCCCCAAGGAACTGCAGGCCAACTGGTAGCACCAGGAACGCTCCTGAGATCCGACCGTCGCCTCGCGGGTCGCGAACAGCAGCGCGTTCCCCGCCAGAGACAGGAGATACTGGTCCTGCCAATCGTCAGGCATCGAGAGCTGTTTGGCATACGCCTCACCAGCCTCGGCGATGTCGTTCGAAAGATTGCCCAGCCCCACTATGTGGAGCCCGGCCTCAAGGTCGGCCTCCGGGTCGATCAAGAATTCAGACAGGAGAACACGCTGACGCTCGGTCAATTCTGGCAACTCGCGCAGAACGAGAGCGAGCGTCAAGTGAGTGATGTCCCGGGAGAGCGGCGCATCTGACCGGTATCCCGAAAGGTCGATCAGCCGGTAGGCCTTGGCATCGACGGTTGGTGACATCGGCAGCAGAATGTTGTCGGCATGAAGATCACCGTGTGCGCGGCCGAGGATCGCGAGCACGTGGTCGCTCTCCAGCTCGTCCCAGTCGAGGCGTTTCAGCCAGGCGACGAGGTTCGGTACGGTTCCCCCGGTCGCGAAGGTGACCCACAGCGGCAACTGCTCTTCCGCGGGCTCGTAGACCAGTTGCTCGGCCAGCTTCGAGACCGGGCCGTTCTCGTCCGTCCTTGTGCCCACATGGTCCAGGACGAAGTCCCGCGCTGCCATGCGCCGGATTTCAGTCGGCGCGGGGTTCCATTCGCTGAGGATCGAACGTGCCACGACACTGACGATGTCGGGTAGTTCACGCCCCCGCAGGGTGGCCGACAGCGGCCTGACATCACGGAAGCTACCGCCGGCGATCTCCTGGAACATCACCTTGATGCCGCCTTGGACGCTGACAGGCTCCACCGGCTGCCTCACCAGATGGTGCTCCGCGAACCCCTCGGGGGCGTCCTCGAGCGCCTTGGTGTGCTGGCCGGGCTCCCGACCACCGGCCGCACCCTGAGGGCACACCTTCATGACGACCTTGCCGTTGAAGGCCGTTCCGGTCAGCGCGACTGCCGCCAGGACCGCGGTGCTCTTGCCAGGAGTGAGCCATCGGTCGAAGACAATGCGCGTGGCGTGTTCGTCCTGCCACTTCTCGAGCTCGGATGCGACCGCATCGCCGACCCCGGCCTGCTTCAGAATCGCCGCTAACCCCAACTCGGGTTTTTTCGGGTCCACTTCAGGCTCCCCCGTCCCTCCGCCCCATGCGTTTGAACACGTTAGTGCTTTCGGCGATGGATGGGACCGGTGCGCACCATGTTCGACACGACACCGATACCTGCATCGCCCGGCTGGTGGCGAAGGTGCTCCAGGTGTCGGCGTTCGCGGCGCCGATCGCGTACCACGTGGAAGGGGCCCACCGGGCTCCGGACAGCCGACGGGTCGTCTGGGCGTCGGCCGGAATCGGGCTCGTGGTACTCACGTCCTGGCATGCGCAGACGTGGTCCGGCGTCCGGTCCCTGGTGCTCTGGTTCTCGGTGAACTACGTCTTCTCCTGCCTGGTGGCGCTGCTGCTGGGCCTCTGCGTGGGCCAGCAGCGGGCCGCCGTCGCCGGGCTCGTCGAGCGGGCCGAGCCCGCGTCCAGCGCGGTGAACACGTCCAGGGGCAGGGCCTCCCGCACCCGGATCTCGGCCTCGGGCAGCCGGGTCAAGGCCGGGGGAAGCCGTGGGCGCGGGAGGCGGTGATCACTGCCAGGACCGGTGTCAGGAGCAGCGGCACCGCCCAGGGGAGCGCGGCCGGTCCGGAGAGGTGGAGCAGGACGCCGCCCGCGACGCCGCCGCCCGCCATCGCGACGTTCCAGAGCGTGACCAGCAACGCCTGTGCGGAGTCGGCCTGTTCGCCGCCCGCGCGGCCCGCCGCCGTCTGGAGCAGCGTCGGGATGCCGCCCCAGCCCAGGCCCCACAGCGCGGCCGCGACACAGACCGGCGCGGCGGAGCCGCCGGTCAGCGCGAGGAGGATCGCGGCCGCGGCCACCAGGACGGTCCCGGCGAGCGTGAGCCCGCGCAGCCTGCGGTGGACGAGGGCGCCGACGGCCCAGATGGACAGCAGCGAGGCCGCGCCGAAGACCAGCAGGATCAGGTCGGTCGAGCCGCCCAGGCCGATGTCGTCGAGGAACGGGGCGATGTACGCGTAGAGGATCGTGTGCGCCAGGACGAAGACCAGGGTGACGGTGAGGACGGCGGGGACCCCGGGGACGCGCAGGGCGTGCCGCATCGGGGTGCGGGCCGCGCGTTCCCGGCCGGGGTGGTCCGGGACCGTCAGCCGGATCCAGGCGAGCAGGACCACCGTGAGCCCGGTCATCGCCAGGAACGCGGTGCGCCAGCCGAGCGTCGTGCCGAGGAAGGTGCCGGCCGGGACGCCGAGGGAGAGCGCCACGGGGATGCCCGCCATGGCGATCGCGATGGCCTTGCCCTCCAGGTCCGGCGGGGCGAGGCGGCGCGCGTAGCCGGCCAGGAGCGCCCAGGCGAGACCGGCGGCGACACCGGCGACGAAACGGGCCGTCATCGTCAGGGCGTACGAGGACGAGAGCGCCGTCACCGTGTTGGCGACGGCGAACCCGGCCATGGCCGTGAGCAGGAGGCGGCCGCGGTTCCAGCCGGCCGTCGCGGCGGTGAGGGGGATCGCGGTGAGGAAGGTGCCGGCGGCGTAGACGGTGACGGTCTGGCCGGTGGCCGACTCCGTGGCGCCCAGCGAGCGGCTCATCGCCGGGAGCAGGCCCGCCGGGAGGGTCTCGGTGAGGCTCGTGACGAAGACGGCGGTGGCCAGGGCGAGGAGGGCGGGCAGGGGCAGTTTCGTCGGCGGTGGGGCCGCTGCCTCCGGTGGCTGCTGCGAGGTCCCTGTGGTCGTCGTGTCAGACATGGTCCGCTTCCCTGCCGGGGTTCTGGTGGGCGGGAGCGATCCTGTCCCCGGGCGGTTCGGGGACGCTGATGAAGTACTGATGACGGCTGCCGCCGGGCGCCGTGGGAGCGCGGGGCCCGGCGTTACCGTTTCCCCATGTGGTTCGGGGTGTTGGGGGGACTCGTCGTCCGGGAGCGCGGCGGCGGGGACGCGGTCGGGGTGCCCGAGCTGAAGGTGCGGGCGCTGCTGGCCGTGCTGCTGGCGCACGAGGGGCGGGTCGTCTCCGTGGACCGGCTCGTGGAGGACCTGTGGGGCGCGCGGCCGCCGGGCAAACCGGCCAACGCGCTTCAGGCCAAGGTGTCCCAGCTGCGCCGGGCCGTCGGCCGCGCGCGGGTGGTGCGGCAGGCGCCGGGCTACCGGCTCGACCTGACCGGCGCCGAGGTGGACGCGGTGACGTTCCGGGACCTCGTGGAGCGGGCGCGGGCCGCCTCGGATCCGGCACGACGGGTCGAACTCCTCGACTCCGCGCTGGAGTTGTGGCGCGGACCGGCGTTCGCCGACTTCGCCGACGCCGACTTCGTACGGGAACCGGTGCGGCGGCTGGAGGAGGTGCGCCTGGTCGCGCTGGAGGAGCGGGCCGCCGCCCGGATCGCGTCGGGGCGGCACGGGCTGGTCGCCGGTGAGCTGGGCGGGCTCGTGGCCCGGCACCCGCTGCGGGAGCGGCTGCGGGCGCTGCACATGCGCGCCCTGTATCTCGCCGGGCGACAGGGCGAGGCCCTCGCCTCGTACGAGGAACTGCGCCGGGTTCTCGCACGCGACCTGGGGGTGGACCCGACTCCGGACCTGGCGTCCCTGCACACCCGGATCCTGCGGCACGAGCCCCTGTCCCCGGACGGCCCCGCGCAGCCTGCGGACGCCCCCGCGCCGCACCTCCCGGCCCCACCGACCCCCCTCATCGGCCGGGACCGGGATCTCGTCGAGGTCCGCGCTCTCCTCGCCGGGAACCGGCTGGTGACGCTGACCGGGCCGGGCGGGGTGGGCAAGACCCGGCTGGCGGTGGCGGCCGCCCGGCGGGCCGGTGCGCCCGGCGGCGTGTGGCTCGTCGAGCTCGCGGGGCTGCCCGGCGGCAGCGACGCCGACGATCTCGCGCAGGCCGTCGCCGCCGCCCTCGGCCTGCGCGAGGACGCGCCCCACGCGGGCCCGCCCGGCGACGCGCCCGTGCGGCGGCTCGCCGCCGCCCTGCGCGAGCGCGACGGGCTCCTCGTCCTCGACAACTGCGAGCACGTCGTCGAGGCCGCCGCCGAACTGGCGTACGTCCTGCTGCGCTCGACCTCGCGGCTGCGCGTCCTCGCCACCGGCCAGGAACCCCTGGGGCTGACCGGCTCCGGGGAGGCCGTGCGGGCCGTGGAACCGCTGCGGGCGGCCGACGCCGTCAGCCTGTTCACGGCGCGGGCCGCCGCCTCGGCGCCCGGGTACGACCCCGCCGACGCCCCTGAGGCCGTCGCCGAGATCTGCCGCCGCCTCGACGGCATCCCGCTCGCCCTCGAACTGGCCGCCACCCGCGTACGGGCCCTGGGCGTACGGGAACTGGCCGCGCGCATCGACGACCGGTTCCGGCTGCTCGGGGCACGGCAGCGCGGCGTGCCCGCACGGCAGAGCACTCTGCGGGCGGTGCTCGACTGGAGCTGGGAGCTGCTCGGCGGCCCGGAGCGGACCGTGCTGCGGCGCCTTGCCGTGCACCGGGACGGCTGCGCCCTGGACGCGGCGGAAGCGGTGTGCGCGGGCGGGGAGGTGGCCCGCGAGGACGTCCTGGATCTCGTGACGCGCCTGGTCGAACGGTCCCTGGTCGTGGCCGTGCCCGGTCCCCGGCCGCGCTACCGGCTGCTGGAGTCCGTCGCCGCATACGCCCTGGAACGGCTCACGGGCCAGGAGGACACCGCCGTACGGGACCGGCACCTGCGGTACTACCTCGGGCTCGCGGAGCGGGCCGCGCCCCGGCTGCGCGGCGCCGGCCAGCAGGAGTGGCTCGGGCTGCTCGACGCCGAGGCCGGGAACCTGCGGGCCGCCCTCGACACGGCGGTCCGCGCCGACCCCGACGCGGCGCGGCGGCTCGGCGCGGCGCTCGCCTGGTGGTGGCTGCTGCGCGGCCGCCTCACCGAAGGACACCGGGCCCTGTCGGCGCTGCCCGACCCGGCCCGCGACGGTGAACTGCGTGCGCTGACAGGCGCGTTCGCCCTGCTGACCGGGGCCGTGGGCCCGGCCGCCGCCGCGCTCCCGGCGGACGGTGTGTCGGCCCCCACGTCCTGGCTCTGCGCCTACGCCCTGTTCCACGGCGGCGCCCCCGACGCCTGCGGACGCCTGCTCGACGCGTGCCCGCCGCCCGGGGACGACACCTGGGCCACCGCCGCCACCCTCGCCCTGCGCGCACTGCACGCCCTGATCCGCGGCGACCTGTCCGCGCTGGAACGGGACGGCCGCCGCGCGGCCGCGCTGCTGCGGGAACGCGGCGACCGGTGGGGCGAGTTGCAGACCGTCGGGCCGCTCGCCGCGCTGGCCGAGATCCGGGGCGACTACGAGGAGGCGGAGACGCTCGGCCGGGCCGGGCTCGCCCTGGCCGAGGAGCTCGGGCTCGCCGCCGAGGTCGCGGCCCGCCTCTCCGGGCTCGGCCGCGTCGCCCTGCTGCGGCACGACTGGGCCCGCGCCCGCGACCTGCACGAACAGGCGCGGGCCCGGGCCGTCGAGCAGGGCTACCGGTACGGGGAGGTGCACGCCGAGATGGGGCTGGCCCTCGGCGCCCGCCGTGCGGGTGACCTCGACGCGGCCCGGGCGCACCTGGTCCGGCTGCGCGACGGCCACGGGGACGTCTCCTCCCCCGCCGGCGACCATCTCTGCGCCGCCGAGTTCGGGTTCCTCGCCGAGCTGGACGGCGATGCCGTCGCCGCCCGCGCCCACCATCTGCGCGGCCTGGCCGCCGCCCGGGTCCTCGCCGAGCCGCGCGCCTACGCGCTGACGCTGGAGGGGCTGGCCGGGGCGGTGTCCCTGGCGGGCGACGCGGCGGGGGCCGCGCTGCTGCTGGGCGCGGCGGACGCGGCCCGGCGGGGTGTCGGGGCGCCGCTGCCCGCGGCGGAGAGCGGCGACGTGGAGCGGATCACGGCCCGGGTCCGCGGCGCCCTGGGCGGCGCGCTGTTCGGCGTACGGTTCCGGGAGGGCGCCGCGCTGGAGCCGGAGAAGGCGCTCGGCGCGGTGCTGTGAGCGGGCCGGGTCAGGCCGTCACCGCCGTCAGCAGCACCACCGCGTCGGTCAGCGCCACCAGCCCGTGCCGCTCCTGGGGGATCGGCCGCAGATCGCCCGCGCCCAGTTCCACGTCGCCCGAGACGGCGGTCAGGCGGACGCGGCCGGTGAGGATCTGGAGGGCGGCCGCGGGCGGGGCGTTGTGCTCCTCCAGGGCGTTGCCCTCCACCAGGGCGATGACGCTCTGCCGCAACTGGTCCTCGTGCAGAATCAGTTCGGCGCTGCGGCCGTGCGGGGCCGAGCGGGCCGCGGCCAGGTGGTCGTCGGCGAGGGCGGCGAGATGGTGTGTGGTCGTCATGGGGTCAGCGTGGCCGCGGCGGGCGGCGCGCGCGAGACCGTGTCAGCCGTTCGGGCGCACCGTGGCGCCGGGGCAGCTGGCCTCCACCAGGTCCGCGAAGGCGCGGGCGGGCGGCGACAGCGCGGCCCAGCGGCGCACCGCCCAGCCGACCTGGAGCGGCGGCAGGCAGGGGACGGGGACGAGGACGAGCCCGGGGTGGCCGGGGCCGCGCAGGCCCGGCAGATCGGGGACGACGGCGTGGCCGAGACCGAGCTGCGCCAGGTGCGCGGCGGTGTCCCAGTCGGCGATGCCGGTGCCCGCGGCCGCCGCGCCCGCGATGCCCAGCTCGGCGAAGCGGTCGTTCAGATGGGAGCGGGACGTGGAGTGCTCGGGCGGCAGGATCAGCTGCGCCGAGTCCGCCAGATCGGCCGGTTCGACGGACAGCCTGGCGGCCAGCGGGTCGTGCTCCTGCACGGCGAGCACCCAGGGCAGCTCGACCACGGGCCGCAGCTCGATGCCGCGCTCGACGGGCCCCATGGTGATCCAGGCGAGGTCCAGGTCGTGCGCGGCCAGCGCCTCGAAGCAGCTGCGGCTGGAGCTGACCGTCTGGAACTCCAGGCTGATCTGCGGGTGCCCGCGCCGGTAGGCGACGATCGCCTCGGCCATGAAGTGCCGCACCGAGGTGGCGCCGGTGGTCACCCGCACCGAGCCGCTCGCGCCGCGCGCCAGGTCGTCCAGGCGGCGCAGCGCGTCGTCGAGGGCGCCGATCCCGTCGGCCGCCGCGGCGCGCAGGATCCGGCCGGCGGGGGTGGGCACGACCCCGCGCGCATGCCGTTCGAGCAGCCCGATGCCGGTCTCCTTCTCCAGCCGCTTGACGTGCTGGCTGACGGCGGACTGCGTGCAGGAAAGGTCGCGTGCGACGGCGCTGAGACTGCCCGCGCGGCAGACGGCGACGAAGACGCGGAGGTCGTCGAGGGTCACACCGGCTGAAGCTACAGCTTGGGTATCTGCAAGAAAACCCGAGGATTGACTTGGATCGGGCGCGCGGAGCACGATCGTCGGCGGGACGGCCCAGGGCGGCAACCCGTCACGGAGGTCGCGAACTCCGGGCGGGTGCCGACCCGTTGAGGCGACCTGTTTCTACCGGTGAGGAGCGGCGAGCGGTGGACGTGATGGAAGCGGTGGCGATCGGCGCCGCCGGGGTCGCGGCGGGCGGCATGAACGCGGTGGTCGGCTCCGGCACCCTGATCACGTTCCCGACCCTGCTCGCCTTCGGCTACCCGCCGGTGCTCGCGAACGTCTCCAACAACGTGGGCCTGGTGCCCGGGGTGCTCTCGGCCGCGTACGGCTACCGGCGCGAACTGCGCGGCCAGCGGCGGCGGTTGATCCGGTTCGGCGCCGCGTCGCTGCTCGGCGGGCTCGTGGGGGCGCTGCTCCTGCTGCGGCTGCCCGACGCCGCGTTCCGCCGCATCGTGCCGGTCCTGATCCTCACCGCGTGCGTCCTCGTCCTGGTCCAGCCGCGGCTGAACCGGTGGATGAAGGCGCGGCAGGACCAGAGGGGGGCCGCCCGTACCGACGGCGGTGTGCCGATGTGGCTCGGCGTCCTCGGTACGGGCGTCTACGGCGGCTACTTCGGGGCCGCCCAGGGCGTGCTGCTCATGGGCATGTTCGGGGCGGTGCTCCGCGACGACCTGCAACGCCTGAACGCCGCGAAGAACGTGCTGGCGTCGCTGGTCAACGGCATCGCCGCCGTCGTCTTCATCGCGGTCGCCGACGTCGACTGGGCGGTGGCGGCGCTGATCGCGGCGGGCTCCACGGCGGGCGGCCTGCTCGGCGCCCGCGTGGGCCGCAGGCTGCCGCCGACCGCGCTGCGGGCCGTCATCGTCACGGTCGGCGTCACCGCCTCGGCCCTGCTGATCGCCCGCTCCTGAACTACCTTGTGTAGAGCGCCAGTTGGGCGCGCTTCTCCGGCAGGTACACCTCGGGCAGGTCCACCTCCGGCAGCACGATCCCGCCGACGAGCTCGAACCCGGAGCGGGCGAACAGCGCGATCGCCTTGTCGTTGCGAGCGTCCGGCTCGACGACGATCCGCTTCGCGCCGAGCCCGTCGAGCGCGTACGAGACGAGGACGTCGGCCAGGGCCCCGGTGAACCCGTGCCGGGCGCCGGTCCTCCCGGCGGGCGGCCCGACGAGCAGATGCACGCCGATGTCCCCGTCCCGCACCTCGTAGCACTCGCTGACCCGGTCGGCCTCCGGCTCGTACGTCTGGAAGAGCGCGACCGGGACCCCGTCGAGGCGGACCAGGAAGGCGTGGTGGGTGTCGAGGGTGTCCATGTGCGCGTAGATGTCGCGGACGGCGTCGCGGTCCAGGCCGGTCATCCCCCAGAAGACGGCACGCTCCTCGCGCACCCAGCCGTGCAGCACGTCGATGTCGGCGCCGGCCGGGTCGACGGGCCCGAGCCGGAAGGTGCCGAAGCCGTCGACAGCACGCTCGTACACGTCCAGCACTGGGGTCTCCTTGCTCGGGGTGAGCCGGTCGAAGTCGGTGACGACCGGGGCGGGTTCGCCGCGCAGCCACAGGGGCAGCTGGTCGCGGTGGTGGGGCGTGCCGGGGACGCCGGACGCGCCGTGCGGCACGATCCAGCGGCTGTTGTCGCGCCGCGCGAGGTCCCACACATAGCGGGCGGCGGGCCCGCGCGCGGCGAGGTCGGTGATGCCGGGCACGCTCGACGTGGACAGCACGCAGTCGTGGTCGCCGCCGAGGGCGGGCCGCTCGGCGCCGTGGTCGGGCAGCGCCTGCCAGGCGGCGAGCCGGTGCAGCTCGCCCCAGGTCGCCTCCGCCGCGCCCGCGACCTCCTCGACCGCCTCCCGGACGGCCGTGAGCCGGTCCCCGTACGGGAGCCGGTCGGCCGTCAGCAGGTTCTCCAGGCCGTACGCGACGCGCGGTACGAGCGCGAGCCAGGGCCGGAAGACCTCCGGGTAGCCGGGGCCCAGACCGGTCAGGGTCGCGAGGGACGGATGGGCGGCGATCCGCAGCACGACGGCGGACCGGACCCGGGCGTACGCGGCGGCGCGCACGCTGCCCGACTCCATCCGCCGGTCCCAGTTCAGCAGCGACGCGCGCAGCCGGGCGGCCTCCGGGGAGAGTCCGTCGAGGCACTCGACCAGGTCGAGAAGGGGCTTGGCGGAGGCCAGCGCAGTGTCGGTGTGCACGGCGGCCATGTCCGCGGCGGCCCAGGTCTCCCGTCCGGCGAGCAGTTCGGCGATGCGGCGGGCGCGGTGCGGCGGTGCGAACTCGGTGCCGAGCGGCGCGGCCAGGGAGCGCTCGTTGGCCATGACGGCGACGCCGTCGACCTCGGCGCGCGGCAGCGGGTCGTGGACGCCGCGCCACGCGTACCGCTCCTCCCACGCGGGCACCACCCGCACCCCGTTCTCCGGGTCGCGCACGGGCACGGTGCCCGCGACCCGGTGCAGCAGGCCGCCCTCGGTGTCGGCGGCGAACACGACGTTGACCGGCTCGGCCCAGCCCTCCAGGGCCCGGTCCACGTCGGCGACGGTACGGGCGCGCAGCAGCGCGGGCAGCGTGGCGAACCCGAGGTTGCCGAAGACGCGGGCGGGCTGGCGCAGGCTGATGCCCTCGCCCTCGTCGGGCCCGCCGATGACGACGACGCCGCGCTCGGTCTCGACGACCTCCACGCCCTCTTCCACGTGCGCGTGGGCCGGGCGCCAGCCGTCGGGGCCCAGCGCCTCGACGCCGCCGTCGCCGGTGCGTCGCAGCCGCTCGCGGTACAGGTCCTGGTAGTCGGCCATGGCGTTGGTGATGGCCCAGGCGACAGAGCCCGCGTGCCCGAAGTGGCCGATGCCGGGGACGCCCGGCACGGCGAGGCCCACCACGTCGAACTCCGGGCAGGCCAGCCGGATCTGCTGGTAGACGCCCGGGTCCTCGATGTACCGGTGCGGGTCGCCCGCGATCAGCGCGCCGCCGTCCGCGGCGCGGGCCGCGTCTACCAGCCAGCCGTTGCTGCCCAGCGTGCCGGGGCCGTCGGTCGCGAACAGCTCCACCGCGTCGGCCCCGAGCCGCCTCACGACCTCGTCGCGCCACAGCTTCCCGGGGAACCCGGCGAACAGTACGTGCGTCGACAGCCACACGCCGAGCGGTGTCCACGGCTCCCAGCGGCCCGGCGTCGCGCCGGTCCGGGCGAACTCCGGGGCGCGGCCGCCGTGTTCGCGCAGGCCGTGGTTGACCCCGTCGACGTACGCGGCCACCCAGGCGCGGGTGTCCGGGTCGAGGGTGTCGAGGCAGCGGCGGGCGGTGTCCGCGAGCCGGGCCCGCCGCGCGAAGGCGTCCCAGCCGGCCTCGCCCGCCCCGAGCAGCCCGGCGGAGGTGCCGAGCATCCGGTACCGCTCGACCTCGATCTGCCAGCCGCGGTCGGCGGCGGTCACGTACCCCTGCGCGTACGCGAGCGCCGACGCGTCGTCCGCCCGCAGGTGCGGTATCCCCCACGCGTCCCGGAAAATCTCGAAGTTCACCGTTCCCCCACTCGACTTCCCTCTTTATTAGGTGAGCCTAACCTAATCTCCACATGTCGGAACCGCGCGGGTGGGCCATCATCGACGTATGGACGTGACCCTCCACCTCGCCCAGGACCCCGCCGCCGACGAACTGCTGGGCCGCAGCCCGCTCGCCGCGCTGGTCGGGATGCTCCTCGACCAGCAGGTGCCCATGGAGTGGGCCTTCGCCGGGCCCCGCACGATCGCCGACCGGCTCGGCGCCGACGACCTCGACGCCCACGAGATCGCCGCCCGGGACCCCGAGGAGTTCGCCGCGCTGCTCTCCGAGAAGCCAGCCGTGCACCGCTACCCCGGGTCGATGGCCAAGCGGATCCAGCAGCTGTGCCAGTACCTGGTCGAGCACTACGACGGCGACGCGGCCGCCGTCTGGACCGGCGTCGGCACCGGCAGGGAGCTGCTCGCCCGGCTCGTCGAGCTGCCCGGCTTCGGCAAGCAGAAGGCCCAGATCTTCCTCGCCCTGCTCGGCAAGCAGCTCGGCGTACGCCCCACCGGCTGGCGCGACGCGGCCGGCGCCTACGGCGAGGCGAAGGCTTTCCGCTCGGTCGCCGACATCACCGGCCCCGAGTCCCTGGCGAAGGTCCGCGCGCACAAGCAGGAGATGAAGGCGGCGGCGAAGGCCGCGAAGGCGTCAGCCAAGTGACGCCCGCGTAGCCCATGAGAGGGGAAAAGGGCGCCCGGTGATTGCGTCGCGGGCGCGTCCGGGGGACAAGTCGACGCATGAGTGTCGCGCCGTTCCCCACCGCGCCGGGCCGCCGTGCCCGGACGTGGGCGGGCGCGCTCCTGCTGGTTCTCGCGCTGCTGCTCGCCCCGTTCGCCGCGCCGCCCGCCGAGGCGGCGGCCCCGCCTCCGGTGGCCGCGGCCTCCTGCGAGGGCGGCGAGCACCATGACGCCCCCGAGGCCGCGCTCCGGCTGTCCACCGGGCATCCGACGCGGCTTCCGGCGGCTCCGGCGCCCCGCCCGTTCCCCCGGGTGACCCGGCCCGTTCCGTCTCCCGCCGAGCACCCCGCACGTCTCTCACACCGCGCCCTGCGCACCGTCGTCCTGCGCTGCTGACAGGTCCGGCATTTCCCGGACCCACCTTTTCTGCCTGTCAGCACCGAAAGGACGCTCCACCATGCCCAAGGACCCGTACGCGCTGCTGCGCGCCCTGCTCCGCGCGGAGGCCGCGCGAGACGCCCGCGCCCATCAGTCCCCTGAACCCTCGGCTCCCCGCGAGCGGTCTCCGCAGAATCCCCCGAAGCGGACCACCGGCTGAACAGCGCCGGGCGGCCACCGGCCGCCCGGCCCCCCTCATCGCCGACCCGCGGACGAACGAGACGCTAACGGCGCCGGGTGCCGAAGATCGAGCGGGAGATCTCCCGGCCCAGCTGGGTGCCCATCGAGCGCGCCAGCGACTTGAAGATCCCGCTGCCCACGACCTGGTCCACGACGGACGCGTCCTGGGACGGCTTCCTGGTCCGGGCGGCAGCCTTGGCGTCGGCCTCAGCCTGCTTACGGGCCGCCGTCTCGGCCTCCCGCGCGGTCAGCTTCTCGAACGCCGACTCCCGGTCCACGGCATCCGCGTACCGCGAGTACAGCAGCGACCCCTTCACGGCGGCGTCGAGCGCCCCCGCCTCCACCGGCCCCATCAGCGACTCCGGCGCCCGCAGCCGGGTCGCCGCGACCGGCGTCGGCGCCCCCTTCTCGCTGAGCACGGTGATCACGGCCTCGCCGGTGCCGAGCGAGGTCAGCGTCTCCTCCAGGTCGTACCCGGAGTTCGGGAACGTCTTCACGGTGGCCTTCAGCGCCTTCTGGTCGTCGGGCGTGAAGGCGCGCAGCGCGTGCTGGACCCGGTTGCCGAGCTGCCCGAGGACGTCGGAGGGCACGTCCTTCGGGGTCTGCGTCACGAAGAAGATGCCGACGCCCTTGGAACGGATCAGCCGCACGGTCTGCGTGATGGCCTCCAGGAACGCCTTGGACGCCCCGTTGAACAGCAGATGCGCCTCGTCGAAGAAGAACACCAGCTTCGGCTTCTCCACGTCCCCGACCTCGGGCAGCCGCTGGAACAGATCGGCGAGCAGCCACATCAGGAACGTCGAGAACAGCTGCGGCTTGTCCTGCACGGCGGGCAGCTCCAGTACGGAGACCAGGCCCCGCCCGTCGGAGGCGGTCCGCAGCAGCTCGCTGGTGTCGAACTCCGGCTCCCCGAAGAAGTCCCCCATGCCCTGCGCCTCGAACGCGGTCAGCGCCCGCAGGATCACCCCGGCGGTGACGCTCGACAGACCGCCGATCGTCTTCAGCTCGGGCTTGCCCTCGTCCGAGGTCAGGAAGGTGACGACGGCCCGGAGGTCCTTCAGGTCGTAGAGCTCCAGACCCTTCTGGTCCGCGTAGTGGAAGATCAGGCCGAGCGACTGCTCCTGCGTCTGGTTGAGCTGGAGCACCTTCGACAGCAGCACCGGGCCGAAACTGGTGACGGTCGCGCGCAGCGGGATGCCGGTGCCGATGCCGCCGAGCGCGTAGAACTCGCACGGGAACCCGGTGGCCCGCCACTCCTGCCCCACCTGCCCGGCCCGCTCGCGCACCTTCTCGCCGTCCTCGCCGGGCGCCGAGATCCCGGAGACGTCGCCCTTGATGTCGGCGAGGAAGACGGGCACGCCCTGCGCGGCCAGCTGTTCGGCGACGAGCTGGAGGGTCTTGGTCTTGCCGGTGCCGGTGGCGCCCGCGACGAGGCCGTGCCGGTTCAGCATGGACAGCGGAATGCGGATCTGGGCGTCCGGGTGGCACTGCCCGTCCCACAGCAGCGCGCCGAGTTCGAGGGCAGGACCGGTGAACGCGTATCCGGCGGCGATCTCCAGCGCTCCGGCGGGCAGCGCCGGGCTTCCGGTGACGGTCTCGGGGTGCGCACCGTCCGTACGCTCCGCCTCCTGCGTCAAGGAAGCGCCGGGTTCTCCCCCGGACGGGTCGGCTCCACTCTCGCGTCCGCCCGACATCGGCTCGCTGTCACTCATTTCAGGCCCCTGTCCCGGGTTTGAGTGGTCCTGTTTCGCCCCAGTTCAAGGCGTTATTTCACAGGGTCGCACTCCGTCTCCATGGCTGCGCCCGGAGAGCCCGGCCCGGTAGGCTTTCCGTGTGATCTTCAAGCGCATCGGAAACGGCCGGCCGTACCCCGACCACGGCCGGGAAAGCACCCGGCAGTGGGCGGACGTCGCGCCGCGCCCGGTCCGCCTCGATCAGCTCGTGACGACCAAGGGTCAGCTCGACCTGGAAACGCTGCTCGCCGAGGACTCGACGTTCTACGGCGATCTCTTCGCGCACGTCGTGAAGTGGCAGGGCGATCTGTACCTGGAGGACGGGCTGCACCGCGCCGTCCGCGCCGCGCTCCAGCAGCGCCAGGTGCTGCACGCCCGCGTCCTCGAACTCGGCTGACGGTCACCCGGCGGCCGGGCGTCCCCCAAGTCCGTATTGGCCCTTTCGGGTTGGACTGAGCGGCCACCACTGATCATTTAATAGGCATCGCCGCCGGGCGGCACTACGCTGCGCCCATGAGCATGCTCACTCCCCCCGGCATGGGCGGCAAGTACCGCATCACGGGGGACAAGTACCCCCGTATGCGGCGCGGCCGCTCGCGCAGCAGGATCGTGCTCGCCGTCGTCGCGTCCGTCGCGGCGATCGGCCTGATCGGCTGGGGATCGTTCCAGCTCGTCGATGTCTTCACGGGTGGCGGCAAGGCCAGCGCGGCCGGCTCCGGCGCCGCGGACTGCCCGAAGCATCCGAGCGCGAGCCCGACCCCCGCCAAGGCCGCGGCGAAGCTGCCCGCCCCCGCGAAGATCAAGGTCAATGTCCTCAACGCCACGACCCGCGGCGGTCTGGCCAAGGACACCGCCGACGAGCTGAAGAAGCGCGGCTTCGCGATCGGGGACGTAGGAAACGCGACAAAGGCGTACGACAAGAAGGTCAAGGGCGTCGGGATACTGCTCGGCGCCAAGTCGGCCTCCGACGCCGCGCTGCCCGTCCTCGGCACCCAGCTGGCCGGCGCCGAGCTGAAGACGGACACCCGCGCCAAGCCGGCCGAGGTGGACCTCATCATCGGCAAGCAGTTCAAGGCCCTGTCCACGAAGGCCGACGCCGACAAGGCGCTGGCCGCGCTGACCCACCCGGAACCGGCCGCTTCCGCCTCCCCGAGCTGCGCCCCGTAAGAGGCGCGGGAAACCGCGCGAGCAACCACGGAAAAGCCGCGGTCGCGTCCGCTCAGGTACCGAGCGGACGCGACCGCGGCTTTGTCCGTGATCCCGGCGGAGCTACTCCGCGGCGCCGTACATGCGGTCACCGGCGTCGCCGAGGCCCGGCACGATGTACCCGCTCTCGTTCAGCCGCTCGTCGACCGACGCGGTCACCACGGTGACCGGCGTCCCGGCCAGCTCCCGCTCCATGATCTCGACGCCCTCGGGCGCGGCCAGCAGCACCACGGCGGTGACGTCGTCCGCACCGCGCTTGATGAGCTCCTGGATCGCCGCGACGAGCGTGCCGCCCGTGGCGAGCATCGGGTCCAGGACGTAGACCTGGCGGCCCGAGAGGTCGTCCGGCATGCGCGTGGCATACGTGGAGGCCTGCAGCGTCTCCTCGTTGCGCACCATGCCGAGGAAGCCCACCTCGGCGGTCGGCAGCAGCCGCACCATGCCGTCGAGCATGCCGAGACCGGCCCGCAGGATCGGCACCACCAGCGGACGCGGGTACGACAGCTTCACGCCCGTCGTCCGCGAGACCGGGGTGTCGATGTCGACCTGCTCGGTGCGCACGTCCCGGGTCGCCTCGTAGGCGAGCAGGGTGACCAGCTCGTCGGCCAGGCGCCGGAAGGTCGGGGAGTCGGTGCGCTTGTCGCGCAGCGTGGTGAGTTTGTGCGCCACCAGCGGGTGGTCGACGACGTGGATCCGCATGTCATCAACAGTAACCGGGCCCCAGACCCATGGCTCCCCCGCGCTCCGGCCCGGCACAGGGGCCGCACGGGCATCAACGGCACGCCGGGAGGGAAATCGGAGGGTCGGGGACAATGGACAGGACTCGTCGAGTGGGGTGGTGAGGTGGCTCATGCCGGACAGCGAGCGCCGAGCGCAGCAGGACCCCGACGCCGATGGCACAGCGGCGGCGGAGCGTCCCGAGCCCGAGACGGACGCCGAACGACGGCGCCGCCGCGCGGTGTTCCTGCGTGAACTGACCGAGGCACGCGAACTGCGGGCCCGGGTCCAGCCGCGCCGCGCCCGGGCCGCGCGCATGCGCCAGCAGATGCGGATGCGCACGTTCCGCTGGTGACGCCGCGGCGCGCCCGGGGCCGGGGACCGGCTCCGGGCGGCTCAGCGGTGCTCCGCAGGTGACGTGACTCACATCTGGCACCCGTGTGCGTGGCCTGTCGGGAACGCGACGCCAACACAGCGCACGGAAGACCTCTCCTGACGGCGTTCTTTCTGCCACGATTCCGAGTGGGCGGGGCTTGAACTGCACTCCCGTCCATCAGACTCCGCCGGGGGGACCCCCGACCGGCACTGAGACCAGTGGGAGAGTCACGGTGTACTTCGCCGCACTGCTCGCGCGCACCGAAGACGGGTGGGAAGCGAGCGATACAGAGCTCGACGACGTGGAGACCCTGTCGGACCTGTCCGACCTGGCCCGCGAAGCGGCCGCCGAGGCCGACGCGGGGGACGACACGGTCCTCGTCTTCATCGAACAGGAGGATGTGTGGTTCGGCGTCGTCCGCGTGGACGGCGAGGACGACCCTCGCATCTACGTCTCGGACGCGGCGGCCGCCGCCCGCAGCAGTTACGGCGAGATCCTGCTCACCGACGAACTGCTCGGCAAGGACCCGGACGCCGACGAACTGGACGCCCTCGACCTGGACGGCACCGAGGACGGCGAGCCGGACCCCGCCGCCGACGACGGCGACGAACCGGACGACGGCGGCGGTGGCCCGGCCTCCGAGGCGGTCCCCGCGGGGCCGCTCGGGGACCGCGACATCCTCGCCGACCTCGGCGTCTCCGAGAAGGAACTGCTCGCGCTCGACGGGGCCGACGCCCTGAGCGAGATCGCCGACGCACTGGGCGCCGCGGAGGTCCTCGAAACGGTCCGCTGACCACGGGGCCGGGCCGCCCGGGTTAGATTCCTGGCCGTGACGCCCCCGGCCCCCGACACCCCTGACATCCCCGACATCCCCGATCCCGTACGAGACCCGTGGCGGCCCGCCATGCGGCAGGCCCTGGCCGAGGCCGGGCTCGCCGCGGCGGGCGGCGACGTCCCCGTCGGTGCCGTCCTGCTCGCCCCGGACGGCACGACGGTCCTCGCCACCGCGCACAACGAACGCGAGCTGACCGGTGATCCCACCGCCCACGCCGAGGTCCTGGCGATCCGCAGGGCCGCACAGCGGCTCGGGGAGTGGCGGCTGACCGGCTGCACGCTCGTCGTCACCCTGGAGCCGTGCACCATGTGCGCGGGCACCGCCGTCCAGTCCCGCCTCGACCGCGTCGTCTACGGAGCCCGTGACGACAAGGCCGGGGCGGCCGGCTCCCTGTGGGACGTGCTCCGCGACCGACGGCTCAACCACCGCCCCGAAGTCATCACCGGCGTCCTCGCCGACGAGTGCGCCGAACCCCTCACCCGCTTCTTCAGGGATATGGATTTCAAACCACGGCCACCTATGGGCTAGAGTTCCTCTCGGTAGCGTGTCCGAGCGGCCGAAGGAGCTCGCCTCGAAAGCGAGTGTGGCGTAACCCGTCACCGTGGGTTCAAATCCCACCGCTACCGCTGACAACGCCCCTCTTCCACGGGTCACCGAGGAAGAGGGGCGTTCTGCGTGTCCGGGCCGTCGCGCGGCCCCGCACACACGAAGATCCCCGGCGCCTGACCAAGGCGCCGGGGATCCTGTCCCGCTCGGGGCGGGGGAAGCGGTTTCGGGGGGCGAACCGCTTCCCCCGATGAGGACGGACTCCCGTCGGTCCACGCCGCTTCAGGGGGGAAGACGCGGCGTGAACCCCGCAGTCGGGGTCCGGTCCCTGCCCTTCCGATTCCTGCCAGATCGTCCGGGCTCACCACCAATGCTGCGGCACGCGAACGCCTCCGGGACGCGGCAAAGGGCCTGGAACGAGGGGTCGTTGGTCCTTAAAGGTCATGTGAGAGAGCGTCACGTTAGACTCGCGGCCGGTAACAGGGGCACACACTGGCAACGCAGGACACCGGGGCACGGGGCAAGGGGAGGCCGGACGCGATGGATCCGAAGAAAATAGGGCTCTTCGTGGTGATCGTGTTCGTGCTGTATCTGATCATCACCGACCCCGCCAAGGCCGCGGACTACGTCCAGATAGGGTTCGAGGGCATCTCGTCCGCCGCGCGGTCCATCGGGGACTTCATGACCTGGGTGGCCAACGGCGGCAAGTGAGTCCGGCAAGGGAGCGTCGCCCGTGATCCGCCATCTGGTCCTGTTCAAGCTCAACGACGGCGTCGGCCGTGACGAGCCCCGCGTCGTCAAGGGCGTCGAGGCGTTCCGCGCGCTGGGCGGGCAGATCCCCGAGCTGACGTTCTGGGAGTGCGACTGGAACATCACCGACCGCCCCATCGCGTACGACTTCGCGATCAACTCGGCGGTCGAGGACACCGACGCCCTCCAGCGGTACCTCGAACACCCGGCCCACCAGGCGGGCGTCGCGCAGTGGCGCGAGTTCGCCACGTGGGTGATCGCGGACTACGAGTTCTGACGCTCCCCGCGTCACACGATCGAGCGGCCCCTCACCTGAACGGTGAGGGGCTTTTCGCTGCCCTCGAACACCCGCCGGCCCCTAACTGGCCCGTCAACACGTAGTTATGCGGTGCTTGCACACAGTGCACATGTCTTGTGATGCTATGACCGCTTTTGATCGAAGAGTTGACGAAACAGAGGTGGGGTTGACCGTGCCGGCCAGTACTGCGCCTCAAGAAGCACCTCAGGCACAACAGGTGCCACAGACACCGGCGCCCCAGGCGCCGCCCGCGAAGTCGCGCGGGGCCGACACCCGGGCGCTCACCCAGGTCCTCTTCGGCCAGCTCAAGAACCTGCTGCCGGGCAGCCCGGAGCACTCCCGGGTGCGCGGCGCCCTGATCGAGGCCAACCTGCCGCTGGTGCGCTACGCGGCGGCCCGCTTCCGCAGCCGCAACGAGCCGATGGAGGACGTGGTCCAGGTCGGCACGATCGGGCTGATCAACGCCATCGACCGGTTCGACCCGGACCGCGGCGTGCAGTTCCCGACCTTCGCCATGCCGACCGTGGTCGGGGAGATCAAGCGGTACTTCCGCGACAACGTACGGACCGTGCACGTCCCGCGCCGGCTGCACGAGCTGTGGGTGCAGGTGAACGCCGCGAGCGAGGACCTGACCACCGCCTTCGGGCGCTCCCCGACGACCGCCGAGATCGCCGAGCGGCTGCGCATCGGCGAGGACGAGGTGCTCGCCTGCATCGAGGCCGGGCGCTCGTACCACGCGACCTCCCTGGAGGCCGCGCAGGAGGGCGACGGGATGCCGGGGCTGCTCGACCGGCTCGGCTACGAGGACCCCGAGCTGGACGGCGTCGAACACCGCGACCTCGTACGGCACCTGCTCGTCCAGCTCCCCGAGCGCGAGCAGCGGATCCTGCTCCTGCGCTACTACAACAACCTCACGCAGTCCCAGATCAGCGCCGAGCTGGGCGTCTCACAGATGCATGTGTCAAGACTCCTCGCCCGCAGTTTCGCCCGACTTCGATCCGCAAACAGGATCGATGCGTAGCTGAATCGGGTAGACCGGTTCTGCGGGGATTTCCCGGCGGAAACGCCGACCTCTTGGGCCACACCCCCTGCTATCAGCGCTGATTCGCCCCATCCATGTCGACATGTCACTACAGCGTGTTGCCGACATGTGACATTCTGCTGGAACCGCGTTTGGCGCAGCCCGTCGTCCGGTATTCAGGTGGAGGCTGCGTTCCTACCTGACGGGAGCGTCCGCCGCGACCGTCCGCGACCTCAAGGGGGTGGCATGTCCGCAGACCAGGGCAGCTCGAAGGTGCTCACGCTCTCGCCCGACACGCCTGTTCCTGTTCCGGCCCAGGCCTCGGCCCCGATCCCGGCCCCGGAGGCCTCCGGGGAGCCGGTCGCGCCGGTGGCCCCGATCGCGCCGGTGTCGACCGGGGCCATCGACACGCGCACCCTGTCCCGCTCCCTCTTCCTGCGGCTCGCCTCGCTCGACGAGAACAGCCCGGAGCGGGCCTATGTCCGCGACACCCTCATCGAGTTGAACCTGCCGCTGGTGCGCTACGCGGCGGCCCGCTTCCGCAGTCGCAACGAGCCGATGGAGGACATCGTCCAGGTCGGCACCATCGGCCTGATCAAGGCGATCGACCGGTTCGACTGCGAGCGCGGCGTCGAGTTCCCGACCTTCGCGATGCCGACCGTCGTCGGGGAGATCAAGCGGTTCTTCCGGGACACGTCGTGGTCGGTGCGGGTGCCGCGCCGCCTCCAGGAGCTGCGGCTCGCCCTCACCAAGGCCAGCGACGAGCTGGCGCAGAAGCTGGACCGGTCGCCGACCGTGCCCGAACTCGCGGCGGTGCTGGGGGTCTCGGAGGACGACGTCGTCGACGGACTCGCGGTGGGCAACGCCTACACCGCGTCCTCGCTCGACTCGCCGGCCCCCGAGGACGACGGCGGCGAGGGCTCGCTGGCGGACCGGCTCGGCTACGAGGACACCGCCCTGGAGGGCGTCGAGTACCGGGAGTCGCTCAAGCCGCTGCTGGCCAAGCTGCCGCCCCGCGAGCGCCGGATCATCATGCTCCGCTTCTTCGCGAACATGACGCAGTCGCAGATCGGCGAGGAGGTCGGGATCTCGCAGATGCACGTGTCGCGGCTGCTCACGCGGACGCTGGCCCAGCTGCGCGAGGGTCTGATCGCGGACTGACCCGCGCGCACGGATGTCACGGGGCGGCGACCCGCAGGGGTCGCCGCCCCGACGCCGTCGCCGTCCGAAGCGGCACGAGGGTTCCTAATTGACGGACCGTCAGACATACTGGCGCGATGCTGCGGACGTGGGTACGAGGACGTAGGGGCATCGCCGTCGGGGTCGCGTCGGCCGCCGTGGTGGGGCTCGGCGGAGCCGCCACCGTCGCCTTCGGCGGGGACGGCGGGCCCTCCAAATACGTGGCCGTGGGAGCCGCCGGGGGCTCCGCCGCGCCGGGCGACAGCGTCGCGCCCACCGGGAAGGTGGAGCTGGTGCCGCTGGACCCGGACTCCCCCGCCGCCTCCGGGAGCGGACGGCAGGGCGGCGGTGACGGCGCCGACGGCAAGGGCAGCGGTGGCGGCTCGTCCGCCGGGGATACTCCCGGCGCCGGGTCGTCGGACGCCGGGAAACCGGGCGGAGGGGCCTCGCGCTCGTCGGGGGCCACCGGCTCCTCCGGTTCCTCCGGCTCCGCGGGCGGCGGTGGCACGCAGAGCGGCGGCAAGGGCGGCGGCACGGCAGGCACCCCGGCCGGATCGGGATCGGGGTCCGGCTCGGGCTCCGGGTCGGGCTCGGGATCGGGGTCGGGGTCCGGCTCCGGGACGCCCGGCGGCACCCCTTCGACCCCCGCCCCGGCCGCCCTCAAGGTGAGCGAGCCCGTACTGAAGGACGCCGACAAGCGGTGGTGCCAGGACGTGACCCTGACGTTGCACAACTCCGGCGGCACGGCGGTGCGTTCGGGCACCGTCACCTTCGAGACCCACATCATCGGGGCGCTCGGCGTCGACTGGGCGACGATCGAGTCGCAAGAAAAACTCCCCGTGCCCATCGGGCCCGGGGAGAAGAAGGAGAAGACGTGGGCGGTCTGCGTCGACTCCTGGCGCGTACCGCTGGGGATGCACGTCGAGACGCGGGACGTCTCCGTGCAGTGGAAGTGAGGGAGGGCGCGGCCGTCCGCTACGAGAGCGCCAGCCAGGCCACCGCCGCCACCACGACGATCGCGACCACGATGCCGACGATCAGTCCCGTGCTCGGACCGGACTTCACCGGTGCCGCCTGCGCGCGCGGCGAGGGCGTGCCGCCTTCGTCGACGAAGGCGCGGAACATCTGAGTGCTGCCCGCGGGGTCGATGTTGCCTTCGGGGCCCGGGCCCTGGGGGTTGTGTGCCATGGGGCAGGACCCTAGCGAATCGGCGCCACAGACGCCACAGGTCACTCGCAGCCCACGTGAGCTGCGGCTTTACGCCATCAGGCCCGGACGTTTGCCTAGTTTTTAGGGTCGAACGCCCTTTTTAGTTTGCCTGCGGCAACCAACTGCTTCTATGGTTGCTCTAAGCAACAAATAAGGTTTTGGTCAGGAGGTGCTGTGGCCGCACAGCGTCATTACGACGAACTGGCCCGACAGCTCAGTGCCTTCGGCGCCGTCAAGAGGGACATGGCGCGCATCCTGCCCCACGACTGTCCGGCAGGCTCGGCAGCCGTCCTCGCTCTCCTCAAGCGCTACGGCGACATGCGGATGAGCAGGATGGCCGAGCTGATGGCCGTCGACATGTCCGTGGCCAGCCGGCACGTGGCACACACCGCGGACCGCGGCTGGATCGAGCGCCGCCCCGACCCCGCCGACAAGCGCTCCCGGATCCTCACCCTCACCGCCGAGGGGCACGAACAGATGAACAACCTCGACGCGCGGACGACCGAGTTGCTCGCCGAGCGGCTGAGCGACTGGTCCGACGACGAGGTCAACCAGCTCATCGCCCTGATGACGCGACTGCGCGACAGCTTCGGGGACTGCCGGACGACGGCGTCCCGAGCACCGCTCCCCGTCGCCGCGCAGGCTTCGACACAGACCACCCGTACACCCGCGTAAGACGTAAGAAAAGGAATCCCATGGCAACATCCACACCGTCCGGTGTGCGGGGCAGCCATGCCGCCAAGCACGGAGGCAGTGCCCCCGACGCCGGCGCCACCATGACGCACCGTCAGATCATGGAGGCGCTGTCCGGGCTGCTGCTCGGCATGTTCGTCGCCATTCTGTCGTCGACGATCGTCACCAACGCTCTGCCCGAGATCGTCGGCGACCTCGGCGGCGGTCAGTCCGCCTACACCTGGGTCGTCACCGCCTCGCTGCTCGCGATGACCGCGACCACGCCCCTGTGGGGCAAGCTCGCCGACATCTTCAGCAAGAAGGCGCTCGTCCAGATAGCCCTGATCATCTACGTGGGCGGTTCGGTCGTCGCGGGTCTCTCGCAGAACCCCGGCATGCTGATCACCTGCCGTGTCGTCCAGGGCATCGGCGTCGGCGGTCTCTCCGCCCTCGCGCAGATCGTGATGGCCGCGATGATCTCCCCGCGCGAGCGGGGCCGCTACTCCGGCTACCTCGGTGCGACCTTCGCCGTCGCCACCGTCGGCGGCCCGCTGCTCGGCGGTGTCATCACCGACACCTCGTGGCTGGGCTGGCGCTGGTGCTTCTACGTCGGTGTGCCGTTCGCGGTCATCGCGCTCATCGTGCTCCAGAAGACGCTGAAGCTCCCCGTCGTCAAGCGTGACAACGTCAAGGTCGACTGGGCCGGTGCCTTCTTCATCACCGCCGCGGTCTGCACCCTGCTCCTGTGGGTCACCTTCGCCGACGACAAGTACGACTGGCTGTCGTGGCAGACCGGCGCGATGGTGGGCGGCGCGATCGTGCTCGCCCTGATCTTCATCCTCGTGGAGAGCAAGGCCGCCGAGCCGATCATCCCGCTGCGTCTCTTCCGCAACCGCACCATCACGCTCGCCTCGATCGCCTCGCTCTTCGTGGGTGTCGCGATGTTCGCCGGCACCGTGTTCTTCTCGCAGTACTTCCAGCTGGCGCGCGGCAAGTCGCCGACGATGTCCGGTGTCATGACGATCCCGATGATCGGCGGCCTGTTCATCTCGTCGACCGTCGCGGGCCAGGTCATCACCAAGACCGGCAAGTGGAAGGCGTGGCTGGTCTCCGGCGGCGTCCTGATCACGGCGGGCCTCGGCCTGCTCGGCACGATCCGCTACGACACCCCGTACTGGCACGTCGCGATCTTCATGGCCCTCATGGGTCTCGGCGTCGGCATGACGATGCAGAACCTCGTGCTCTGCACCCAGAACCAGGTCGCCCCGCAGGACATCGGCTCGGCCAGCTCCACGGTCACCTTCTTCCGCTCCCTCGGTGGTGCGATGGGTGTCTCGGCGCTCGGTTCGATCATGTCCACCCGCATCACGCACTACGTCAAGGACGGCCTCGCCGACCTCGGCCCGAAGGGTGCGGCGCTCGGCCACGGCGGTACGGGTGGCGGCGCCATCCCGGACCTCGACAAGCTGCCCGCGCCGCTGCGCACGATCATGGAGAGCTCCTACGGGCACGGCATCGCCGACGTCTTCCTGATCGCCGCGCCGATCGCGCTGCTCGCCCTGATCGCCATGCTGTTCATCAAGGAGGTTCCGCTGCGTACGTCCGGCGGCCTGGACCAGGCCAAGGAGACCGAGGCGGCCGCGTCCGGCGCCGCCGCCGGCCTGACCGCCAACCCGGTCACCGAGCCGGAGAAGGTGCCGAGCCTGGTCGGTGCGGGTGAGCCCGCCGCCGACACCCAGACCCAGCGCCTGGCGGCCGTCGCGTCCGCCCCGGCGGGCAGCGTCCCGGCGCAGCCCGGCACGGGCGGCGGCACCCCGGTGCACGGCTTCGTCCGCGGCGCCGAGTCCGCCCCGGTCCCGCGGGCCGCGGTCACGCTGATCTCCCTCGGGGGACGGCAGCTGGGCCGCGCGGTCGCCCAGGGCGACGGTTCGTACACGGTCGACGCCCCCGGCGCCGGTTCCTACGTCCTGATCGCCTCGGCCGACGGCTACCAGCCGCAGGCCTCCACCGTGGTCGTCGGTGAGGAGCGGGTCGCGTACGACATCCTGCTCAGCGGCACCAGCGGCCTGAGCGGTGTGGTCAGGGCCGCGGAGACCAAGGCCCCGGTCGTCGGCGCCATGGTCATCGTGACCGACGTCCGCGGTGACGTGCTGGCCACCGGGCTCTCCGGCCAGGACGGCGAGTTCACCTTCGCCGAGCTGGTTCCCGGCGCGGTGACCGTGGCCGTGAACGCGGCCGGACACCGTCCGCTCGCCCTGCCCGTCGAGGTCGGCGGCACGGGTGTCACCCGCGTCGAGATCGAGCTGAACTCCGGCTCCCAGGTCCAGGGCACCATCCGGGCCGCGGGCCGCTCGCTGAACGACGCGCGGGTCACGCTCGTCGACGCCGCGGGCAACGTGGTCGCGACCTCGACCACCGGTGAGGACGGCGCGTACGCCTTCACCGACCTGGACGGCGGCGAGTACACGGTCATCGCGACCGGTTACCCGCCGGTGGCCACGCACCTGACCGTGAACGGCAGTGGCGTCGACGGTCACGACATCGAGCTCGCCCACCCCGGCGAGTAACTGACTCCGGACGGACACCCGGTGCGGCTCGCGTTTCGAGCGGAGACGTGAGCCGCACCGTTCGCCCGGATGTGGGAAAAGGGCCCCGGACCCGGTGGCGTCGTTAACGGCAGGGGACGGCCGAGACGCTGCGGGCCGGGGCCGTTTCACGTACAGGGCGCACTCAATTCCCTTACGTGTGTGAGAACTTCAGCTAGGAGATGTGGACGATGGGACTCAGCGCGCGGATCCGGACGCGGGACGGGTGGGCTCTGCCGCACGCCGTCGTCACGGTGACCGACATGACGGGCGCGCAGGTGCTGCGCGCCGAGGCGGACGACGAGGGCGCCGTGCACGACGCCGCCGCCCTCACCCCGGGCCCGTACACCGTGATCGTGACCGCCGTCGGATACAGCCCCGCGGCCTCCACGGCGCTGGTCACGGCCACCGGCCGGGCCGACGTCGGCACCGTCGTGCTCGCCCGGCAGGGCGGCGCCGAGCTGCCGCCGCCCGGACCGTGGACCGTCGACCCGGCGCACTCCGCGGTCGCCGCGACCGCCCAGCACCTGGGCATCACCTCCGTGCACGGGCGGTTCACGGACTTCCGGGCGCGGATCGACATCGCGCAGGACGTGGAGAAGTCCCGGGTCGAGGCCGTCATCAGGTCGGCGTCCATCGACACCGGCAACGGGATGCGCGACGGCCACCTGAAGTCCCCCGACTTCCTGGACGTCGAGTCGCACCCCGAGATCACCTACCGGTCGACGGGCCTGTCCCCGGCCGGCCCCGACCGCTGGACCGTGCACGGCGAGCTGAACCTGCACGGCGTGGCCCGCCAGGTCGACCTGGACCTCAGCTACCTGGGCACCGGCGCCGACCCGTGGGGCGGCACCCGCGCCGCGTTCAAGGCGACGGCCGAGCTGCGCCGCGAGGACTTCGCCATGAACTACAACCAGGTCGTCCAGGCCGGTATCGCGGCGATCGGCGCGACCCTCAAGGTCGAGCTGGACATCCAGGCGGTCCAGGGCGACGCGCTGCCCAGCATGTAGGACGGCAGTGGGGAGGGCGGCAGTCACTAGGCTGGGCGCATGGCTCCGAACATCGCGACCAACACCCGTGTGTCCCTGGACGAGTTGCTCGACTTCGTCCGGCCCCGCCACCGCGCCCTCCTCATCACCGCCCGTGCCGACGGCACCCCGCAGGCCTCTCCACTGACCTGCGGGGTCGACGACGCCGGGCGGATCGTCGTCTCCACCTATCCCGAGCGCGCCAAGACCCGTAACGCCAAGCGGAATCCGCGCGTCAGCGTGGTCGTGCTGAGCGACGAGTGGAACGGGCCGTGGGTGCAGATCGACGGCTCGGCCGAGGTCCTCGACACCCCCGACTCGGTCGAACCCCTCGTGGAGTACTTCCGCAACATCTCGGGGGAGCACCCGGACTGGGACGAGTACCGGGAGGCGATGGTGAAGCAGGGCAAGTCGATCATCCGGATCACCCCGCAGAAGTGGGGCCCGGTGGCGACGGGCGGTTTCCCGGCGCGGCTCGGTTAGTTCCGGCTCTCCCGCGCCACCAGCGCCGCGATCCCGGCGATCTGGAGATCGAGCGCGACGTGGAAGTCGAGGTCGCGGATCTCTTCCACCGTGCCCCCGGCTTCCACCTGCGCCATCGTCTCCTCGGCGTGCCGCAGCATCTCCGGCTTGTCGGCCGGTGCGGTGAAGGTGGTCATCGTCCGCCGGAAGTACTCGTCCTGCGTCATGCCGACATCGGCGCACCGCTGCCGGAAGTGGCCCTCGACGGTCCCGTACCCGTACACGAACTGCATGACGCTCGCGATCGCCCCGCGCTGCGCGTTCATCGGCAGCCCGGTGCGGGCGAAGACGCGCTGCACGACGGCGGAGAACTCCAGCGAGTTCGGGCCGATGTTGAGGTAGCTGCCGACCAGCGGCGAGATCCACGGGTGGCGCACGAGCAGCGCCCGGTACTCGGTGGCGAGCCGGCGCACCTGCTCGCTCCAGTCGCCGTCGTCGGGGCCCCCGGCACCCGTACCGGCGACCTCCGGTTCGCCGAAGACCCGGTCCAGGGCGAGTTCGAGCAGGTCGTCCTTGGTGTCGACGTACCAGTACACGGACATCGCGGTGACGCCCAGCTCGCCCGCCAGGCGCCGCATGGAGAACTTGGCGAGCCCCTCGGCGTCGAGCAGCTTCACCGTGGCGTCGGTGATCCGCTCGCGGTCCAGGCCGCTGGGCTGCTCGCTGCGCCGACCGCGTCCGGCCCTGCTCTCTTCGAGCCAGACGCTCATCCGCGCTGCCTTCGCCATGGCGCACCTTCCCAGGAGTTGACGTACCGGGCGGGGCGGCCCCCCGGGCCCACGCCCACGGAATCCGCCCGTCCGCCTGCATCGATGCTAGGACTGTTCAGGACCCGTTGGGAAAGCGCCCGGAGCCGTCGCCCCTGCTGACTCTGCCCGCTCCGCGCGCCGCAACAACGCCGCGGCGAGGAGTCCGCCGACGAGGACGGCGACGGCGCCGACCAGCTGGCTGGTCTCCAGGCCCGAGGAGAAGGCGTCCGCGATACGGGCCTTCTCCCCGGCGGAGTCGGCGGCGGCGAGGGCCGCCGGGAGCGAGGCGGCGGAGACGGCGACCAGCGCCGCGAACCGGGCGTTGAGGACCGCGCCGAGGACGGCGACACCGAGCCCGTTGCCGAACTCGGCGAGGGTGCCGTTCACGCCCGCGCCGACGCCCGCCTTCGCCGGCGGGATGGCGCTCATGATGGCGTTGGCCATGGCGGGCATGGCGAAGGCGATGCCGACACCCATGACGACCAGGCCGACGAGCATGCCGCCGTAGGAGTCCCCGCCGAGCACGGCGATCGCCGCGAGCCCCGCCGCCAGGCAGGTCATGCCGGCCGCGATGGTGACCGGGGTGCCCACCTTGGCGAGGAACTTCGCGCCGACGCCGGTGAGGTTCAGGGCGACGATGGTCAACGCCAGCGGCGCCGTGCGCAGCCCGGCCTCCAGCGGCCCGTACCCGAGCACGAACTGGAGGTGCTGGGTGAGCAGGAACAGCGAGCCGCCCATGCCGAACGCGACGAGGATCGCCCCGGCGACCGCCCCGGTGAACTTCTGGTTGCGGAAGAAGTGCATGTCCAGCATCGGGTACGGGATGCGCAGCTCCCAGCCGACGAACGCGGCCATGAAGACGACGCCGACCGCTGCCGAGGCGAGCGTGGTGCCGGAGGTCCAGCCCTGGTCGGGGCCGTTGATGATCGCGTAGACCACCCCGGTCATGCCGATCGTGGAGAGCAGCGCGCCGAGCAGGTCGGGCCGGTCGCCCTGCGGGTTCTTCGACTCCGGTACGAGCGTGAGGACGGCGATCAGGCCGATGACCGCGACCGGGATGTTGATCAGGAAGATCGCGCCCCACCAGAAGTGGTCCAGCATCACGCCGCCGAGCAGCGGTCCGACGGCGAAGCCCAGCGAGTTGACGGTGGCCCACAGTCCGATCGCCTTCACCCGCTCGGTGTCGTCGAAGATCTGCACGACGACCGCGAGGGTCGTGGTCATCAGCAGCGCGCCGCCGACGCCCATGCCGGCCCGCGCGGCGATCAACTGCGCGGTGGAGTCGGCGAGTCCGGCGACCAGCGAACCGACGCCGAACAGCACGAGCCCGGCCGCGAGCATCTTCTTGCGGCCGTAGCGGTCGGCGGTGGAGCCCGCGGTGAGCAGCAGCCCGGACTGGACGAGCGAGTAGGCGCTGATCACCCACTGGATGTCGGACGTCGACGCGTGCAGCTCCCGGGTCAGGGAGGGGATCGCGACGTTCAGGACGGTGTTGTCGAGCAGCACGGTCAGCTGGGCGAGGCAGATGACACCGAGGATGATCCAGCGCTGCGGGTGGCCTCCGGCCGGGGCGGGCTGCTGGGTGCTGCCGCCGGTGTTCTCGGCGGTCGTCGACGTCATGCGGGCTCCTGTCGGGTGGCGGGGGCGGGTGGCGCCGGAATCAGACGGTGCTGTACACCGTAAGGGGCAGCTCTTACGGTGTACAAGCGGGTTTTCGGCATACGGTTCGGCCATGCCGAGACGATCCCGCTCCGCTTCCCGACTCGCCCTCTCCGTAGCCGTGTTGAGCCTGCTCGGGACGGCTCCCGCCGTGGCCGCCGCAGGGCAGCACGGGCCACCGCCGGTCCCGCTGCGCATCGCCACGTACAACATCCACGCGGGCGCGGGCGCCGACAACGTCTTCGACCTCGACCGGCAGGCGGCCGCGCTGCGCGCCCTGCACGCCGATGTCATCGGCCTCCAGGAGGTCGATGTGCACTGGGGTGCGCGCAGCCAGGACCTGGACGTGGCGGGAGAGCTCGCGCGGCGGCTCGGGATGCGGGTGTCGTTCGCGCCGATCTACAGCCTGGACCCGGTGACCGCGGGGGAGCCGCGACGGGAGTTCGGGGTCGCCGTGCTGTCCCGGTATCCGATCCGTTCGGCCGCCAACCACGAGATCACCCGCCTGTCGACGCAGGACCCGAACCCGGTGCCGGCGCCCGCGCCCGGGTTCGGCGAGGTGACGCTGAAGGTGCGCGGGGTGCCGGTGCAGGTCTTCGTGACGCACCTCGACTACCGCGCGGATCCGTCCGTACGGGTCGCGCAGGTCGCGGACACCCGGCGGATCATGGCCGCCGAGCGCGGGGCGGTGCCCGGGGCGCGGCAGGTTCTGCTCGGCGACTTCAACGCGACGCCGGACGCGCCGGAGCTCGCGCCCCTGTGGACGGAGTTGCGGGACGCCGGGCCGGCGGGCGGGGTCACGTTCCCCGCCGATGTGCCGGTGAAGCGGATCGATTACGTGGCGGTGGGGAGCGGTATCGACGTGCGGTCGGTTTCTGTGCCGGACGAGTCCGTCGCGTCGGATCATCGGCCGGTGGTGGCCGAGGTGGGGGTGCGCAGGTAGGACCGTGCGGGTCGGGTGTGGCTGGTCGCGCGGTTCCCCGCGCCCCTGGGATGCCTGCTTCAGGGGCGCGGGGTCTCGGCGGGGAACACCCAGGCACGGAAGAGCAGGAAGCGCAGCACGGTCGCGGCGAGGTTGGCCGCGATGAGCACGGCCAGCTCGGTCGCGTGCGCCGGGTCGACGGACGCGGCGTTCAGGGCGGCCAGCGAACCGCTGGTCAGCGCGAGGCCGATGCCGAAGACGACGAGTCCCTGGGCCTGGTGGCGGACGGCCTTGTCCCGGCCGCGCACCCCGAAGGTGAGACGCCGGTTGGCGGCGGTGTTGGCGAAGGCCGACACCAGCAGGGCCAGCGCGTTGGCGACCTGCGACCCCGAGAACGTACGGAAGCCGGAGTACAGCAGCAGATAGAACAGCGTCGACAGCGCGCCGACGACACAGAACCCGACGAGCTGTCGCGCGAGCCCCTTCGGCACCCCCGGGAGCCGGCGGTCGCGCGGATCGTCGCCGAACGGGCGCGCGAGCCGGTCCAGCGGCAGGGAGCCGCTGGTGAGCGCCTTGCCGATCCGCCACACGCCCTTCAGGTCGTCGGTCGCCGGCCGCACGATGTGCACGGTCGAGTCCGGGTCGTCGACCCAGTCGACGGGCACCTCGTGGATCCGCAGCCCGGCCCGCTCGGCGAGCACGAGCATCTCGGTGTCGAAGAACCAGCCGGTGTCCTCGACCAGCGGCAGCAGCACCTGGGCGACATCGCGCCGGATCGCCTTGAATCCGCACTGCGCGTCGGAGAAGCGCGCCTGGAGCGAGCCCCGCAGGATCAGGTTGTAGGCCCGCGAGACGAACTCCCGCTTCGGGCCGCGCACCACCCGCGAGGAGCGGGAGAGCCGGGAGCCGATCGCCAGGTCCGAGTGGCCGGAGATGAGCGGGGCGACCAGCGGGAGCAGCGCGTTCAGGTCGGTGGACAGGTCCACGTCCATGTAGGCGAGGACCGGCGCGTCGGACGCCGACCACACGGTGGCCAGGGCGCGCCCGCGGCCCTTCTGTTCGAGACGGGAGTAGCCGACGCCGGGCAGCTCGGCGGTGAGCCGCCGCGCCACCTGCGGGGTGGAGTCGGTGGAGGCGTTGTCCGCGATCGTGACGCGGAAGCGGTAGGGGAAGGTGCGGACCAGATGGGCGTGGAGCCGGCGCACGCACTCGCCCAGGTCCGTCTCCTCGTTGTAGACGGGGATGACGACGTCCAGCACGGGCACGTCGCCGAGGCCGCTGCCCACGGGCAGGTGCTCCCGCGCAGGCAGCGCGCCGAGGTGCGCGGCGGTGGGGCCGATGCCCGGAGAAGAGTCGGTTCGCATGCCATGGACACTCGCCAACTCCGCTGTCAGCGCTGTGTGGTGGCCCTTTGGGCTGCCTGTGAGTCCGGCAGCGCGTGGCCGGGCACCGTCGCGTCGGCGCCCATGGGCAGGGCGCCGACCGGCTCGGCGCAGGCCGGCAGGTGCACGGTGAACACGGTCCTGCCGGACACGCTGTCCACGGTCACGGCCCCTCCGTGGGCGGCCGCGACCGCCTGCACGATGGCGAGCCCTAGCCCGGTGGATCCGGCCCTGCGCGACCGGGAGGAGTCGCCCCGGGCGAACCGTTCGAACACGTGCGGCAGCAGCTCCGCGGGGATGCCGGGACCGTCGTCCCGCACGTCGAGACAGACCCAGGGCCCGTGCCGGTGCACGCGCGCGGTGACCGTGGTGCCGGGCGGGGTGTGGGTGCGCGCGTTGGCGAGCAGATTGACCAGGACCTGTTGCAGGCGCGCGGAGTCGGCGAGCACCAGGGCGGGCTCGTCGGGCAGTTCCAGGCGCCACTTGTGGTCCTGCCCGGCCGCGCGGGCATCGCTCAGCACGTCGATGACCAGCGGCGACACATCGGTCGGCTCGTACGAGAGCGGCCGCCCGGCGTCGAGCCGCGCGAGCAGCAGCAGATCCTCGACCAGGCCGGACATGCGGTGCGCCTCCGACTCGATGCGGGTGAGCGCGTGCCGGGTGTCGGGGCCGACCTCCTCTCGGCCGCGCCGGGTCAGTTCGGCGTATCCGCGGATGGAGGCGAGGGGCGTGCGCAGTTCGTGGCTGGCGTCCGCGACGAACTGCCGTACCCGCGTCTCGCTCTGCTGGCGGGCGTGCAGCGCGCCGTGGATGTGGTCGAGCATGCGGTTGAACGCGGCGCCGACCTGGCCGACCTCGGTCCTGGGGTCGGCCTCGGCGTCGGGCACCCGCTCGTACAGGGTCACCTCGCCGGTGTGCAGGGGGAGTTCGGAGACCCGGGTGGCCGTGGCGGCGACCCGGCGCAGGGGGCGGAGGTTGACGCCGACCATGACGGCGCCCGCGATGCCCGCGGCGACGAGCCCGGCGAACGTCACCGACAGCTCGACGATGATCAGGGTCTGGACGGTGTCCTGGACCTGGGCGGCCGGTATGCCGACGACGATGGTGTCGCCGTCCTCGCTGTGCACCGTCGTCACACGGTAGGTACCGAGGTCCGTCAGATCGACGCTGTGGACGTCACGGTCGTCGGGCACGGACGCCAGCTCGCTCTTCTGCCCGGGGGTGAGGGACGCGGTGTCCCAGCCGCCTTTGCCGCGCACGGACTTGGTGACCTGGCCGCCGGCGACGACGGCGCCGACCGTGTCCTTCGGTGAGCCGCCGCCGACCACGAAGCGCAGCTTCTGGTCGACGCTCGGGCTGCCGGGCGGCTGGAGCTGCGGTTTGCGGTCCAGATCGCCGGGCTGCCCCTCGGCCCGCTTGGCGATCGCCTTCAGATCGGAGTCGAGCCGCTGGTACAGCGAACTGCTCACCGCCACCGTGGTCACGGTCCCGATCACGGCGGCGACGACCGCGATCAGCGCGATCGCCGACACCACCAGCCGGGTCCGCAGCGTCTGCGGCCGCGTCCGCCAACGCCTCACGACACCGTCGTGGCGCCGGGCTTGATCAGATATCCGGCACCCCGGCGCGTGTGGATCATCGGCTCGCGTCCGGCGTCGATCTTCCGCCGCAGGTAGGAGATGTACAGCTCGACGACGTTGGCCTGGCCGCCGAAGTCGTAGCTCCAGACCCGGTCCAGTATCTGCGCCTTGCTGAGCACGCGCCGCGGGTTGCGCATGAGGAAGCGCAGCAGCTCGAACTCGGTGGCCGTC
The DNA here is from genome assembly GCF_040529335.1 of Streptomyces sp. HUAS MG91. GTDB lineage: Bacteria > Actinomycetota > Actinomycetes > Streptomycetales > Streptomycetaceae > Streptomyces > Streptomyces tabacisoli. The sequence continues at coordinate 4,360,460 of NZ_CP159534.1, read as the reverse complement.
AGATGGATGTTGGCGCCGCCGCGCGACACCTCGTGGCTGTCCTCGTCGAGCATCAGGTCGCCGACCACCAGCACCGACTCGCTGCGCCGGTCGGCGGCGCCGGTGCGCCGGATCAGTCCGCGCAGCCGCGCCACGACCTCCTCCAGGCTGAACGGCTTGGTGACGTAGTCGTCGCCGCCCGCCGTCAGTCCGGCAATCCGGTCCTCGACGGCGTCCTTGGCGGTCAGGAAGAGGACCGGCACGTCCGGCAGCTCACGGCGGAGCCGGCCGAGCACGCTCAGTCCGTCCATGTCCGGCAGCATCATGTCGAGCACCACGGCGTCGGGCCGGAACTCCCGTGCGGTCTGCACGGCTCCGGCACCGTCGCCCGCGGTACGGAGCTGCCACCCCTCGTAGCGGAGCGCCATGGACAACAGCTCGGTGATCGACTGCTCGTCGTCCACGACAAGCACCCGGACGGGGCTCCCGTCCGGCCTCAGCAGTTCGGTACGCCCCTGGGGCGAGGTCGCGGTCATGGTGCAACCCTGCGGCGGCCCTCTGAGAACACCCTTTCGCTTACCTGTGAATACCCTGAGAAACGCACAGCCGCCGCTGAGGAATCCCGCGCACCTCGGGAGAACAGCGGGTCACCGGCGCGAGGCCCGCCCGGCGTCCCGGGCGAGGAACAGCTCGGCGCCGTTGGAATAGCAGACGGCCCGCACCCACTCCGAGCCGAGCCCGAGCCGCTCGATCGCCTCCAGCTGATGCACGTACGGGTACGGGATGTTGGGGAAGTCGCTGCCGAGCAGCACCCGGTCCCCGAGCGCGGTCAGCCGCCCCAACTCCCGCTCGGGGAAAGGCGCCTGCCGCTCGACGAAGTCCGTGAACGCCATCGTCGTGTCGAGCCGCACCTCCGGGTACCGCTCGGCCAGGTCCAGGAACTCCGCGTACTCCGGCATCCCCATGTGCGCGACGACCAGCGGCAGCCGCGGATGGCGTTCGAGCACGCGCGCCATCGGTCCGGGCCCGGTGTGCCTGCCGGGCGCGGGCCCCGACCCGCAGTGCGTGACGACGGGCACCCCGGCCTCGGCCAGCAGCCCCCACACGGGGTCGAGCAGCGGATCGGTGGGGTCGTACGCCCCGACCTGGACGTGCGCCTTGAAGACCCGCGTCCCGCCCTCGACCGCCCGCCGCACGTACTCCGCCACCCCCGGCTCGGGGAAGAAGGTCGCGGTCCGCAGGCAGCCGTCGGTGCGCCGGGCGAAGTCCTCCGCCCACCCGTTCAGCCACTCGGCCATCCCGGCCTTGTGCGGATACAGCATCGACGTGAAGGCGACGACCCCGAACTCCCGCATCCGCTCGACCCGCCGGTCCTCCTCCTCCCGGTACGTGATCGGCCACTCGCTCCCGACCAGCGGCCCGGCCGAGTCGAAGTACGCCCACACCTTGCGCAGCACGCGCTCGGGCATGAAGTGCGTGTGCACGTCGACGAGTCCGGGCAGCCCGTGCCGCGCGAGGAACCCGGCGACGAGCTCCGCCTCGGGGCTACTCACGGACGAACCCGTGGCTGCGCTCGACCTTGGCGACATGCAGGGTGTAGCTCTCGTACCACTCGGTCCGCCCCTGCCGCTGGGCGTCCCGGTGCGCGGCCACGGACCGCCATTCCTCGATGGCCGCACCGTCCCGGAAGTACCCGACGGTGATCCCGAGCCCGCCCGGCGTCCGCGCGGACTCGTGCCCGAGATACCCCGGCACCTCCCGCACCAGCGCGTCCAGCCGGTCGGACGTCTCCCCGTATCCCTGGTCCCCCGCGGCCCTCACCGAGCTGAACACCACGACGTAGTAGGGCAGTTCAAAGGCCGGCAACGGCGCCCCGGGCGCCTCGACATGATCACTCATCCCCCCACAGTCGACCCGCCCCCTCCTCCCTGTCCACACCGGCCCTGGATCTCCGCCCATCCGCATCGGCCCCGGATCTCCGCCCCCTCACCCCTGTCCGCCCAGGCCCCGGCTTTCCGCCCCCCCCTCAGAAGAGCCCGCCCTGCACGGCGGGCACCTCCCGCACCTCGATCCCCGTCCCGGCCGCCCCGTCACCGGCCGCCGCCAGGGGCCACCCGGCCAGCACCCGCGTATCCACCACGAGCCGCCGCCCGCCGGCCTCGACGAGATGCAGATCGGGTCCGGCGGCGGCCACCACGCGCCCCGCCACCACGGCCCCCTCCCCGACTCCGCCGACCACGGCGTCGACCCTGTCCACCGCGGCGAGCCCGAACGCCTCCTCGTGCCCGACGACCGCGCACGGCAGCCGCGCCAGCGACTCGGGCCACCCGTCGAGCCCCACCGCGATCCCGTGCGCCCGCCCCAGCTCGGCCCGCGCCCGCCCGGACTCCGCCCCGGCCCGGACGATCCGCTTGGTCCCGTACGGAATCCGGTCCGGCACCCCGAGGGCCACCCGCAGCAACTCCTCGGCCCGCCGCGCCGCCATGAGCGGCCCCTGCCCCAGCCACGTGTACGCGACGGCTCCCTGCTCGAGGAGGCGCGCGCTCCCTCTGCCCACCCCCGTGATCCCGACCTTCACCAGCCCGTCCCCGAACCACGCCAGATACACGTGGTACGGCCGCGGGTCGTCCGCGATCGTGTCGGCGGCCACGGACTGCGCCCGGTCGATCCCCGCGCACTCCGCGCACTGCGCCCGCGTCCCCCGCACCGGCACCGCGGCCCACCCCGGACACACGCTGCGCCGCCCGCCGCGCCACACACCCAGACACCGTCGCGGCCCCGCGACCCGGAACGCCACGCCCTCCCCGAACCGCACGGCGCTCTCCCGCTCGCTCCCCGCGTCCCCCGTCCACCCCATGCCCGGCCCTCCCCCACGCCATCGCATCCCGGTGCACCACCACGTCATACGGCCAGGATGGCGCACGCCACTGACAACGCCCGGTCCGGCCGTTCCGAGTACCCGACTGAGTACGGGGCTGAGTACCTGCGCGCTGCCCGCCGGGGACCGGCTGCGCGAGGCTCATCGGCATGAACACACAACGCCTGCTCGCCACCCTCGTCCCGGCCACGACCGCGATCGCCGCGTGGGCCGCCTGGCTCGGCTGGGACCAGCACCGCGACGTCCACCCCGACGGCTCGACGACCGGCCCCTACGCCGCCTGGCAGGTGATCGGCCTGGTCCTGACCCTGCTGGCCGCGGTCGTCTGGTCGGCCTCCCGCCACCACATAGCGGCCGCGACCCTCGGCACCACGGCCGGCCTGACGGTGGCCGCCGCCTACGACTGGTCGGACGACTCCAGCGGCCTGTTCATGGTCGGCGTCGTCCTGATCGCCCTCGGCTCCCTGGCCGCGACGGCCGCGGTCTCGGCCACGGTCAGTGCCGTCAGCGCCGTACGGCGCGGCACGGCCTGACCCGTCCCGGAACCACTACGGTCGGGATCCGGCGGTGCGGGGATGTCGAGAACGTCCCGCCGGCTCCGTCCCAGCCGTGACAGGACCCGGATGAAGGAGACCAGCATGGCCATTCAGCGGATGGACAACGTCGGCATCGTCGTCGAGGACATGGACGCCGCCATCGCGTACTTCGTGGAACTCGGCATGGAGCTGGAGGGCAGGGCGGAGGTCAAGGGCCCCGTCGCCGACCGGTGCACCGGGCTCGACGGCGTCCACTGCGACATCGCGATGCTCCGCACCCCGGACGGCCACAGCCGTCTCGAACTCTCGAAGTACCGCACGCCCCCGGCGACCGCCCCCGACCCGCGCGAGCGCTCCCACAACGTCCTGGGCACCCACCGCGTCATGTTCGCCGTCGACGACCTGGAAGCCACGGTCGACCGCCTGCGCCCGCACGGCGCCGAAGTCCTCGGCGACATCGCCCGCTTCGAGACCAGCTACCTGCTCGCCTACGTCCGCGGCCCGGAGGGCATCATCGTCGGCCTGGCCCAGCAGCTGGACTGAGCACGCGCCGGAAATCCCGGGTGCGCTCCGTACCGCGCCGTGCCACGCTCCCCCCATGTCGATCATTGACGTGTCCCCCGAAGTGTCCCTCGCGTACGAGACGTTCGGTGACCCAGCCGACCCACCCGTCCTGCTCGTGATGGGCTTCGGGGCCCAGCTGATCGCCTGGCACGAGGACTTCTGCCGGATGCTGGCGGAGCGCGGCCGCTACGTGATCCGGTACGACAACCGCGACTGCGGCCTGTCCACGAAGTTCGGGGATCACCCCGTCGACATGGGCGCGTTCATCGCCGCCGTGAGCGCGGGAGACATCCCCGCCGCTCTCGCGATGGTCCCCTACCGGCTCACGGACATGGCCGACGACGGCCTGGGCCTGCTCACCGCCCTCGGGATCGAACGCGCCCACGTGGTCGGCGCCTCGATGGGCGGAATGATCGCCCAGACGATGGCCCTGTCCTGCCCGGAGCGGGTGCTGACCCTGACGTCGATGATGTCCTCGACCGGCGAGAGCGAGTACGGCCGCCCGAGCCCGGAGGCCCAGGCCGTGCTGTTCACCCCGAAGCCCGCGGACCGCGACGCCTGCATCGCGGCGGCGGAGAGGGAACTGGTGTGGGCCTCCCGGCGGTACGGCGACGCCACGGCCCTGCGCGAACTGGCCGCCGCCGGCTACGACCGCGCCTACTACCCGGCGGGCATCGGCCGCCAGCTCGGCGCGATGATCCTCAGCGGCTCCCGCGCGGACGCCCTGCGCGAGCTGCGGGTGCCGACGCTGGTGATCCACGGCCTGGACGACACCCTGATCGACCCCAGCGGCGGAAGACGCACCGCGGAGCTGATCCCCGGCGCCGACCTCCTCCTGCTCCCCGACATGGGCCACGACCGCCCCCGCGAACTCTGGCCCACCCTGGTCGACGCCGTACTGACCCACACCGCCTGACCCCGACGCCAAAGGCCCCGCCGGACGAACCGGCGGGGCCTTCGATCTGTGTGCACTCGGCAGGATTCGAACCTGCAACCTTCTGATCCGTAGTCAGATGCTCTATCCGTTAAGCTACGAGTGCTTGTTCTGTTGCTGTCTTCGTTTCCGGCCTTTCGGCCCGTCCCGGCGACAAGAAGAACATTACATGACTGCCGCCGCCATGTGAAATCCATTGGCCACACCCGTTGTGACCTGCGGAAACGCGTCTCGGGCCGGCCCCGGAAGCAGCGAAGCCCCGGTCCTGGTGGACCGGGGCTTCGGATCTTGCTGCGGAGGCGGAGGGATTTGAACCCTCGATGGGCTTTAAGGCCCAAACCGCATTAGCAGTGCGGCGCCATAGACCGGACTAGGCGACGCCTCCAGCACATCCCGCCTGCGCGAACGCGAGCGGCTGCGTGCAGATGATGACACAGCTGAGCGCCGTGTCACCAATCGGCTCCTACGGTACTAGGAGGTCGGGCCGCAGAGCAAAGGTCCGCGGGGGCGCAACGTCGTGGCGGGCACCGCGTTAGGCAGGGCATGTTGCTGCGCCGTCTCTCCCGTTGCGTCCTGGTCACGTCCGCCGCCACCGTCGCCGCCCTCACGGCCCTGCCCGCGGCCGCGCACGCCGACACCGGGCCGTGGCACGTCGCGCCGCCCCCCTTCAGCTCCCCGGACGGGACCGGTCGCGACGAGCTGACCATCACCGTCGCCGACGCGGGCAACGGCCTCGACGGCACGTCGGAGCTGCGCTGCGACCCGGCCGGCGGCACCCACCGCGACCCGGGCGCGGCCTGCGCGACGCTCGACCGGATCACGGCGGACGGCACCGATCCGTTCGCGCCGGTACCGGCCGGGGCGCAGTGCACGATGCTCTACAGCGGCCCCGCCACCGCGCACATCACCGGCACCTGGCACGGGCGGCCCGTCGACGCCTCGTACAAGCTGAGCAACGGCTGCGAGACCGCGCGCTGGCACCGCCTGGAGCCCGTGCTGCCCGCTACCGCGCCGTGACCCTGGGTCCATCGGACACAGCGCCTTCGTGCGATCCCCACATCCTCTTCGTCGCCTCTACGTGGGCTCCCTCTCATCCGGGGTCGCGCGGACAACCCGTGCCCGTAGACTCCCTCCCGTGACACGTTGTGCTTCGCGCGGCAAGATGGCTGGCGCGGTCGGCACGTCGCGGTAAAGCGGTACATCAGGGAGGAAGCGTCGTCGTGAGCAGCAGGCCATCCCGAGGCGCTGCTCGCCTCGCAGCCATACTCGATGCGCTCCCGGACGCATTGGTGCTGGTCAACACCAACGGGACCGTCGTCAATGCCAATTCGATCGCCCTGGAGGCCTTCGAGGCCCCGGGGACGGCGCTGGTCGGGCGCGGACTGCTCGATCTGCTGCCGCAGTTCGACTCCCGGCTGATCCCCGGCTCGATGCGGCGGCCCGACACGGTCACCGACGAGCGCGGGCGGACCAAGCCGACGCGGATGATCGCCCGGCGCACCGACGGCAGTGAGTTCCCGGTCGAGGTCACCTCGGCGAACCTCGCCGACAGCGCCCGGGACGCCGTGGACCCGTACGGCTCCTCGTACGGCGGCGGTGGCGGCGCCTACAGCGGCACCGAGTTGCTGATGCTCGTCGTGCGCGATCTGTCGGGCACCGTCGACACCGAGGCCGAGCTGGCCCGTTCGCAGCGGCAGACCGAGATGATCCTGCGGGCCGCGGCCGAGGGCGTCGTCGGCACCGACACCGACGGGCGGATCGTGCTCGTCAATCCCGCCGCCGCGCAGATCCTGGGCTTCCGGGCCAGCGACCTGGGCGGGCAGGAACTGCACCAGCTCGTCCTGCACTCGCGGCCCGACGGCGAGGCGTTCCCCTACGAGGAGTCGCCGCTCGCCGACACCCTGCGCTCCGGACGCAAGCACCGGGTGCGCGGGCAGGTGCTGTGGTCGAAGAACGGCGACAAGGTGCCCGTCGACATGACGACGGCGCCGGTGCGCGACGGGGACCAACTGGTCGGCGCGGTCATGACCTTCACCGACCGCCGCCCCTACGACAAGCTGGTCGAGGAGCACGCGGAGGAGATCGCCCGGCGCGACGAGGCCGCCGAGCACGAGCGCGCCGAGCGGGACGCCGACCTCGCGCGCGTACGCGACGAACTCGCCGCCGAACTGGCCGACCTGCGCGAGCAGCACGCCGAGGAGCTGTCCGCCGAGCGGGAGCGCGGCGCCGCCTTCGCCGAGCGCGAGAAGGACCGTTACGAGGCGCTGGCCGCCCGGCACACCCAGCTGCTCGCCGTGCTCGGGCAGTCGCTGCGCGGCCCGCTGGACGACCTGCGGCACGAGCTGGCGCAGCTCGCCGCCGACGACGCGGGCCAGCTGTGGCCGGAGGCGAACCAGGTCCTGCACCATCTGGCCGCCGGCTACTCCCGGATGACGACGCTCGTCGACAACGTCCTCGCCTACCAGTCCCTCGACGAGGGCGGCGGCGCGCTCTCCCGTACGAAGGTGATGCTCGACGCCGTCGTGGCGGCGGGTGTCGACGGGGCCGTCGAGCTGATCGGGCCCGGCCGGGTGCAGTTCGCCGTGCACGCGCCGCCGATAGAGGCCGAGGTGGACGCCGGACGGCTCGCCACCGCCCTCGCGCACCTCGTCGCCGACGTCGCCGGGATCGACGCGACCGGGAACGCGCGGGTGCCGGCCGGTGCCGGATACGTCGACAACACCGTGGTCGTGGCCGCGGCGCAGCGCGGCGACAGCGTGCGCATCGAGGTGCGCGGCCCCTACGCGGGCGGCGATCCGGTGCACGAGCCGATCGTCCGGGGCATCGTGCGGGCGCACGGCGGTGTGCTGCAGACGCACGAGATGCCGGGCATGAGCGGCAGCGCGTACGTGCTCGAAGTGCCGATCGGAAGTGGGGCCGGAGTGGTTCCGCCCGCGCCCGTACCCGTACCCGAGCCGGTGGCCGAGGAGCCCCGGGCGAACGTGCCGGAGCAGGCCGGTTCGGCCGCGGGCGGCGGGCGACGGCGGGCGCGCCGGGCCGCCGGGCCTTCGGTCGACTCCTTCCTGGAGAGCGGCCTGCCGGGCGAGGCCGCGGCCGCCGCCGCGTCCGGGGGCACCGGACGGCGGCGCGGACGGCGTGCCGCCGAGGAGGGTTCGCCCGCCGCGGCGGAGCTGCCCGCTCCTTCCGCGTCCGGCGAGAGTGAGGAGACTTCGGCCCAGGCGCAGGCACAGAACCAGGCGCAGGCCCAGACCGCCGGTGGCACCGGGCGACGCCGGGCGCGGTCCGCGCCGGACGGTTCGGCGAGCGAGGGTTCCGTGATGACCGCGGCCGAGCACGCGGCGGGCTCCCCGGCGCTGGGCGACACGGTGCCTCCGCAGGGCGTGCCCGCGCCGACCGGCCGCAGGGCGCGGCGCGCCGAGGGCCAGGAGCAGCCCGCGCTGCCCGCCCTGCCGTCCGCCCCCACCGACCAGAACCAGGGCCAGGCGCAGGGCAGTGAGCTGGAGCTCGCGGGTACCCCGGCGCAGCAGCCCACGGGGCGGCGCGCGCGGCGGGCTCTCGGTGCCGCGCAGCCGCAGGCCGCCCCGGCACCGGAGGAGGCGGGCCCGCGCGAGATGTTCGCGCTGCCGCCCGCGCAGGCCGACCGGGCGCCCGAGCCCCAGGGCGAGACCGACGCACCGCAGGACACGGGCGCCCAGCCCCTGCCGCAGCCGCTCCCGCTGCCCGACGAGCAGCAGCACGCCGCCGCTGAGCACCCGGCGCTCGACCACACGCCGCCGCAGCCGCACCCGACGCAGAGCACGCCCGCCCAGGGCACGCCGAAGCCGGCGGAGTCCGCGGCCCAGCCGCTGCCCGCAGCCCAGCCGCTGCCCGCCGAGGCTCCGCAGGATCCGGCGGCGCCGGCCGGGGACACCCACTCGACGCAGGGCCGCGCCTTCAGCGTGCGCACCCTGGGCCAGGGTGTGCCGTTCGGGCGGCAGATCGCCCAGCAGCAGCGCGGTCAGCAGCCCGCCCCCGTACGGCCCGGCGCCACGCCCCCGCAGGGCGTGCCGCAACAGGAGGGCCAGACGCTCGGCGGCGGTTCGTCGGGACGGCGGCGCAAGCTGTCCAACCGGCAGGACCAGCCGGAGAGCACCGAGACCCCGGCGCAGGGGACGACGGCTCGCCCGCACCCCCAGCCGCAGTCCGCGCAGCAGCCGCAGCCGCCGCTGCTGTCGTCGATGAACCCGTCCGAGGGCGGCGGCCGCTCCTACGCCATAGGGGCGCCCGACCAGGACGCCGACGAGGGCCCCGAGCCGCTCGACGGTCCCGGCGGCGCCGTCGAGGTCGCCAACCGGCCACAGCCGCAGCCGATGGACGACGAACTGCCGCCGGAGCCGCTGGACAACCCGCGCCGCCTCCTGGTGTGGCCGGCGCCGGACGTCACGACGCAGCAGGCGTTGAGCGAGCGCGGCTACCGCCCGGTGACCGTGCACTCCCGCGAGGAGGTCGACGCGCAGATCGCGGCGTTCCCGGCCGCGCTCTTCGTCGACCCGCTGACCGGGCCGATCACCCGCACCGCGCTGCAGTCGCTGCGCCAGGCCGCCGTCGCCGCCGAGGTCCCGGTCCTGGTGACCGCGGGGCTGGGGCAGGCGACGCGCGAGGCCGCGTACGGGGCCGATCCGGCGATCCTGCTGAAGGCGCTCGCGCCGCGCGACAGCGAGCAGCACCCGCCGCGGGTCCTGCTGATCGAGGAGCACGAGGAGATCGCGCTCGCCCTGACCGCGACCCTGGAGCGGCGCGGTATGCAGGTGGCGCGGGCCGCGAGCGACGCGGACGCGGTGACGCTCGCCGCGCAGATGCGGCCGAACCTGGTGGTCATGGATCTGCTCCAGGTACGCCGTCGCCGCGCGGGCATCATCGACTGGCTGCGCGCGAACGGACAGCTCAACCGCACGCCGCTGGTCGTCTACACGGCCGCCGTCGACCACGACGACCTGCCGCGGCTCGCGGCGGGGGAGACGGTGCTGTTCCTGGCCGAGCGGTCGACGAGCCCCGAGGTCCAGGTCCGGATCGTGGACCTGCTGGCGAAGATCGGCACCAACTGACGCCAACTGACAGGGAGGGGCGGCCCGTTCGGGCCGCCCCTCCCTGTTTCACGTGAAACAGGCCGTCACAGCGTGGTGACGTCCAGCTCCCCCTCCGCGTACTGCTTGCGCAGCACCTTCTTGTCGAACTTGCCGACGCTGGTCTTGGGGACCGTGGGGATGATCGTCCAGCGCTCGGGCAGCTGCCACTTGGCGACCTTCTCGGCGAGGAACGCGCGCAGCGTCTCGAAGTCCGCGCTCGCGCCCTCCTTCAGCACGACGGTCGCGAGCGGCCGCTCGCCCCACTTCTCGTCGGGCACGGCCACGACGGCGGCCTCGGCGACGTCCGGGTGGGACATCAGCGCGTTCTCCAGGTCGACGCTGGAGATCCATTCGCCGCCGGACTTGATGACGTCCTTGGCGCGGTCGGTGAGGGTGAGGAAGCCGTCGGGGCTGATCGTGCCGACGTCGCCGGTCTTGAGCCAGCCGTCCTGGCTGAACTTGTCGTCGGGCTGCAGCGGTTCACTGTCCTGGCCGCCGTAGTAGGCGCCCGCGATCCAGTTGCCGCGCACCTCCAGCTCGCCCGCGGACTCGCCGTCCCAGGGCAGGATCTCGCCGCCGGGACCGCAGAGCCGCGCCTCGACGCCGGCCGGGAAGCGGCCCTGGGTGAGCCGGTAGGCGAACTCCTCGTCGCTGCCCGGCTCGACGCTCGCCGGGGGACGGGCGACGGTGCCGAGCGGGGAGGTCTCGGTCATGCCCCAGGCGTGGCAGACCCGCATGCCGAGGTCGTCGAAGGCCTTCATGAGGGAGGGCGGGCAGGCCGCGCCGCCGATGGTGACCTGGGTGAGGGAGGCGACGTCGCGCGGGTTGGCGGTCAGCTCGGCGAGCAGGCCCTGCCAGATGGTGGGGACGGCGGCGGCGTGCGTGGGCCGCTCGGACTCGATCATCGCGGCGAGCGGCGCGGGCTGCAGGAAGCGGTCCGGCATCAGCATGTTCACGCCGGTCATGAAGGTGGCGTGCGGCAGGCCCCAGGCGTTGACGTGGAACTGGGGCACGACGACCAGCGAGGTGTCGGCGTCGGTGAGTCCCATCGACTCCGTCATGTTGACCTGCATGGAGTGCAGGTAGATGGAGCGGTGCGAGTAGACGACGCCCTTGGGGTCGCCGGTGGTGCCGGAGGTGTAGCACATGGCGGCGGCCCGGCGCTCGTCCAGCTCCGGCCAGTCGTACGTGGTCGGCTTCCCTGCGATGAGGTCCTCGTAGTCGTGGACCTGGGGCTGGGCGCCGTCGAGCACGGAGCGGTCGCCGGGGCCGGAGACGACGAGGTGCTCGACCGTCGGCAGCTTCGGCAGCAGCGGGGCGAGCAGCGGCAGCAGCGAACCGTTGACGATGACCACCCGGTCGGCGGCGTGGTTCACGATCCAGACCAGCTGCTCCGCGGGGAGGCGGAGGTTGAGCGTGTGCAGCACGGCGCCCATCGCGGGAGCGGCGAAGTATGTCTCGACATGCTCGGAGTTGTTCCACATGAGGGTTGCGACACGGTCGTCGTCCCGGATGCCCAGGTCGTCGTGGAGCGCGTGTGCCAGCTGGGCCGCACGGGCGCCCACCTCGGCGAACGTGCGGCGGTGCGGCTCGCCCTCGCCCGTCCATGTGGTGATCCGCGAGGTGCCGTGTACACGCACTCCGTGATTCAGAATGCGGGTCACAGTCAGCGGTACGTCCTGCATCGTGCTCAGCACGGCGTCCTCCCGGTGGGCGCTACGGAGCAGTAAAGTTCCGCCGATTCTCACCGCATACCATGCGGTATGTCACTAGTCCCGGGAATGATCGATCAAGCTCAGGTGTGCGCCGGCCGCAGCTCCGGGTCCTCGCGGAGCTTCCCGAGCGCCCGCGAGACCGCGCTCTTCACGGTGCCGATGGAGACCCCGAGCACCTCGGCCGTCTGGGCCTCGCTCAGATCCTCGTAGTACCGCAGCACGACCATCGCGCGCTGCCGCGCGGGCAGCTTCATGATGGCGCGCCACATGGCGTCGTGCAGCGCCTGCTGCTCGGCCGGGTCACCAGCGGGCACCACCGGCGGCTCGGGCAGCTCGTCGCAGACGAACTCGTCGACCTTGCGCTTGCGCCACTGGGACGTCCGCGTGTTCAGCAGGGCCCGGCGCACATAGCCGTCGAGCGCGCGGTGGTCCTCGATCCGGTCCCACGCGACGTACGTCTTCGTGAGAGCGGTCTGCAGCAGGTCCTCGGCATCGCACGGGTTAGCGGTCAGCGAGCGGGCGGTGCGCAGCAGGACGGTCTGGCGGGCGCGGACGTACGACGCGAACGACGGGTACGCCGTGTGCGCCGGGTGGGTCCCGGTGTGGGTACGCGTCGCCGGCTCCGATGCGCTGGGGCAGACAGACGCCAGGGTTGGGGTCATGACTCCACGCTATGAGCGCCCCCTACCACCGCGGATCGGCCGGAGGTCCCGAAGCTGCGTCCGCCTCAGGTTGTACAAAGGGTGGTAGCCCCACCTCCTGAAGGTGGAGGAGGGAATGAGGGCCCCTGAGGGTTCGGCCCTGAGAGCCGTGTCCTCCGGGAGGCCCGCCGGACGTCCCGCTCCGGGAAGCCTCCCACAGACGCGCGGCGCGGGGCTCAGTCGATCCGCGCCACCGGTGCGTTCACCAGGTTCCGGTCGATCACCAGGGTGCGGCCGCCGTGCCGCTCCTTCACATTGCCCGCGTACTGGTGGATACGGCGCTCGGGGCGCCAGGCGTTCCTGCTCAGCGCGGGCTCCTCGTCCAGGTGGGGCTTGGTGTGCCAGCGCGCGAACCACACCACCGACGGCAGGTCCGGCACGCCCGCGGTCCGGGCCGACTCCAGGTGCCGCACGCCCGAGTCGGCGCTGCTGTAGAAGCCGGGGACGTAACCGCGCCCGCGCACCTCCTTGCTCCACCCGCGCACGAACGCCAGCGTCCGGTCCGCGCAGTCCTTCTTTCGGTAGTTGTACGCCTCCATGTCGAGATAGAGCGGGCTGCTGCGCCCGATGCCCACCTCGCCGGCCCGGCGCACCGCGTCCCTGGCCTCCCGCACTCCCTGGGTCCACGGCCGCCGCCCGATGCTCAGCCCCTTCTTGTGCCCCGCGCTGACGCAGGGCGACTGCGATCCCACGTACACGGGCAGCACGCTCCACCCCATCGCGTCGACCGCGCGCGTCCAGCCGCGGTTCAGATGCGGCTGGTCCTTGCAGAAGCGGCCGCGGCCGCCGAAGTAGACGCCCACCGCCCGGTAGTCGGACGAGCGCCAGCGCCGCATCGTGTCGCGCGAGGGGGCCCGGCAGATGTCGAAGGCCCGGCCCTGGAAGGTGCGCACCGGGGCCGTCCACGGCGCGGACTCGGCCGCGTCGGCCCCGCCGCGGCCCGAGGCGGAGGCCTCCGGGAGGGCGGCGGTGCCGCCGAGCAGGAGCGTCAGGAACACCCCGAATCCCATGATCATTTTTTGTCGGTACATGGGCCGAGTGAAGGGCCCGCTTCCGCGCGCGTGCCGGAAACACGCGCCCCGTTCAGCCGTCCGCCCCCAGAATCAGACCCGAAGTGGGGACCCCGGTGCCCGCGGTCACCAGTGCCGTGGCCGCGCCGGATCTCTGGTTCACCGCCGTGCCCCGCACCTGGCGCACCGCCTCCGCTATCCCGTTCATCCCGTGCAGATACGCCTCGCCGAGCTGCCCGCCGTGGGTGTTGAGCGGCAGCCGCTCCTCGGCGACGAAACCGGCCGCCTCCCCGGGCCCGCAGAACCCGAACTCCTCCAGCTGCATCAGCACGAACGGCGTGAAGTGGTCGTAGAGGATCCCCACGTCGATGTCGTCCGGGCCCATCCCCGCCGTGCGCCACAACTGCCTTGCCACGACGCTCATTTCGGGCAGCCCGGTCAGATCGTCCCGGTAGAAGCTGGTCATCTGCTCCTGGGCCCGGCCCGCGCCCTGTGCCGCCGCGCGGATCACCACCGGCGGATGCGGCAGGTCGCGGGCCCGCTCGACGCTGGTGACGACGATCGCCTGGCCGCCGTCGGTCTCCTGGCAGCAGTCGAGCAGCCGCAGCGGCTCGACGATCCAGCGGGAGGCGGCGTGCTCGGCCAGGGTGATCGGTCTGCCGTAGAAGTACGCGGCCGGGTTCGTCGCCGCGTGCTTGCGGTCGACGACAGCGACCTGGCCGAACGCCTCGGGTCCGAGCCCGTACGTGTGCAGATAGCGCTGCGCCGCCATCGCCACCCAGGACGCCGGGGTGAGCAGCCCGAACGGCAGGTTCCAGCCGAGGGCAGCGCCCTCCGCCGACGGCTCGCGGTGCTGCACGCCCGAGCCGAAACGGCGGCCCGACCGCTCGTTGAACGCCCGGTAGCAGACGACGACTTCGGCCACGCCGCTCGCCACCGCGAGGGCCGCCTGCTGCACGGTGCCGCACGCCGCGCCGCCGCCGTAGTGCACCCGGGAGAAGAAGGACAGCTCGCCCATGCCCGCGGCCTGCGCCACGGTGATCTCGGGGCTGGTGTCCATGGTGAAGGTGACGAGGCCGTCGACGTCGGCGGGGGTGAGTCCGGCGTCGTCGAGCGCCGCGTGCACCGCCTCGACGGCCAGCTTCAGCTCGCTGCGGCCCGAGTCCTTGGAGAACTCGGTGGCGCCGATACCGGCGATCGCCGCCCGGCCGCCGAGCAGGTCCCTGGTGCGCACGCTCATGCCGGGCTCCCGTCGTCCGCAGCGGCCGCGGCACGGGGCACCGTGACGGTGACCGTGCCGGTGACATGGCTGCCGACGGTGTTCTTCCCGACGACTCTGACCTGCGCGGTGGCGCCGTCCGGTCCGGTCTCGACCTCCGTCACCTCACCGGTCAGCACCATGGTGTCGCCGGGATGGTTGGGCGCGCCGAGCCGGATCGCGACCTTGCGCAGCACCGCCGTGGCCCCGAAGTGGTCGGTGATGTACCGCCCCACCAGGCCGTTCGTCGTCAGGATGTTCATGAAGATGTCGGGGGAGCCCTTCTGCCGGGCCAGCTCCGCGTCGTGGTGCACGTCCTGGTAGTCACGGGACGCGATGGCCCCGGCGACGATCAGGGTCCTGGTGACGGGGATCTCCAACGGGGGCAGCACCTCGCCTGCCTTCATGCCGACTCGCCTCCCTCATGAGCGCCGGCGGCGATCAACTCGCCCAGTTCTTCCAGTACTTCGCTGCCGCATCCCAGATAGCCGTCGAGCTGGCGCCCCCACAGGAAGTGCCGGTGCACCGGGTGGTCCAGGTCGGCGCCCATGCCGCCGTGCAGATGCTGGCCCGTGTGCACCACGCGCTTGCCCGCCTCCGACGCCCACCAGGCGGCGGTCAGCGCATGACTGCGGTGTCCGAGTCCGGCATCGCGCCGCCAGGCCGCCTCGTACGCGGTGACCCGGATCGCCTCGACGTCCATATGGGCTTCCGCCGCCCGGAGTTGGACGCCCTGCTTGGCCGCGAGGGGCCGGCCGAACTGCTCCCGCTGGTTGGTGTACTCCACGGCTCTGGCCAGCGACCCCGCGCAGACGCCCGCCTGGAGCCCGGCGAACGCGGTGCGCGCCGCCGCCAGCACGTCCTCGTACGCGCCGGGGCCGCCGATCCGCTCGGCCGGTGTGCCGTCGAGCACGAGCCGGCCCGCCGACCAGGGCGCGGTCAGCTCGACCGGCTCGCACCGGGCGTCGGCCGCCCGCACCATCCACAGGCTGTGGGCAACTTTTTCCCGGACCGCCACGAGGACCTGGCCGGCGTCCCGCAGCCAGGGCACCCAGGGCACGACTCCGGTCAGCTCCGCCCGCGCGGACCCGCCGTCCGGCGCGGACACCATGATCCCCGTACGCCCCGGAAACGCGCCCGTCGCCACGGCGGAGCCGTCCCGCAGTCCCGGCAGCAGCCGCTCCCGCTGTTCGGCCGTGCCGTGCGCCGCGACCGCGAGCAGCCCGTACACACAGCTCGCCGCGAACGGCACCTGGGCCGTCGTCCTGCCCTGCTCCTCCAGCATCAGCACCAGGCCGAGCAGCCCGGTCTCCTCCACGGCGGCGGCCAGGCCCGCGGTCCCCAGCGCCTTCCACAGCTCGGCGTCCGTGCCGCCGTCGAGGCCCGCCAGCCGCTCCGGCGTGGACAGGTCACCGAAGATCCGCGCGGCCAGCTCGCGCGCCGCCTCCTGCTCGGGGGTGGGGGTGAAGTCCATGTCACGCCTCACCGCCCTCGGTCGCCCGGAAGACGGGCAGCTCCAGATCCTCGTCCGCCCGCAGGAACTCCAGCCGCACGGGCAGCCCGATCCGCACCTTGTCGTAGGGCACCCCGATCACGTTGCTGACGATGCGCACCCCTTCGGCCAGCTCGATCAGCCCCACCGCGTACGGCGGGTCGAACGCCGGGAAGGGCGGGTGGTGCATGACGACGTACGAGAAGACCGTGCCCTCGCCGCTCGCCTCGACCGTGTCCCACTCCTGGCCGCCGCACGCGTTGCACCCCGGCAGCCAGGGGAAGCGCAGGGTGGCGCATTCCGTGCAGCGCTGGATCAGCAGTCTGTGCCGGGCCACTCCGTCCCAGAACCCGGCGTTGTCCCGGTTCACGACCGGTCGTGGACGCGCCTTGCCGCTCTTCTTCGGGGAGGAACTCCGGCGGGCGGGCGCGTACTTGAGGATCCGGAACCGGTGCGTGCCGGCCAGCTCGCCGCCGGCCCGCACATCCATCCGCGTCGTGACGAAGTGGCCCGTGCCCAGCTTCGTCGTCTTCAGCGGTGACACCGACTCGATCACCGAGTCGTAGGTGATCACGTCACCGGGCCGCAGCGGCCGCAGGTACTCCTGCTCGCAGTCGGTGGCGACGACCGAGGTGTATCCGGCGCCGTCGAGCAGGGCGAACAGCTCGTCGTGGGCGGGCGAGCGCCCCTCGTATCCGGACAGGCCGCCCATCGTCCAGGCCTGGAGCATCGTCGGCGGCGCGATCGCGTCCGGGCCCTCGTACGCGGGACTGGTGTCGCCCATGGCCTCGCACCAGTGCCGGATCATCGGCTCGTTCACCGGGTCCTTGCCCTCCAGGGCGGTCGCCGCGACCCGCCCCTCGAAGGTCTTCAGCTCCTCGTACACCCCGCCGTCCCGCTCCTCGGCCATGCCCCTCACCGCCTCCCCCGTCGCATCCCGAGCCGCATCGTGGCCACGATCTCCCGCTGCACCTCGCTGACCCCGCCGCCGAACGTGTTGATCTGCGCCGCCCGGTTCATCCGCTCCAACTCCCCGTCCCCCACGGCGGAACCACCCCCCGCCACGCCGAACACCCCCGGCGATCCGGACCTCACCCACCCGGCGTCGCCCGCGATCTGCTGACACAGTCGATACGTCTCGACCGCGGATTCCGTTCCCGCGAACTTCACCCCGCTGGCGTCCCCGGGGGCCAGCCGGCCCGCCCCGACATCCCCCACCAAACGCCAGTTGAGCAGGCGCGTTGCCGCCAGCCGGGCATGCGCCTCGGCCAGCGCGGAACGAATCCACGGCGCGTCAACCCGGCGTTCGCCCGTCACCGGATCGGGGGTACGAGCGGCGGCGAGGACATCGGCGTAGAAGTCCTCGGCCTGCATCCCGATCGCGGCGAGGGCGACCCGCTCGTGGTTGAGCTGGTTGGTGATGAGGCCCCAGCCGCCGTTCACCTCCCCGACGACGTTCGTGCCCGGGACGCGGATCCCGTCGTAGTACGTGGCCGTCGTGGTCAGCCCGCCGACCGTGTCGATCGGGGTCCACGAGAAGCCGGGGGCGTCCGTCGGCACGAGGATGATCGAGATGCCCCGGTGCTTGGGCGCCTCGGGGTCGGTGCGGCAGGCGAGCCAGATCCAGTCGGCGTTCTGCGCGTTCGACGTGAAGACCTTCTGGCCGTCGATCAGCCAGTCGCCGTCGCTCTCGTCCCGCACCGCGCGCGTGCGCAGCGCGGCGAGGTCGGTGCCGGCCGACGGCTCGCTGTAGCCGATCGCGAAGACCAGGTCGCCGCTGAGGATGCGCGGCAGGAAGTAGGCCTTCTGCTCCTCGGTGCCGTACTTCATGAGCGTCGGGCCGACGGTGTTGAGCGTGACCATGGAGACCGGCGCCCCGGCCCGGTACGCCTCGTCGAAGAACACGAACTGCTCGTCGGCGCCGCGCCCCTGGCCGCCGTACTCCACGGGCCAGCCGAGGCCGAGCAGCCCCTCGGCTCCGATCCGGCGCAGCACCCTGCGCTGCCCGGCCGGGTCGTCGGCGGCGGGCGGGCCGTCCGGCATCAACGTACGGAAACGTGCGCGCAGTTCACCGCGCAGCTCGCGCTGGCGGTCGGTGGGGGCGAGGTGCACGGCGGCGGCCCTCCCGGACCTAGGCAGAACCAAGGGTTTCTGACTGTCCGTCAGATACCGTGCACTGTCAAGAGATCGACCGCCGCGTCGACCCCGGGACCGGCCGCTCACGCGTGTGGCCCGAACACACCTGCGCGGCGGTGCCGGAGCACCGCCGCGCAGACTGTCACACACCCCGAGCGATACCCCTGACGTGCAGGGGCCGGGAGATCACCAGAGCTCGGTGAAGTTCACGGCGATGTTGTGGTTGGACTGGTCGATCGCCGTCCAGGCCGAGCCGTTCACCTGAGCCGTGTTGCTCTGGTTCGAGGCACCGCTGCCGACTGCCTGCTGCTGCGTGGTGGACGAGTTGCCGTTGTTGTCGTGGCCGACACCACTGCCACTCACCGTCGCCACCCCCGCGTTCGATCCGTTGTCCGCGAACGAGCCGTTGTCGGCGATCGCCACCCCGGAGAACAGGGCTGCGGCAAGCGGCAGGGCGGCGACGGCGGCGATGGCACGGGCGGTACGGATGGAAGCCATGTCTATTCCTCCAGAACAGGGAGTACGCACCGGGGGCTCGGACGGGGGTCCGACACCCGGGAAGTACGGGTTGCTCCAAGGCAGTTGGCCGACCGCCTTGGCGATGTTCACGACGTCGCGAGACCAGAATTGCCCACCGAATCCCCGGCGAACCACCCCAGAAGCTCCTCTTCACACGCAAGCGTGAGGACATGTCGATAAACCCTCTTCACATCGACAAACCCCCAGCTCAGCCGCGAATACGCTATCTCCGGGTGATCACACCCCAGACCCCCCATACGGTGAAGCGTTTCAGCACATTTTTGGTAAATCGACTCCCCGGACGGACCACCCCTCTTCCCTCTTTCGAACGTCTGTACGAAAATGAAGCCATGGCCGCCATCGATCCGCACCCCGCCCGCCGCTCGCCCACCGCACCGGGCGCACCGAATGCGCCCCTCACGACCCTCGCTCTCGCGCACGCCCTGTCCGCGGCCGAGCGCGGGCTCGCCGTGATCCCGC
The DNA here is from genome assembly GCF_040529335.1 of Streptomyces sp. HUAS MG91. Lineage (GTDB taxonomy): Bacteria > Actinomycetota > Actinomycetes > Streptomycetales > Streptomycetaceae > Streptomyces > Streptomyces tabacisoli. Next base: position 4,341,153 of record NZ_CP159534.1, on the reverse strand, counting down.
TGTCGCGCACGAAGCTCCCCGCCCTGCCCTCCCCGCACCGCGACGACCCTCCGTCCGCGCCGCGCTGCCACGGTGAATGCGGGCTTCCGGGGCACGGGGTGTACGACGCGTCGACCGACCCGCGACGGATCCGCGCACTGTTCGCCGCCGCGCCCCGGGCGACCGGGTACGGCATCGCCTGCGGACTGCCCCCGCACCACCTCATCGGCGTCGACCTGGACACCAAGGCCGGGACGAACTCCACGGCCGCACTGCGCGAGCTGGCTTTACGGCATCTCTTCACGATCCCGGACACGGTGGTCGTGAGCACGCCGAGCGGCGGCCGGCATCTGTGGCTGTCCGGGCCGCCGGACGTCGTCGTGCCCAACTCGGCGGGGCGGCTGGCCCCCGGCATCGACATCCGCGGCGCCGGCGGCTATCTGGTGGGCCCCGGCTCCCGCACCGAGCACGGCGTCTACAGCACGGTGCCGGGCACCGCCCGCCTCGCCCCGGCCCTCTGCCCACCCGCCCTGCTGCGCCTGCTCACGCCCCCGCCGCGCCCGCACCACCCCGCGCCGGGGCCCGGCGGCCGGCACGGCACGGGCCTGGTCCAGTTCGTGCTGGGGGCCCACGAGGGCCAGCGCAACACCCGCCTCTTCTGGGCGGCGTGCCGCGCCTACGAGAACGGCATCGGCGACGCCCTCACCGAGGACCTCGTCACCGCCGCGGTCCACACGGGGCTGCCGGAGCGCGAGGCCCGTTCGACGATCGCCTCGGCGGCCCGGCTCACGGCCGGGTCCTGAGACCGGCCCGGGGCCGCCGTCCGTTCCCGCGCGGGGTCCGGGCGGCGGCCCCGGGTGCGGGGCACCGGGTGGCTACCCGCGCGCCCTGCGGCCTGCTGACGGCATGCCGTGGACCGGCCCCGGACGGCCTCCCCGGGCATGTCCGGCCGGGCGGGAGCGGTGCTCACCGCCGGGTGCGCACCGGGGCCAGTGCAGGATGACCACGGACAGCACGAGGGGGACCACGGTGAGGATCGTGAACGTCACCGTCCCACCCCCTCGGTGACGGTCCGGCCGACGCGGCGGGCGGCGTCCATGAGCCGTCGTACGGCGGGTGACGAGGTGCCGATGTGGAGGCTCCGCCCGTGGCGGTCCCAGCGGCCGAGGACCCTGAGCAGGGCGGAGTCGGCGAAGGTGACCCGGCGGGCGTCGAGACGCAGATGCCGGTAGCCGTGCACGGCCCCGAGGGCCAGAACGGTGCGGAGCGGTCGCGCGCTGTGGTGGTCGATCTCGCCCTGGAGCTCGATCCAGAGCGCGGACCCGACCGCCGCGCAGGAACGGATGATTATGTCGCCGGGCGTACTGACGCCCGCCTCCATCACGCTCTCGGTGTCGCAGCCGACGACGGGGGAGGCGACCAGGGAAACGGACAGTATCGGAGTGCTGCTTTCGGAACTCACGCCGTGCTCAACCCGCGCGTCCGGCCCCGGGATACGAACGATCACCCCGGCGGTGCGGGCGCACCCCTCCACCGAGGGAAAGCGTTCATCCCGGCGGGTGGTGTCCTGCTGACGACGCGTCACAAGGGGAATTCGGGGAACACGGCCCCGCCCCGAGCACGCCGAAGGGGCGCCCCGGACACCGGAACGCCCCTTCTGACCTGCTGCGGTGGGTGTGGGATTTGAACCCACGGTGACTCTCGCCACGACGGTTTTCAAGACCGTTCCCTTAGGCCGCTCGGGCAACCCACCTCGCGCTCATGACGACTCGGGGGTCGTCGTGGCGCGGGGACCAGGGTAGCGGGTCCGCGCGGCGGGGCTGTCAGTTGCTGTCGCCCTTGCGTTCGCCGAGGGTCACGTCCACCGTGTGCTCCTTGCCGTCGCGCGTGTACGTGAGCTTCACCGTGTCGCCGGGCTTGTGCGTCCAGATCTGGCCGATCAGGGTCGGGCCCGAGTCGACCACCGTGTCGTCCAGCTTGGTGATCGTGTCGCCGGACTTGAGGCCCGCCTTGGCCGCCGGGCCGTTCGGCGTGACGGCCGCGGAGCCGCCCGCGCCCTGCTCGGTGATGGTCGCGCCGCTGCTGTTCTCGTCCATGGAGACGGTGGCGCCGATGACGGGGTAGACCGGCTGGCCGGTCTTGATCAGCTGCTGGGCGACCATGTCGGCCTGGTTGATCGGGATGGCGAAGCCGAGGCCGATCGAACCGGACTGGCCCGAACCGCCGAGGCCGCCGCTGGAGGCGGACTGGATGGCGGAGTTGATGCCGATCACGTGCCCGCTGCCGTCGAGGAGCGGGCCGCCGGAGTTGCCCGGGTTGATCGAGGCGTCGGTCTGCAGGGCGCTCATGTACGAGGCCTTGCTGCCGCTGGAGCCGTCGCTGGAGGCGACCGGGCGGTCCTTGGCGGAGATGATGCCCGTCGTCACCGTGTTCGACAGGCCGAAGGGCGCGCCGATCGCGATGGTCGAGTCGCCGACCGCGATCTTGTCGGAGTCGCCCAGGGTGAGCGGCTTGAGGTTGTTCGGCGCGTTCTTCAGCTTGATGACCGCGACGTCGTAGCCCTGCGCGTGGCCGATCACCTCGGCGTCGTACTTCTTGCCGTTCGAGAACGTCGCCGACAGCTTGCCGCCGTCCACGGCCTCCGCCACCACGTGGTTGTTGGTGAGGATGTGGCCTTCCTTGTCGTACACGAAGCCGGTGCCCGTGCCGCCCTCGCCGTTGCTGCCCTCGGCCTCGATGGTGACCGTGCTGGGCAGCGCCTTGGCGGCGATTCCCGCGACGGTGCCCGGGTCGCGCTTGACGTCGGCGGGACTGGAGGCGGAGACGGTCGTGGAGCCGGTGCCGCCGTCGTCGTTGCGCTCCGCCGCCCAGTAGCCGACGCCGCCGCCGACGACGCCCGCGACCAGCGCGGCCGCGATGATCCCGGCGACGAGACCGCCGCGCTTGCCGCCCGGCTTGGGCTGCGGCTGCTGGTAGGAGGAGCCCCACGCCGTCCCGTCGGCGCCGCCGGCACCACCGCCCGACGCATAGGCCGGAACTGCCGGCGGCGGGGGCGGCCAGTCGCCCACCGGGGAACCGCCCGCGGCGGGCGCTCCCTGTTCGCCGTGCGCCCCCGGCGCGCCCTGCGCTCCGTACTGCTCACCCGGTGCCCCATGTGCGGCGGGAGCCGCTCCCTGGCCCACCGTGTCGTACCCGGCTGCCTCGGAGGCCGCCGGGGCGGACCCCGGCGCGGGCGGTGCGGGAGCAGCGGGAGCGTCGACCGGCACGGGAGGTGCGGACGGGGCAGGGGGGACCGAAGTGCCCTCGTTCTCGGTGCTCACAGCTTTCTCTCCTCGATCCACGGCTGTCGTGTCGCCAGTCAGGTTGTGCGGGTACCCGGTCTTCTTCGGGCTGAAGCGATCCGGTGCGATCCAGTGCCATCACGATGTGATCGCTCTCGATTGTCACAGCCGCTTCGATCCGGACAGCGGTCTCGGTGCGCCCGCCGTCACTCACCACTTCGGCATGGTCCTGTCACGGTCCGGTTGTGCTGTTGTACGCCGTCAGCCTTTCCCATGGGACGTCAGGGCACCATAAGCCGAGCCTGTGTGCCCGATGACATCCTTTATGCCGGGCGAAACGGACGCATCCGCACGGCCGAACTTTCTCGTCGGCGCGCCGCGCGGTGGCACCATGACGCGGTGACCCACGCACCACAGCACCGCATCCAGGTCGTCGCCCACCGCGGAGCCTCGGAGGACGCCCCCGAGCACACCCTGGCCGCGTACAGAAAGGCGATCGAAGACGGTGCGGACGCCCTCGAATGCGATGTGCGGCTGACCGCGGACGGCCATCTCGTCTGCGTCCACGACCGGCGCGTCAACCGTACGTCGAACGGCCGCGGGGCCGTCTCCGCGCTGGAACTCGCCGACCTGGCCACCCTCGACTTCGGTTCCTGGAAGGACCGCGAGGAGGGCCCGGACTGGGCGGGCAGCGCGGCCGACACCTCCGTACTGACCCTGGAGCGGCTCCTGGAACTGGTCGCCGACGCGGGCCGCCGGGTGGAACTGGCCATCGAGACCAAGCACCCGACCCGGTGGGCGGGCCAGGTCGAGGAGCGGCTGCTGCTCCTCCTCAAGCGGTTCGGCCTGGACGCCCCGCCGCCGGACGAGCCCTCCCCGGTCCGCGTGATGAGCTTCTCCGCGCGCTCGCTGCTGCGCGTCCAGGAGGCGTCCCCGACGCTGCCGACGGTCTACCTGATGCAGTTCGTCTCCCCACGTCACCGCGAGGGACGCCTCCCCAAGGGCGTACGGATCGCGGGGCCCGGCATCCGGATCCTGCGCAGCCACCCCGGTTACGTGGAGAAGCTCGCTCGCGCGGGTCATCGGATCCACGTCTGGACGGTGAACGAACCCGAGGACGTCGACCTCTGCGTCCGGCTCGGCGTCGACGCGATCATCACCAACCGCCCCGCGGCGGTGCTGCGACGGCTCGGCAGGAGCTGATTCCGGCCACCTTCACCCCGAACGTCACAGGGTGTGCCCCGGCGCGTTCGTTCCGTATTCGATCGTTACGAGTGCGTCACCACACAAGGATTGGCCGGTTTCCGGTCCAGTCCATTGGGGCATCCACACCGTGGCGTGGGGCAAAGGAGGTCTCGGGGGTGGCGTTGGTGGTGGCACAGGAGGTGCCCGCTTCGTCGAGCATGGCCGTTCCCCATGGCCCTGCGGGCGTGGGCGAGGCAAGACACCGGATGCGTGATCAGCTCCGTATCAGTGGTGTGCCGGAATCGGTCATCGACGATGCAGTTCTGATCCTTTCCGAACTACTCAGCAATGCCTGCCGGCACGGCAGGCCACTGGGCGACGATCTGGCAGGTGACGGCGACGTACGGGCCGCGTGGCGGGTGGACGGCCGCGGCTGCCTGACGGTCGAGGTGACGGACGGCGGCGGCCCGACCCGCCCCGTTCCGGCCACCCCGTCGGTCACGGCGCGCGGCGGCCGCGGGCTCAACATCATCACGGCGCTCGCCGACGACTGGGGCGTCCGCGACGACCGGCGGGGCGAGGTCACCGTCTGGGTCGTCGTGCACAAGGACGTGCACGCCCTGGCCACGGCGCACCGCCGCGACGACTTCGCCGCGCGCATCGCCTCGCCGCCCGTCACGGACCTGGCCGGCCTGGGCTTCGCGGAGGCCTTCGACGATCTGGGCTGACCGCGGCTCCGGGCATCCGCCGCACGGGCGGAGTCCCACCCGTGTCGGTACGAGGGGCTAGGCTCGCGCCCGTACTCAAGCGAGCCGTAGCCGGGAGACACCCAAGATGGCCAAGAAGCGCCCCCAGACCAAGGGCAAGCCGCACGTCACCGACGGGACGATCCCGGTCGTCGGCGCCCGCGAACCCTGCCCCTGCGGCAGCGGCCGCCGCTACAAGGCCTGCCACGGCCGGGCCGCCGCGCACGCGGTGACCGAGCTGGTGCAGCGCCCGTTCGAGAGCCTCGTGGGCGAGGGCGACTGGGTGGCGCTGCGCGAGCTGGTGCCCGCCGCGACCGTGGAGCTGACGCTGAAGGACGGACTGCCCGACGGCGTCCCCTCGGTCACCCTCGCGACCGTGCTGCCCATGGCGTGGCCCGCGCTGCGCCGCGACGACGGCTCGGTCCTGCTGGGTCTGCAGAACGACACGTCCTCCGGCGACCTCAGCCGCGACCTCGCCGACACCCTGCTGCGCGCCCTCGAGGCCGAGCCGGGCAACCCGGTGCAGGCCCGGCGCGCGCCGGTGAACGGACCGCGCCTTCAGGACGTCCTCGACCCCGAGGGCGCTTTCGAGCCGGTCGTGCACACGGGCTTCGAATTCTGGGTCCCGGACTTTCAGGAGGGCGGCGAAGCTCCTCAGAAGGGTGGTGGCGGGCGACGGGAGGGCGCGTCGGGCGAGGTGGCCGCCTCCCTGGAGCGGGCCAACGCCGCGGCCATCCCGACCGTGAAGCTGGCCGGTGTGGACAGCGCCTACTGGTGCGAGACCCCCGGGAAGAACCACCTGCGGTGGGTCATGCCGCACGCCGAGGAGAAGCTCCTCGACGCGCTCGCGCGGCTGCACGCGGCCGGCACGTCCTCGCTCGGCGAGGGCACCCGGCTGGTCGGCTCCTTCCGGGCGCACGGTCTGACGGTGCCGGTGTGGGACCTGCCGAGTTCGGTCAAGGCCGACGACGTCGAGAAGCCCGCCGCCGAGTTCGCCGAGCGGCTCGCCGCCGCGTTCGCCACGGACGCACCACTGACCGCGGACGAGCGCCGCGCGCGCGGGGGACTCACCAACCGACAGGTGACCCTCAGCTGACCGACCGGTCAGCCGCTCGGGGACCGGGAACATGCCGTTCGGAGCAGGTGACTCCTGTCACAACTCCCAGTAGTTGCAGGTAAATCCATGTCCGAATAGAAGAGATCGAATTTGCTAACTGCCGATCTCTTGTTACCGTTCAAGTAGCCCGGTTGCTGGTGCATCCCCCGTCGCCAGCAACCGGGCGCTTTCATGCCCGCCCGCCGGCAGCTCGGCTCAACGCCCCTGCGGGGGTGCCGAATTGCTGCCCGAGCGCAGCAGCAGCGGCCCGTCTCCCGTCGCCGCGTACTCCGCCACCGCCGCGTACCGCGCCGCCTGCCCCCGGGTCGGCTCCCGCGGCGTCTCGCACAGCCCCGGCTCGTCCTCCGCGCCCACCGCGCAGTGGAGCTGCACCGTGCGTCCGCCGGGCGCCATCAGGGTCAGGACGGCGCTCAGTTCGGCGCCGGTCGCATTGCGGTAGTAGGTCCGCGCCCAGGTGTCCCGGCCCTGGGTGAGGACGCACGTCTGCGCCTCCACGCCGTCCGGGGAGGTGGCCTGCGGGCCGCAGTGGGTGGCCGTGGCGAGGCCCAGGCCGAGGGTCCTGAGGAGCGAGGAGCCCCGCGCGGGGCCGTCCGGGTGTGCGGCGGCGTCCCGGTCGGGTGCGTCGTCGACCTTGTCGGCGGTGCCCGAGCGGGGCGATTCGGCCTCCTCCGCGACCGGCCGCGCGGGCCCGTCAGCCGCCGGCCCCGCGGCCGCGCCCGCCAGGGGGAGCGCGGCGGTGAGCACCACCACGGCGATCAGGCCGAACAGCCGGAGCCGGGCGTGGGGACGCTCCTGCTCGGGCCGGTTCGGAACATCGGGGCGGGGTGGCGCGGCAGGCATGCGCCGAAGATATCGGCGCACACCCCGCACGACGGCTCGCCGCGCGCCCGATCCCCCTACATCTCGGGCGCGCTCACACCCGTACGAGTGAGGGCGTCCACGACCGCGTCGACCACGGCCTCCACATCGGGCACCCAGGGCGCCGCCGAGCCCGGCAGCGGCGCGCGCTCCCACCGGACCTGTCCGGCGCCCGTACAGGACGGCGGCAGGGCCACATAGCCGCCCTCGCCGTGGAAGCGCAGCGAGCCGGGGACGAAGTCCTGCGCGTACAGCAGCTCGCCCAGCTGCTCCATGGAGTACGGCGCCACGAGGATGAACAGCCGCTCCGGGGTCGCGATCACCGGGCCGAGCCGGATCTCCTTGCGGTCGAGCGCGGCCAGCGCGCGGGCGCCCGCCACGGCCGGCAGGCTCACGGCGCAGGGGCCGCGCCCCTCCGCTCCGCCCGAGGCGCCCGTCGCGAGCACGATCGGCGCCTTGGGGCGGTTGGTCCACCACCAGCGGACCATGCGCTCGTCGGTCGTCGCGGCGAGCAGCCCCGGGTCGAAGGGGTGCGCGCCCGGCACCGAGCACTCAGGGTCCGGGCAGGCGCACCGGACGCCGTCACGGCGCCCCGCCGCCTCCAGCCCGATGCCCGGCAGAACCGGCCACCGCCACGCTGTCGCGAACGTGAGGGCCGCGCTGATCAGGTCAGACTTCCCGCTGTCACGCCTGGACAGGAGCCTGCGTCGCCTTCCGAGGATCTCGCGCATGAGCGCTCGTTCCTTTCCGTAGCCGAAGAGAACGCTATGGGCCACATCACACCATGTGTCGATCAGTCACTGCGCGTACGTGTCGGAGCGCCCGACCCCAGCCGGAACCGCCGGCCTGAGGCAAGGGGCTACCCCTATAGTCCGAGCGCCTGCTGTGTCCTTTAAAAGCCTGGCGTGGGGTGGCGACGCCTGGCGTTTGCCGTCCCGCGTATTTCTCGCCGTCTCCCCCACGGGAGGATGGGGCACGGCCGTCGATGGTTATGACGCCCGGGTCCGTCACCAGGTTCCGGATGGATCGTGCCGGATCCCAACTGCCCCTGGCCTTCTCCGTGTACGTACCCACCGCGGCCGCTATGACGCTCTGGTGACCACAGCTGAACAATGCCAGTCGACCGCAATACACCGATCGATGAGTCGTTTTTTGGCCAAGTTAGAACGATCTAGATCGGTGCGAGATCGCAAGTGGATCTAGGAGGGGACAAGATCTCTTTACCTCAGAAGTCACTTCCGCACCACGGACACCGGGAAACCCGGCAGGACAATGCTGGACATCCCCTCTCCAGTGCGTGTAGATGTGGAGACATTGCTAGCGGCGCAGAGCTAATAAGGCTGACATGGGGGTTTGCGATGCTATCCAGCAATATGCACCGGTCGGAAAGCCGGAAGTCATGACGGCCCCCCGTCTGCCGAAAGTGGCTGGAATCGATTCCCCTCCTGGACAGGTTCCCTCTCCCGCACACACGGTCCCGCCCGCACCTGCCGCGTCCTCGGTGTCTCCGGTGGCCTCCGTCCCGTCCGCCCCGGGCGCCGTCATCCAGGACCGGCTCGCCGGTTGGGTGTCGGATCTGACGACCCTCCACGAACTCACGGAACGGCTGGCCCGCACCGCGGCACTGGAGGAGGCACTCCACGAGCTGCTGCGCGCCGGAGCCGCCCTCGTGGGGGCCCGGCGCGGACTCGTCGTCCTGGAGCCGGGCGACGGACTCGGCCCCGACACCACCGTCGGCCTCGGCCTCTCCCGGCCCGATCTCGGCCACATCGAGACGGTGCCGCGCGGCGCGACCTCGTACGGGCGGATTCTGGACGGGCTCAGCACCGACCCGGAGGCGCGCGCCGATCTGCTCGCCGAGGACGGACTCGACCCGCGCCACCGCGAGGTCGCCGCCCGGCTCGGCTACGCGGCGAGCTACGCGCTCCCGCTCGCCACCGAGGCGGCAGGACGGCTGGGCGCCGCGGTCTGGCTCTACGACGAGCCGGCCGAGCCGGGCGAGCGCCCGCGCCACCTCATCGGCCTCTACGCCGCGTACGCCACCGAGCACCTGGCCCGACTGCTCGAACGGGAGCGCACGCGCGCGTGGTCGGACACGATCGCCGAGGAGCTGCTGCCCGCACGGCTGCCCCGGGTCGCCGGTGTGCAGCTCGCCGTGCGCCACCGCACCGGGCCGCGCGGCGGCGGCGACTGGTACGACGCGCTGCCGCTGCCCGAAGGGGCGCTCGGCCTCGCCGTCGGGTCGGTCACCGGCTCCGGCGCGAGCGCGGTCGCCGCGATGGGCCGGCTGCGCGCGTCCCTGCGCGCGTACGCCGTCATGGAGGGGGAGGACCCGGTCGCGGTCCTGTCCGACCTGGAGCTGCTGATGCGGCTGACCGAGCCCGCGCGCAGCGCCACCGCCCTGTTCGCGTACTGCGAGCCGGCCGAACGCAAGATCGTCCTCGCGGGCGCCGGGCACACCCCGCCCCTGGTGATCGGCGAGCGGCGCACGGAGTTCGCGGAGACGACCGTCTCGGCGCCGCTCGGGATGCTCGCCTGCTGGGAGGCGCCGAGCGCGGAGGTCACGCCGGAGCCGGGCGAGACGGTGCTGCTGTACACGGACGGCCTGCTGCGCCGCACCGGCGACGCCATGGACCGCGCCTTCACCCGGCTGCACGCGGCCGCGTCGAGCGTCCCCCGGGCGGTCCGCGAGGATCCCGACGCCCTCGTCGACCACATCCTGCGCACGATGCTCCCCGACGGCCTGGACACGGCCGACAGCGACGAGGACGTCGTCCTGCTCGCGGCGCGCTTCGAGTAGGCGCGTACGCACTGCCCGTGAGCGGCCCTGTAAGAGGTCGTCCGGCCCTGGACCCCCTTCCGTACGCTCGTACGATGGAGGGGGTCCATTGCCGTAACCAGGCCATTCCAGCGGACCCGCGTCGAGGAGGAACCGTGTCGGAGGAGCTCACCCCGGAAAACCCGGAGACCCCGGAGGCCGAGGAGCCCATCAAGCAGCGCAAGAACGGCCTCTACCCGGGCGTATCGGACGAGCTCGCCGAGAACATGAAGTCCGGCTGGGCCGACACCGAGCTGCACGACCTGCAGCCGATCGCGCAGGCCGCCGAGACCGCCGCCCGCCGTGCCGCGCTGTCCGCCCGTTTCCCGGGCGAGCGTCTCGTGGTGCCCGCGGGCAACCTGAAGACCCGCTCGAACGACACGGAGTACGCCTTCCGTGCCTCCGTCGAGTACGCGTACCTCACGGGCAACCAGACGGAGGACGGCGTCCTCGTCCTGGAGCCCACCGCGGACGGCCACCAGGCGACGATCTACCTGCTGCCGCGCTCGAACCGCGAGAACGGCGAGTTCTGGCTCGACGGCCAGGGCGAGCTGTGGGTCGGCCGCCGCCACTCGCTGACCGAGGCCGCGACGCTGTACGGCATCCCCGCCGCCGACGTGCGCGAGCTCGCCGACACGCTGCGCGAGGCCACCGGACCGGTGCGCGTCGTGCGCGGCTACGACGCCGGCATCGAGGCCGCCCTGACCGACAAGGTCACCGCGGAGCGCGACGAGGAGCTGCGCGTCTTCCTCTCCGAGGCCCGCGTCGTGAAGGACGCCTTCGAGATCGGCGAGCTGCAGAAGGCCGTCGACTCGACCGTGCGCGGCTTCGAGGACGTCGTGAAGGTCCTCGACAAGGCCGAGGCGACGAGCGAGCGCTACATCGAGGGCACGTTCTTCCTCCGCGCGCGCGTGGAGGGCAACGACATCGGCTACGGCTCCATCTGCGCCGCCGGCCCGCACGCCTGCACCCTGCACTGGGTCCGCAACGACGGCCCGGTCCGCTCCGGCGACCTGCTCCTGCTCGACGCGGGCGTCGAGACGCACACGTACTACACCGCCGATGTCACGCGCACGCTGCCGATCAGCGGCACGTACAGCGACATCCAGCGGAAGATCTACGACGCGGTGTACGAGGCCCAGGAGGCCGGCATCGCGGCCGTCAAGCCGGGTGCCAAGTACCGCGACTTCCACGACGCCTCGCAGCGCGTGCTCGCCGAGAGGCTCGTCGAGTGGGGCCTGGTCGAGGGCCCGGTCGAGCGCGTCCTGGAGCTGGGGCTGCAGCGCCGCTGGACCCTGCACGGCACCGGTCACATGCTCGGCATGGACGTCCACGACTGCGCGGCCGCGCGCACCGAGGCGTACGTGGACGGCACGCTGGAGCCGGGCATGTGCCTGACCGTCGAGCCCGGTCTGTACTTCCAGGCCGACGACCTGACGGTCCCGGAGGAGTACCGCGGCATCGGCGTCCGCATCGAGGACGACATCCTCGTCACCGAGGACGGCAACCGGAACCTGTCGGACGGGCTGCCGCGCCGGGCCGACGAGGTCGAGGCGTGGATGGCCGGCCTGAAGGGCTGAGCCACCGGCATTGCATGCCTGAGGGCCGTGACCAGCGGGTCACGGCCCTCAGGCGTGTCCGGCCGGTCATGGACCTCAGGCATGTCCTGCGGGTCACTGACCTCAGGCGTGTCCGGCGGCGTCCTCAGACCGCCGCCATCAGCGTCGGCGCGTCCTTCCGCCACTTGAGGATCTTGTCGAAGCTGACCACGGCGCCGCCTCGGCCGGGCTTGTTCACGAAGTGCGCGTGGTCGGCCAGTTCCCGGATCAGGCACAGCCCGCGTCCGTTCTCCGCGTGGGCGGACACGGGGCGGGTGAGCGTCCGGGTCTTCGGCGGCGGGAACCCGGGCCCCGAGTCGGCCACCTCGATGCGGCAGGTCTCGCCGTCGAGGTAGGCGGTCACGCGGTACGCGCCCGCGGTGCCGCCGGTGGCCGTGGAACCGCCGTGCTCCACGGCGTTCGCACATGCCTCGCTGAGCGCCACCGACAGGTCGTAGGAGATGTCGGGGTCGACGCCCGCGGTCTCCATGGTGCCCATGAACAGGCGCCTGGCCAGCGGCACGCTCGCAGCATCGCGTCGCAGATGGAGGGACCACCAGATGCTCATGCTGAAGCCTCCAGGTCGCGGCTCGACATACGGATACGTATTGCCTCCACCGGCCTTGCGCAATCACGGAGTTGACGTGATTGCGCCCATATAGCCGACGCGCGGACCCATGTGGACGGTATACGGACCGGTACGTACGGCATGAGGGGAAGATTCCGGACCTTGTGGACCTGCCGTATGGCGGGGGTGGGCCCAGTGCGATGATGAGGCCGCCATGACTGCCCCCCACCGGCGCCGCACACACGGCGCGGCCGACCTCCGGCTGCTGAGGGCCGCGGTGTTCGCCGCGGTCTGCGTCGTGCTGTCCGCGGCGGGGCACGTCCTCGGGTCGACCGCCACCGTGCCGCTGTGGACGCTGGGGCTCGGCTCCCTCCTCGTCTTCTGCGCGGCCCTGCCGATGGCCGGGCGCGAGCGCTCGCTGCCCGGCATCGCCGCCACCCTGGGGATCGGGCAGATCGCCCTGCACAGCCTCTTCGGGCTGGGGCAGAGCCACGGCGCCATGGCCATGGGCACCGACCGGCCGTCCGTCGTGGAGCGCGCCGCGCGGCTCATGTGTGGGGCGGGCGCCTCGGCGCTCAGCCCGGCGCAGGCGCGGCGGATCCTCGACGACGCGGGCGTCCCGGCCGGCGGCGGGCACCACGACATGGTGATGGGCGGCGGCTCCACGATGGCGCTGCTGCCGTCGCTGCCGATGGCCATCGGTCACCTGCTGGCCGCGGCCGGCGCCGGATGGCTGCTGCGCCACGGCGATCTCGCCCTGGGCCGCATCGTGGCCCTCTCCCGGCACTCGGCGCAGGGAGTCGCGGGGGCGGCGCGCGCCCGTGCCCTGCGCGCGGCGCTCGCGCTCGTCCGCGCCCTGCGGGCGGGTCTGCCCGGCGCGCCCGACGTGCTTCCGCACGCCGCGCGGACCGGGTTCGTCGCACCACCGGCGCCGCGGGCCGCGGCGCTGGCGCACTCGGTGATCCGGCGCGGGCCGCCCGCCGCCGACGCGTTCCTTCTCGCCGCCTGACACGGCCTCCGACACTCCAGCGCGCAGCGCACGGGGTGAGGTGTGCCGTGCGGCACGCGCGCGTACCCGCTTTTTTGTCGCCTTAATGCGGCCTGTCCGCCTGATGCGACCTGTCCGCCTGGTGCGGGCTGTCGCCTGGTGCGGGCTGTTCCGGTGCGCGCCCCCTCACCCTTCGCCGGATCCCCCTGAGCGTGGATCCCTCTGAACGTGGAGCTCTCTGTCATGAAGAAGATGTCCCGCGCCGCTCTCGTCGGTGCCGCCGCCGTCTCCTCCGTCGTCCTCGTCTCCGCCCCCGCCTTCGCGCACGTGAGCGTGCAGCCGGAGGGCGCCGCCGCCAAGGGCGGCTACGCGGTGATCGACTTCAAGGTCCCCAACGAGCGCGACGACGCCGCCACGACCAAGCTCGAGGTCAGCTTCCCGACCGACCACCCGCTCGCCTCCGTGATGCCGGAGCCGGTGCCGGGCTGGAAGGTCGAGGTCACCAAGTCCAAGCTGGACAAGCCGCTGGAGATGCACGGCGAGAAACTCACCGAGGCCGTCTCCAAGGTCACCTGGACCGCGACCGGCTCCGGCGCCGACAAGGGCGTACGGCCCGGCTACTTCCAGAAGTTCCCGGTGTCCGTCGGGCAGCTGCCGACCGACACCGACCAGCTCGTGTTCAAGGCGCTCCAGACGTACGACAACAAGGAGGTCGTGCGCTGGATCGAGCCGCAGCAGAAGGGCCAGGAGGAGCCGGAGAACCCGGCGCCCACCCTCGCCCTGACCGCCGCGGCCGACGACGGGCACGGCGCGTCCGGCGCCTCGGCGTCCGACGACCACAAGGAGGCAGCGGCCGCCTCCTCCGACACGTCCTCCGACAGCGACACCACCGCCCGCGTCCTCGGCATCGTCGGCATTCTCGTCGGCGCCGCCGGTGTGGCGTTCGGCGTCCTGGCGGGCCGTCGGCGTACCAACGGCTGAGCCACCCAGGGCGGGTGCCGGGGTCGCGGTGGGCGACCCCGGCATCCGCCGGCCCCCTCACAACCGGGAAATACTTGTATGCGCACGACCATGAAGATGAGCAAGAAGACCCTGTTCGCCGTCGCCGGGCTGGTCTCGGCGGCCGCCCTCACGCTGACCGCCTGCGGCAGCGGTGACGGCGGCGACAAGCCGGTGACCGAGGTGTCCACCGAGGCCGGGTCGCAGCAGGCCGCGACCGTCCTCGACAAGCCCTTCGAGAAGCCGGACCTCGTCCTCACCGACACCCACGGCAAGAAGTTCGACCTGCGCGCGGAGACCAAGGGCAAGCCGACGCTGATCTACTTCGGCTACACGCACTGCCCCGACGTCTGCCCGCTGACGATGAGCAACCTCGCCGTCGCCACGAAGTCCCTCTCCCCGGCCGAGCGGAAGAAGCTCCAGGTCGTCTTCGTCACGACCGACCCGGACCGGGACACCCCGGCCGTGCTCGGCAAGTGGCTCAAGGCCCAGGATCCCGACTTCATCGGCCTGACCGGCGACTTCGCCACCATCCAGGGCGGCGCCCGCACGCTCGGCATCTCCATCGAGCCGACGCAGAAGGACAAGAACGGCAAGCTGGTGTCGATGCACGGCACGCAGGTCATCGCGTTCTCGCCGAAGACCGACGCCGGGTACGTCCTGTACGGCGAGGACGCCACGGTCGACGACTACACCAAGGACCTGCCCAAGCTCGTTCAGGGAGCGAAGCCGTGAGGCGCGCCCCGCTGGCACTCGGCGCCGTCGTGCTGGCCTCCGGGCTCGCGCTCGCCGGGTGCGGCGACTCGTCCTCCGGCACGCCGGACGTGAAGGTCGCGGACGCGTTCATCCCCGAGCCCGCGTCCGGTGACATGGCGGCCGGGTTCTTCGTCGTCCGCAACAGCGGCGCCGCCGACACCCTCACCTCGGTGAGCAGTTCCGTCGCCGGCGACGTGACCATGCACAGCACCAAGAACGGCGTCATGCGCGAGCAGGAGTCCTTCGCCGTGCCGGCCGACGGCGAGCTGGACTTCGAACGGGGTGGCAACCACCTCATGTTCGAGAACCTCAAGCGAAAGCCGAAAGAAGGCGACAAGGTAACGGTGAAGCTCCACTTCGCCGAGTCCGGAACCGTCGAGGTCGCGTTCCCGGTGAAGGCCGCCACCTACAACCCGACCGCCTCGTCGTCCTCGTCGTCGTCATCGTCATCGTCATCGTCGTCGCACGCGTCTCATTCGTCTCAGTGAGGGGCTGACCCGTACGTGAAGACCATCGCTCCCCGCTTCCGGCACCTGGTGCTGCTGTTCCTCGCCGTCACCGGCGCGCTCCTGGCCGGTGCCGCTCCCGCGTCCGCGCACGCCGCGCTGACCGGGAGCGACCCCGGGCAGGGAGCGGTGGTCCAGCAGGCGCCGCAGCAGGTGTCCCTGACCTTCTCCGAAGAGGTCGCCATGTCCGGCGGCTCGGTGCGCGTGCTCGACCCGTCGGGCAAGCGCGTCGACAACGGCAAGGTCGGCCACCCCAAGGGCACCACCTACACGGTGGGCCTGCACGGGGGCCTGCCCGACGGCACGTTCACCGTCGCCTACCAGGTCGTCTCGGCCGACAGCCACCCCGTCTCCGGCGCCTATACGTTCTCCATCGGCGCCCCCTCCAAGACCTCCGCCGTGATCGCCGACCAGAACGCGGGCGGAGGCGTCGTCGGCACCCTCTACGGCGCCGGGCGCTATGTCTCGTACGCGGGCTTCGTGCTGCTCGTCGGCGGCGCCGCGTTCGTGCTCGCCTGCTGGCCGCGCGGTGCCGGGATCAAGCCGGTGCAGCGGGTCGTGGTCGGCGGCTGGACCGCGCTCACCGCGGCCACCATCGCCCTGCTCCTGATGCGCGGCTCCTACACCGGGTCCGGCAAGGTCTCCGACATCTTCGACATGGCGCTGCTCGGCCAGGTCCTCCAGACCAAGTCGGGCGCCGCGCTCACCTCCCGGCTGCTGCTGCTCGCCGCGGCCGCGCTCTTCATCGCCGTCCTGTTCGGCGCCTATGTGAAGCGGGCCGAGGACGGCGACAAGAAGGAGATCAAGGACCTCACCTTCGGGCTCGCCGTCGGCGGCACCGTCGTCGCCGCCGGGCTCGGCGCCACCTGGGCGATGGCGGAGCACGCCTCCACCGGCATCCAGGCGGGGCTCGCGATGCCCGTCGACGTGCTGCATCTGCTGGCCGTCGCGGCCTGGCTCGGCGGGCTGACCACCCTGCTCGTCGCGCTGTACCGGGCCCCCTCCATCGAGGCGTCGGCGGTGCGCCGCTTCTCACGGGTGGCCTTCTGCAGCGTCGTCGTACTCGCCGCCACCGGTCTGTATCAGTCGTGGCGGCAGGTCGGCTCGTTGTCGGCGCTGACCGGAACCACGTACGGACGGCTGCTCCTGATCAAGGTCGGGCTCGTCGCCGTACTCGTCGGCATCGCCTGGATCTCCCGGCGGTGGACCGGCCGGATCACCGCCTCCGCGGCCGCGCCGGAAACCGTGGGCGAGCAGCGTACGGACTCCCCGGACACGCTCTCCTCGGACACCGACTCCTCGGACACGGTCTCCTCGGAGAGGATCTCTTCCAAGGAGAAGGAGCCCGTCGCCGTCGCCGCGGGCGGCCGGTCCGACGACCCCCGGCGGGCCGCCCAGCTCGCCCGGCAGCGCGCCGCGATGACCACCGCGCGCGAGAAGCGCGTCCGCGACGCCGATCCGCACCGCTTCGGCCTGCGGCGCTCGGTGCTCGCCGAGGCGGGCGTCGCGGTCGTGCTGCTCGCCGTCACCACCGTGCTGACCTCCACCGAACCGGGCCGCACCGAGGAGGAGGCCAAGTCCGCCACCTCGGCCGCGCAGACCCAGTCCGGGCCGCTCTCCCTCAAGGTGCCGTTCGACACCGGCGGCGAGGACGGCAAGGGCACGGTGCTGCTGGACATCGACCCGGGCCGCACCGGCGACAACGTCATGCACCTCTACGTGCAGCGGCCGAACGGCAAGGGCTTCGACGTCCCCGAGGTGAAGGTCGCCCTCACCCTGAAGTCGAAGAACATCGGGCCGCTCACCGTCACGCCCGACCGCATCGCCACCGGACACTGGAGCGCGAGCGGCGTGCAGATCCCGGTGGCCGGCGACTGGAAGATCGAGGTGACCGTGCGCACCTCGGACATCGATCAGATCACTGTCTCCAAGAACGCGAAGATCGGCTGAACCACCATGGCTGACATCCGGGCCGACAAGCAGGCCGACAATCAGGCCGACTCCGAAGGCCGTACCGGAACCGGCGCGTCGGCGCCCGGCATCACCCGGCGCCGGCTGATCGGCACGGCGGGCGCGACCGGCGTCGCGCTGGGCGCCGTCGGCGCGGGCGCGGGATACGCGGTGGCGTCCGCGAACTCCCCCGAGCAGCCGCAGGCGTTGACGTCGCTCGGCACCGACGCGGTGATGTTTCACGGGAAACATCAGCCCGGCATCACCACGCCGATGCAGGCCCACGGCCATCTCGTCGCCTTCGACCTGGCGGCGGGCGCGGGCCGCAAGGAGGCCACCGCGCTGCTGCGCCGCTGGTCGGCGACGGCCGAGCGGCTGATGGCGGGCGAGCCGATGACGTCCCGGGACACCGATGTCGCCCGCGACGCGGGCCCGTCGTCCCTCAGCGTCACCTTCGGTTTCGGGCACAGCTTCTTCTCCCGTACGGGGTTGGAGAAGCAGCGCCCGGGCGCCCTGGACCCGCTGCCCGACTTCTTCTCCGACCACCTCGACAAGGCGCGCAGCAACGGCGACCTGTGGGTGCAGATCGGCGCCGACGACGGGCTCGTCGCCTTCCACGCCCTGCGCGCGATCCAGAAGGACGCGGGCGGCGCGGCGAAGGTCCGCTGGCAGATGAACGGCTTCAACCGCTCGCCCGGCGCCACCGCCCGGCCGATGACGACCCGCAATCTGATGGGCCAGATCGACGGCACCGACAATCCCAAGCCGTCCGAGTCCGACTTCGACCGGCGGATCTTCGTGCCGGCGTCGGGCTCGGCGCAGTCGCCCGCGTGGATGGGAAACGGTTCGTACGCGGTCGTCCGGCGGATCCGGATGCTCCTCGACGACTGGGAGAAGCTGTCGACTTCGGCGCAGGAGTCCGTCATCGGGCGCAAGAAGTCGACGGGCGCCCCGCTGACCGGTGGCACCGAGACCAGCGAGATGAAGCTGGACAAGACGGACGGCAACGGCGATCTGGTCGTCCCGCTCAACGCCCACGCCCGCATCAGCCGCCCGGACCAGAACGGCGGGGCCGCGATGCTGCGCCGCCCGTTCTCCTTCCACGACGGCATCGCCGCGGACGGCGTGCCCGACGCGGGCCTGCTCTTCATCTGCTGGCAGGCGGATCCGCTGCGCGGCTTCGTCCCCGTCCAGCGCAAGCTGGACCGCGGTGACGCGCTGTCGCGGTTCATCCGGCACGAGGCAAGCGGACTGTTCGCGGTGCCGGGCGGCGCGGACAAGGGCGGATACGTGGGACAGGCGCTGCTGGAGGGGTGAGGTGCCGCGGGAGGGCGGTGCTGGAAGGGTGGCGTGTGCGCGTCGGCGCTGCTGGAGGGGTGGCGTGCCGCGGGACGGCGGTGGGCCGGGTGGCCGGTGACGCGTCCGTGAGCCGGGGGTGGCCGGGCCCATTAGGGTGAGCCCCATGCCAGCCAGCTATGCGTACCTCGGTCCCGAAGGCACCTTCACCGAGGTCGCCCTGCGCACGCTTCCGGAGGCGGCCACCCGGGAACTCGCGCCCATGGTGTCGGTCCCGGCCGCACTGGACGCGGTCCGCAGCGGCGAGGCCGAGGCCGCGTTCGTGCCGATCGAGAACTCGGTCGAGGGCGGCATCACCACCACCCTCGACGAGCTGGTGGCGGGCGCACCGCTGATGATCTACCGCGAGGTGCTGCTCGACATCACCTTCGCGCTCCTGGTGCGGCCCGGCACGAAGCTCGGCGACATCAAGACGGTCACCGCGCACCCGGCCGCGCAGCCGCAGGTCCGCAACTGGATGCGGGCCCACATGCCGGACGTGACCTGGGAGTCCTCGGCGTCGAACGCGGACGGGGCGCGGCTCGTGCAGGAGGGCCGGTTCGACGCCGCGTTCGCCGGTGCCTTCGCGGCGTCCACGTACGGGCTCGAACCGCTGGTCACCGAGATCCACGACGCGGAGAACGCGCAGACCCGGTTCGTGCTCGTCGGCCGCCCGGCCCGGCCCGCGGCGCCGACCGGCGCGGACAAGACGTCGGTGGTCATCTGGCAGCGCGAGGACCACCCCGGTGCGCTGATGGAGCTGCTCCAGGAGTTCGCCATCCGCGGCGTCAACCTGATGCTGCTGCAGTCCCGGCCGACCGGGAAGGGCATCGGCGACTACTGCTTCGCGATCGACGCGGAGGGGCACATCTCCGACCGCCGGGTCGCCGAGGCGCTGATGGGGCTGAAGCGGGCATGCCCGCAGGTCCGTTTCCTCGGCTCGTATCCGCGGGCCGGCGTCGCGGTCGCCGATGTGCGGGAACCGCGTACGGGGACGTCGGACGGCGAGTTCGTGGCGGCGTCGGAGTGGCTGGCGCGCTGCCAGGACGGACGGTTCTGACCCACCCGACCCACCCGACCAACCCGGTCGTCCGGACCGGCTGAACCGGCTGAACCGGCTGGACCGGCTGGACCGGCTGAGCCCCGGCCGGGTTCTCCACCGTCGGGTGGGGCTTCGCTCTGTCTCCGCGTCCGGTCCTACCAGCGGATTTTCTTCGTCCACAAGAGTTATCCACAGGTCAGCATCTCGACCTGGGGACAAGTCGACAGCAAGGCATGACATGGTCGACAAATCGCCCTACAGGCCACAAGTACATCCACAGCCACGCACGTCACCCCTCGTCCACCCTTTTCCCTTGATCAACTCTTTGGAGTGAAGCACTTCCACCCGAAAGTGAGTATGAAGTGGGTTTGGAACGGGAATCCTTCGCGATACATGTGGCTTTCGGAATGATCTCTTCCGCCATCCACAGCTCTTTCTCACAGCCTGTGGATAACCCCGTGACCCTGTGCACTCCTGTGGACAACGGAAGACCAAGTCCCCCTCCACGCAAGGGAGTCGGGTCAAAGCGGTGCGCCCGAAGTGCTCCTTTCCAGGGAAAGCGGGCGTTTCCCTTGACTCGGGCTTCCGCAGGTAATTCACATTCCGGCAAATAGGGCATAAAGCGACGCACCGGATATCGGGTCGTGGGCCGGATCCGCGCACCGGTAGCCTGGAGGGGTGATTGACCTTCGCCTGCTCCGTGAGGACCCCGACCGTGTTCGCGCCTCCCAGCGCGCCCGTGGAGAGGACGTCGCGCTCGTCGACTCCGTCCTGTCCGCCGACGAGCGGCGCAGGTCGTCCGGGCTCCGCTTCGACGAACTCCGCAACGAGCAGAAGACGCTCGGCAAGCTGATCCCCAAGGCCTCCCCCGAGGAGCGCCAGGAGCTGCTGAAGAAGACGGGCGAGCTCTCCGCCGCCGTGAAGGCGGCCGAGGCCGAGCAGCGCGAGGCGGAGGAGGAGTCCCAGCGACTCGCCCTCCAGCTGGGCAACATCGTGCACCCCGACGTCCCGCGCGGCGGCGAGGAGGACTTCGTCGTCCTGGAGACGCACGGCACGATCCGCGACTTCGGCGCCGAGGGCTTCGAGCCCAAGGACCACCTGGAGCTCGGCGAGGCGCTCGGCGCGATCGACGTCGAGCGCGGCGCGAAGGTCTCGGGCTCGCGCTTCTACTACCTCACCGGTGTCGGCGCCCTGCTGGAGCTGGCGCTGGTCAACGCGGCGATCGCGCAGGCCACCGAGGCCGGCTTCACGCCGATGCTGACCCCCGCCCTGGTGCGCCCGCGCGCCATGGAGGGCACCGGCTTCCTCGGCCAGGCCGCGGAGAACGTGTACCACCTGGAGAAGGACGACTACTACCTGGTCGGCACCTCCGAGGTCCCGCTCGCCGCGTACCACATGGACGAGATCATCGAGGCGAACCAGCTGCCGCTGCGCTACGCCGGCTTCTCGCCCTGCTTCCGCCGCGAGGCGGGCACGTACGGCAAGGACACCCGCGGCATCTTCCGCGTGCACCAGTTCGACAAGGTCGAGATGTTCTCGTACGTCCACCCCGACGACGCGGAGAACGAGCACCAGCGGCTCCTGGAGTGGGAGAAGCAGTGGCTGACCGGCCTGGAGCTGCCGTTCCAGGTGATCGACGTCGCCACCGGTGACCTCGGCTCCTCGGCCTCGCGCAAGTTCGACTGCGAGGCGTGGATCCCGACCCAGGGCAAGTACCGCGAGCTGACCTCGGCCTCGAACTGCGACGGCTTCCAGGCGCGCCGCCTGTCCATCCGGATGCGCGACGGCAAGAAGACGCAGCCGCTGGCGACGCTGAACGGCACGCTGTGCGCCGTCCCGCGCACCATCGTGGCGATCCTGGAGAACCACCAGCAGGCCGACGGCTCAGTGCGCGTCCCGGAGGTGCTCCGGCCGTACCTTGGGGGACGCACCACTCTGGACCCCAAGTAAGCGCAGACCCCAGCGGGCCGCGGCACTCCGCGGCGGCCCGCACCTGCACCCCTGTACAGCCTGGAGCCGAACGCCAAGTGAGCCACCCCGCTCCCCCCGCCACCGCCTTCCCGTACAAGCTCGTCGCGACGGACCTCGACGGAACGCTCCTGCGACCCGACGAGACCGTCTCCGAGCGCACGCGTGAGGCGCTCGTCGCGGCCACCGCGGCGGGTGCCGCGCACATCGTCGTGACCGGCAGGGCGGTGCCCTGGACCCGGCACATCCTCGACGACCTCGGTTACGAGGGACTCGCGGTGTGCGGCCAGGGCGCACAGGTGTACCACGCGGGGGAGCACCGGCTGCTCACGTCCGTGACGCTCGACCGGCAGCTGGCGGGCCTCGCGCTCTCCAAGATCGAGGCGGAGCTCGGCCCGCTGGCGCTCGCCGCCAGCCGGGACGGGCTCGACGGCGAGGTCATCGTCGGCCCCGGCTACGAGGTCGGCGAGGGACACCTGCCGGCCATCCCCTTCACGGACGTCTCCGAGCTGTGGGCGGCGCCGCTGAACAAGGTGTACGTGCAGCACCCGGGCCTCACCGACGACCAGCTCGCGGAGGTCGCGCGGGCGACGGCCGGCGATCTGGTGGGCGTCACGATGGCGGGCGAGGGCATCGTGGAGCTGCTCCCCCTGGGCCTGTCCAAGGCCACGGGCCTGTCGCTGGCCGCCCGCAGGCTGGGCGTGAAGGCCGCGGACACCATCGCGTTCGGCGACATGCCCAACGACATCCCGATGTTCGGCTGGGCCTCCCACGGCGTCGCGATGGCCAACGCCCACACTCAGCTCAAGGCCGTGGCCGACGAGGTGACGACCTCCAACGCGGAGGACGGCATCGCAGTCGTCCTGGAACGCCTGCTGGAACCCTGAGAAGCGCCCCGAAGGGGCGCGGGGAACTGCGCGAGAAGCCCCACCGGCCGGCAGCCGGACTCACACCTGAC
Organism: Streptomyces sp. HUAS MG91; assembly: GCF_040529335.1. Lineage (GTDB taxonomy): Bacteria > Actinomycetota > Actinomycetes > Streptomycetales > Streptomycetaceae > Streptomyces > Streptomyces tabacisoli. The sequence continues at coordinate 4,318,501 of NZ_CP159534.1, read as the reverse complement.
CCGCCGACGGCGAGCAGCCGCGAACAGGCCGCAGGCCTGCCCGAACACCGCTCAAGCCGACGCAGCGCACTCGTGGAGGATGCGCGGATCGAACGCGCGCGGGGCGGCAAACCCCGACGACGGCTTAGCAAGCCGCTGCCTTACCACTCGGCCAATCCTCCGGGTGGGCGGCCCACGCGCCGCGGAGGGCACGTGCTCGAAGCGGCCGCCCCGGGCAGCGCCCCCAGGGCGGGGCTCGACGGAGTGCAGTGACTACTCCGGAGCCCGCCTCGGGCTGCCCTGTCGGGAGCTCGACGGACTACTGATCAACATCGTCGCGCTCCTCTCCCAGTGGATGGACGCCGGTGGCGAAGGAACGGCACCGGCGCGGTGACACAACTACTGTGCACCGGCGCCAAGTTCACCGCCACCGAATTAATCGCCGCTGATCAGCGGCGGCGGCGCCACTTCCCGCGCCGCGCCTTGCTGAAGAACCATCCCGCCGGCGGCTTGTCGGACCGCCAGGGCTGCGGCTCGGGGGCCTCCCTGCTCCACCGGGCCGTGAGCATCCGGGCCCGCGCGGACGGCTCGGTCGCCTCCGCGTCGCGTATGAAGTCGGCATCCAGGACCACGTCGTCCCAGGCATCGTGCTCCCCGGCCATGGGCGGTCCTCCTCGGGTGTCGTATCGGCGTGACGGGCGAGAGCGAGTACATATCGGGCGTCGTACCCTCCCACCAGTGTGCAAGGGGGAGGGTGAAATCGACGTCAAGGCCGATGCCGGGCCGGCGCCGGGCCGGCGCCGGGGCCGGATCTACTCCTCTCCCGCCAGCGTCAGCGACCGCAGCTTCTGCCCCGCGTACCAGGTCGCCAGTACGGTCACGGCCACCAGCAGCACCGTGGCCAGCGGCAGCCCGACGTCCGAGGTGACGAGGTCGCCGCCGGTCACCTTGTGGGCCACGGCGAGGGACCACTGCTGGACGCTGAGCGTGCGCGCCCCGGACACCAGCGAGCCGAACAGCGCCTCCCAGACCAGGGCGTAGACGAGCCCGAAGACGACGGCGTGCCGGGTGACCGTGCCGAGCAGCAGGAAGATCGCGGCGTACGCGATCGAGGCCACCAGGGCGGCGACCGTGTAGGCGACGGCGATCTGCTGCCCGTTCCCGTTCAGGATCAGGCCCGCGATCAGGGTCGGGACGGCCGAGAACACCATGGTCACGGCGATGGCGACGATGAGCTTGGTGAAGATGATCGTGGGCCGCTTGACCGGCTTGGACAGCAGATAGACGACCGATCCGTCGTCGATCTCGGGGCCGATCGCGCCGGTGCCCGCGATGACACCGATCAGCGGCACCATCGTGGCGAGCGCGAACCCGCCGAGCACGTCGGCGGCGGTCTGGTCGTCGGCTCCGGTGAGCGCGCGGACCAGGCCGGAGATCACGATGAGCAGCAGTGGCAGCGCGAAGAGGATGAGGGCCCGGCGGCGGCCGAGCAGAGCCCGGTAGGTGAGCCGGGCGACAGTGGGGTCGTACATCAGGGCCTCCTGTGCCGTGACTAGGCCGCGACCAGATAAGAGAAGACGGACTCGAGGGACTCGTCGGACGGCGAGACGGTGAGCAGGCGGATGCCGTGCTCGCGCGCGACCTTCGGCAACAGCGTCGTGAACCGGCCGAAGTCGACGGCCTGGATCCGCAACGCGCCTTCCTTCAGGTCGACTTCGATCCCCGCTGTCGACGGGTCCGCGATCAGCGCGGCGGCGAGGCCCCGGTCGTCGCTGGAGCGGATCAGATAGCGGTGCGGCCGGTCGGTCATCAGCCGGCGGATCTTGCGGAAGTCGCCGCTGGCCGCGTGCCGTCCGGCGACGATCACCTCGATGTGGGAGGCCAACTGCTCGACCTCTTCGAGGATGTGCGAGGAGAACAGCACCGTGCGGCCCTCGTCGCCCATGCGTCGCAGCAGGTCCATCAGCTGCATGCGCTGGCGCGGGTCCATGCCGTTGAACGGCTCGTCCAGGAGCAGCACCGACGGGTTGTGGACCAGCGCGGAGGCCATCTTCACGCGCTGCCGCATGCCCTTGGAGTACGTCGAGATCTTGCGGTCCTGCGCGTACTCCATCTCGACGGTGGCGAGCGCCGCTTGCGCCTCCTTCTTGCCGAGGCCGTGCAACTCGGCGTTGGCCACGACGAATTCGGCGCCCGTGAGGAAGTCGTACATCCCCTCGCGCTCGGGGACGATGCCGATGTGGCGGTAGATCTGTTCGTTGCGCCAGATCGGCTGTCCGTCGAGCGTGACCGTGCCGTTCGACGGGGCGAGGAAGCCGCCCATCATGTTGATCAGCGTGGACTTTCCCGCCCCGTTCGGACCGAGGAGGCCGGTGACGCCGGGGCCGATGGTCATCGTCACGTCGTTGACGGCGACGACGTTGCCGAACCACCGGGAGACGTGGTCGATTTCGATGGCGGTCACAGTCCGACCTTCCGGTAGCGGCGCATCAGCAGGCCGTAGGAGCCGGCGATGAGCCCGAGGACGACGAGCAGATAGACCACGCCCTGGCCGGCGGAGGGACCGTGCGCGCCCGGGAAGGCGGACGTGGCGCCCAGGAAGGCGGTCTGTACGCCGTCGATGAGGGTGATCGGGGAGAAGAGGCCGAGCCAGGACACCGCGAAGCCGTTGTCCCGCGTGTCGGCGATGGCCTGGACCGTGGAGACCGCTCCGTAGGAGATGGTCAGGACGGCGATGACGGCGGCGATGCCGAAGCCGCGGCGCGGCGTGACGGCGGACACGACCAGGCCGATCCCGGCGAAGAGCAGCGACAGCAGCAGCACGGACACCAGTCCCTGGCCGAATCCCTTGGTCTGCTCGGTGAAGTCCAGCTTGGCGAGCAGAGCGCCTACGTAGAGGACGATCAGCGGCGCCGCCGTGAGGATGAACAGGGCCGACGCCATGGCCGCGTACTTCGCCGCCACGTAGTCGACGCGCTCGATGGGGCGCGAGAAGTAGAGCGGGACCGTCTTGAAGCGCAGGTCGCGCGAGACGGCCTGCGGCGCCTGCGAGGCGACGTAGAGGCCGATGACCGCCTGGAGGACGATCGCGTAGCGCGTGTAGTCGAGCGGGAGGTCCTTCGCCTTGGTGGCGACGGCGACCGCGACCATGATCAGCGCGGGCACGCACATCACGACGAAGAGCAGCATCGGCAGCACCTTCGACTTGGCCGAGCGGCCCAGGCCGTACGCGCCGCGCAGGCTCTGCGAGAAGAGCGAGCGGCGGGCGTACGCGCGGCCCAGGCGCGGGCCGTCGTAGTGGCGGTAGCCGATGTTGTGGATCTGGGTGCTCAAAGGCTCAACGCTCATCGCGCGCGCCTCCCGTCTGCTGTGCGGCGGCGGTGGCGGCCCAGGCCGCGGCGCGCTCGGTGACCGGCTCCTCGGTGGCGGCCTCGGCCGCGGGCCGGAAGACCTCCGCGATGTGGTGCCTGCGCTGCTCCATGCGGACGAGCCCGAGGCCGAGGTCGGCGACGACGTCGCGCACGATGTCGTACGTCTCCTCGCCCTGCGCGGTGACGAGCACGGTGTGGCCGGCGCCGGGCAGCTCGCCGCCGGTGGTGGTCTCGATGCCGCGCCGGGCGAACGCCTCGCGCAACGCGCCGGTGCCGTCCGGGTGTTCGTCGCTGTCGGTGACCTCGATCGCGAGCGTCGCCGTGGACTGGGTGAAGTCGGTGGTGGAGCTGGAGCGCAGCAGCTTGCCGCCGTCGATGACGACCACGTGGTCGCAGGTGCGCTCCAGCTCGCCGAGCAGGTGCGAGGTGACGAGCACCGAGATGCCGAAGTCGCTGTGCACGCGGCGGATCAGGTCGAGCATGTCGTCGCGGCCGACCGGGTCCAGGCCGTTCGTCGGCTCGTCCAGGAACACCAGCTGCGGGTCGTGGACGAGGGCCTGGGCCAGCTTCACGCGCTGCTTCATGCCCGTCGAGTAGCCGCCGATGGGGCGGTAGCGCTCCTCGTAGAGGCCGACGTGGCGCAGGGTGTCCGCCGTGCGCTCGCGCGCCGCGGTCGGCGGCAGGCCGGACATGCGGGCCATGTGGACCACGAACTCGGTGGCCGAGACGTCGGGCGGCAGGCAGTCGTGCTCCGGCATGTACCCGACCCGCTCGCGGATCTCGGCACCCTTGGTGGCGACGTCGAGCCCGAGCACCTCGGCACGGCCCTCCGTCGCCGGGGACAGACCCAGCAGGATCTTGATCATGGTGGACTTGCCGGCTCCATTGGCACCCACGAGCCCGGTCACCCCGGGCCCGATGTCCATGGTCAGCCGGTCAAGCGCGGTCACCCGTGGGAACCGCTTGCTCAGGCTTTCGGTCGCGATCACAGTCACGTCTTCGAAGGTAGTGGCGCACGCCACACGAGGCGTCAGACCAGGGGGTCGACCTCGTATGAGACCTGAGTATTACGGGTCCGTAGGGGTCATCCCCGAGTAGCCCCTCGCGCTGAGGACGTTCACCCGCCCCGGGAGCCACGTTGTGCACAACCGGGAGGTTCTCCACAGACTTGCGCAGGCCCCTTGACGCCGCCGTCAGCCATTGTCACATTCATCAGTGTCAAGTTACGAGCGCGTACGGCGACGGCCCCGTCACCGGGTCCGGGCGGCCGTGACACGGACGGACGGTGGCATGACCTCAGCAGTGGTACGTGAACTCTCCGCGGAGCTGCGGGGGTTCAGGGAAGTGCAGACGCTCGCGTACGAGTGCGCGGAAGCGGTCGCGGCACAGCTGAAGCCCGGGGTGACCGAGCGCGAGGCGGCGCGGATGCAGCGGGAGTGGCTGCGCGAGCGCGGGGTGCGGGACTGGTTCCATCTGCCCTTCGCCTGGTTCGGCGACCGCACGGCGTTCACCGGCTTCCGCATACCGCTGCAGTTCTTCCCCACGAACCGCAGGCTGGAGGCGGGGATGCCGTTCATCCTCGACATGGCCCCGGTCTTCAAGGGATACACGGCGGACATCGGCTACTCGGGCTGCCTCGGCCTCAATCCCCTGCACGACAAGCTGCTCGCCGATCTGGAGGCGCACCGCGAGCTGATCCTGCGCGAGGTGCGCGAGCGGCGCCCGCTGCGCGAGATCTACGAGAGCGTCGACCGGCTGATGGTGCGCCAGGGCTATGCGAACCGGCACCGGGCCTATCCGTTCGGCGTGATCGCCCACAAGGTCGACCGGGTAAGGGAGCGCCGGCTCAACCCGACGCTCTTCGGCTTCGGCACCCAGTCGCTGAAGGGCCTGGCGAGCGACGCGCTGCACGGACACCGGGACGGCTGGTCGCCGCTGTGGTCGCCGTACCGCTTCTCCGACCACCCCCCGCAGCCCGGCCTGTGGGCGGTGGAACCCCACCTCGGCTTCCGGGGGACGGGCGCCAAGTTCGAGGAGATCCTCGTGGTCACGGACTCCGCGGACCCCGAGGAGAGCGCTTTTTGGCTGGACGACGATCTGCCGCACGTGCGGCGCTGGGCGGAGGGCATCTGATGGCGGACCTGACGACGATCCACGGGGCGCGCGAGCGCGTCGTGCACACGGGCGGCGTCGAGCTGTGCGTGGTGGAGCTGGGCGACTCGGCGCGGCCGACCGTCGTGCTCGTGCACGGCTACCCCGACTCCAAGGAGGTCTGGTCGGAGGTCGCCACGCGCCTCGCGGACCGCTTCCACGTGGTGCTCTACGACATCCGCGGCCACGGGCGCTCCACCGCGCCGAAGCCGCTGCGCGGCGGCTTCACCCTGGAGAAGCTGACCGACGACTTCGTGGCGGTCATCGACGCGGTGAGCCCGGACCGGCCGGTCCACGTGGTGGGGCACGACTGGGGTTCGGTGCAGTCCTGGGAGTTCGTCACGGTCCGGCGCACCGAGGGCAGGATCGCGTCCTTCACCTCGATGTCGGGCCCTTCCCTCGACCACTTCGGACACTGGATCAAGCAGCGGATGAAGCGGCCCACGCCGCGCAAGGTGGGCCAGTTGCTCGGGCAGGGCGCCAAGTCCTGGTACGTGTACATGCTGCACACGCCCGTTCTGCCGGAGCTGGCCTGGCGCGGGCCGCTCGGCAAGCGCTGGCCGAAGATCCTGGAGCGCGTGGAGCGGATCCCGGCCGGTGACTATCCGACGGCGTCGCTGCCCTCGGACGCCGCGCACGGCGCCTGGCTCTACCGGGACAACGTCCGGGCGCGGCTCGCCCATCCGCGCGAGGACGCGTACGCGCACGCGCCCGTGCAGCTCATCACGCCGCTCGGCGACGCCTTCCTGTCGCCGAAGCTGTACGACCAGCTGGAGCTGTGGGCGCCGCGGCTGACGCGCCGCACGCTGCCGGCCAAGCACTGGGTGCCGCGCACCCGGCCCGACCAGCTCACCGCCTGGATCGGCGAGTTCGTCACCGCGACCGAGGAGCTGGAGGACGGGGTGCCTCCGCAGCAGAAGGCCGCCGACGGCAAGTACGCGGACCGGTTCGGCGGTCAGCTGGTGCTGGTCACGGGGGCGGGCAGCGGCATCGGGCGGGCCACCGCGTTCGCGTTCGCCGAGGCGGGCGCCCGCCTGATCGCCGTCGACCGGGACGCCGAGAGCGCCGCGCGCACCGCCGAGATGGCGCAGCTCATCGGCGCCCCCGAGGCCTGGGCGGAGGCCGTCGACGTCTCCGACGAGCAGGCGATGGAGAAGCTGGCCGAGAAGGTCGCCGCCGAGCACGGCGTGGTCGACGTCCTGGTGAACAACGCGGGAATCGGCCTGTCCGGCTCCTTCTTCGACACCACCCCCGAGGACTGGAAGAAGGTCCTCGACGTGAATCTGTGGGGAGTCATCCACGGCTGCCGGCTGTTCGGCAGGCAGATGGCAGAGCGCGGGCAGGGCGGCCACATCGTGAACACCGCGTCCGCGGCCGCGTTCCAGCCCTCGAAGGCGCTGCCCGCCTACTCCACGTCCAAGGCGGCGGTCCTGATGCTCAGCGAGTGCCTGCGCGCGGAGCTGGCCGGGCAGGGCATCGGCGTCTCCGCGATCTGCCCGGGCCTGGTGAACACGAACATCACGTCGACGGCCCGGTTCGTCGGCGCCGACAGCGCCGAGGAGGAGCGCCGGCAGAAGAAGTCCTCGCGCCTGTACGGCCTGCGCAACTACCCGCCGGAGAAGGTCGCCGACGCGATCCTCGCCGCCGTCGTGCACGACAAGGCGGTCGTCCCGGTGACCCCGGAGGCCCGCGGCGCCCACCTCATGTCGCGCTTCACGCCCCGGGCGCTGCGCGCGATAGCCCGGCTGGAGCCCCCGCTGTGAGCCCGGCGTCGGAGCACCCGGAACACCCGGAGCACTCGGAGCACCACACGATCACCCCGCGGCGCGTCTCCTTCGACTGGAAGTCGACGCCCCTGCACTGGATACCGGACGAGCCGACCGCCACCCATGTCATCAACGTGCTGCATCTGTTGCTGCCCGCGGGCGAGCGCTGGTTCGTGAAGGTCTTCAAGGAGGGCCTGCCCCTGGTCCGGGATCCCGCGCTCCTTCAGGACGTGAAGGGGTTCATGGGGCAGGAGGCGACCCACAGCGTTCAACACGCGTACGTACTGGAGCACTTGGCGGCACAGAAACTGGAGACGGCCGACTACACCAAATACGTCGACTTCCTCTTCGAGCGGCTGCTCGGCGAGCGGCCGCCGCTGGGCATGCCGATACCGGAGCGGGAATGGCTGCGCCACCGGCTGGCGGTCGTCGCGGCGATCGAGCAGTTCACGGCGGTCCTGGGCGACTGGGTGCTGCACGCCGACGCCCTGGACCACGCGGACTGCGACCCGATCATGCTGGATCTGCTGCGCTGGCACGGCGCGGAGGAGGTCGAGCACCGCTCGGTCGCCTTCGACATGTACCAGCACTGCGGCGGCACGGGCCTGCCCCGCTACGCCCGCCGGGTCGCCGCCATGGCCGTCACCGCACCGGTGATGCTCTACCTGTGGGCCTGGGGAGCCGCCTACCTGCTACGCCACGACCCGCAGCTCGCCGGCCGTCTGCGCTACTCCCTCGCCGAGCACAACCGGGCAGTGCGCAAGGGTCTGCTGCCCTCATGGCGCGACCTGGGTGCGGCCATACCCCGATATCTGCGCCGGTCGTACCATCCCTCGCAGGAGGGTTCCCTGCGCAGGGCCGTCGAGTATCTGGCCGTCTCACCCGCGGCCAGGGCCGCGGCCGGAGCGATCGGCCGCTCGGCCATCGCGTGAGCGGACCGGGACCTTCCGCCGAGTGACCGGTACGACCGAGGGACGTGGGGTGTGACGGAGCGAGCGGGGCAACCGGCCGCCGAGTACCGGATCGAGGACCTGGCCCACCACAGCGGTGCCACGGTCCGCACGATCCGCGCCTATCAGGACCGCGGACTGCTGCCGCGCCCCGAGCGCCGCGGCCGGGCCAATGTGTACACGGACACGCATCTGGCCCGGCTGCGCCAGATCGCCGACCTCCTCGACCGGGGCTACACGCTGGCCTCCATCAAGGAGCTCCTGGAGGCCTGGGACGCGGGCCGCGGCCTCGGCGGCGTCCTCGGCCTGGTCGCCGAGGTCGACAAGCCGTGGACGGACGAGCGGGCGGGCCGCATCACCCGGGCCGAACTCGACGAGCGGTTCGGCGGCGACCCCGACGAGGCCGCCGTACGGGACGCGATCGAACTCGGCGTGCTGGAGCGCGTACCGGACAGGGACGACGAGTTTCTCGTCCCCAGCCCTCAAGAGCTCGCGGTGGCGGTCGAGTTGTACGCCGCCGGTGTGCCGCTCTCCGCGATCTCCAACCATCTGCGGGAGTTGAGGGGGCAGGTCGAACATATAGCGGCGCGTTTCCTGGAGTTCACCACCGAGCACGTCTTCGCGCGCTACCTTGGCCCACAGCCGCCGACCGACGCCGAAGCCGCTGAGGCCGCCGCCCTGGTCCGCCGGCTGCGCCCGCTCGCACAGCAGTCGGTGGATGCCGAACTGGCGCGGGCCATGCGGTTGTTCGCGACCCGTCATCTGCACCAGCATCTGTCCGCCGGACCGGTCGTTCCACCCGTCGACGAGCCGCAGTCGGTCGCCGTGCCCGCGGAGACAATGCGGGCCGTGAGCGCGCTGGTTGGCGCGGAGAACGTGTCGGCATTCGTCGCGGCTGCCGCCCAACGCGAGGTACAAGCACGGACATTGGACTCATTGACGGCAAGTCACAACAAATAGCGCTTTGTTGATCAACTAGGTTATACCGCTCGCCACTTGTCCACAGATTCGTCAAATCCCCTGTGGATAACTGGACTTGCTTGTGGATCAAACATGCGAGCCGAAAAATTCGGAAGAGTTTCCACGGGCCGTCCGGCACTCTGACGCCATGGACGCCATGGACGAGCAGCGCACCGTGAAGGTGTCGAAGTACCTCTCGAAACACCTGCGCCACCAGCCCGAGCGCCTCGGCCTCGCGCCGGACGAGGCGGGCTGGGTGGAGATCGACGACCTGCTCGCCGCCACGGCCGCGCACCGGTTCCGGATCACCCGCGCCGAGCTCGACCACGTCGTCGCCACGAACGACAAGCAGCGCTTCACGATCGACGGCACCCGGATCCGCGCCAACCAGGGCCACAGCATCGACGTCGACCTGGGACTCCCGCCGGCCGAACCGCCCGCGTACCTGTACCACGGCACCGTCGCCCGTTTCCTCGACGCGATCCGCGCCGAGGGCCTGCGCCCCATGGACCGGCACGACGTGCACCTGTCGGCGGACCGCGAGACCGCCACCCGCGTCGGCGCCCGGCGCGGCCGTCCGGTCGTGCTGCCGGTGGACGCCGGCGCGATGCACCGCGACGGCCACGTCTTCCGGCTGAGCGCCAACGGCGTCTGGCTCACCGCCGCCGTACCCCCGCGCTACCTGCGCTTTTCCTGACGATCCGGAGCAACCCCGGGACCCGCTGCGGCATCATCAACAGGTATGGACCACTCGTTCCCCCACCTGCCCACCACGGAGGCGGCCGTCACCGCCCTGCGCGAGATCGCCCGTGAGTTCCACCTGGAGATCGAGGTCACGCACGACATCGGCGCCGACCGGACCTCCCGCCGCAGCCACGCCGGCCTGGGCGTCACCACCGACCCCGACGGCTCCCTGCCGCACGAGGCCTACGTGGAACTGGGCGGCACACCCCGCATCGACGTGCGGCTCTTCCCCGAGGACGACGCGCTGATCACGCTCGAGGGCGTCGAGTTCCACGACATCCCGCGCGACGAGGTCCCGGCATTCCTGCGCTCCTGCTACACCGGCCTCGTCCACGTCCACGGCAAGCGCTTCCCCCCCGGCTACCGCCTCGTGGTGTCCCTCCCCGGCGACCGCACGTACAAGGAGTTCCTGCCGATGATCGGCCTCACCCGGTGGCTGAGCGGGCGCGTGCGCTGAGCCCGCGCCCCGCAGGAGCGGCCGGGCCGTCCGCAACCCCGACATGTCCGCGGACAGCCACTCAGTAGCGCCTCCGGACGACGAGGCCACCACCCTGCTCGACCGGTTCGTAGGCATTCTCCGCGGCTACGACCTGGACTCCACCGCCTGGTGACACGGGAGTACCCGGGCCGGCATTCAGCGCAGTTGAGCGGCGGCCTCGACGGCGATCTTCTCGAAGACGGCCTGGTCGGCGGCGAAGTCCGAGTCGGGGATGGGCCAGTGGATCACGATCTCGGTGATCCCCAGCGCCGCGTAGCGCCCGGCGAAGTCGACGAAGGCGTCGACGGACTCCAGCGGGCTCGTGCGGTCCGGGGTGAAGCCGGTGAGCAGGATCTTGTCGAGTTCGTCCGCGTCGCGGCCGATTCCGGTGCACGCGTCCGTGAGCCGGTCGATCTGCCCCCGCACGGCCTGCACCGACTGCTCGGGCGTACCGGTCTCGTACAGCTTCGGATCCCCCGTGGTCACCCACGCCTGCCCGTGCCGGGCGGCGAGGCGCATCCCGCGCGGGCCGGTGGCGGCCACCGCGAACGGAAGCCGGGGGCGCTGCACGCAGCCGGGGATGTTCCGCGCCTCGACCGCCGTGTAGTGGTCGCCCGTCCAGGAGACGGCGTCCTCGGTCAGCAGTCGGTCGAGCAGCGGGACGAACTCGCCGAAGCGGTCGGCCCGCTCACGTGGCGTCCACGGCTCCTGGCCGAGCGCCGTCGCGTCGAATCCGGTGCCACCGGCGCCGATCCCCAGGGTGATCCGCCCGCCCGAGACGTCGTCGAGGGAGATCAGCTCCTTGGCGAGCGTGACCGGGTGGCGGAAGTTCGGCGACGTGACCAGCGTGCCCAGGCGCAGCCGCTCGGTCGCGGTCGCGGCGGCGGTCAGCGTGGGCAGCGCCCCGAACCACGGTCCGTCCCGGAACGTGCGCCACGACAGGTGGTCGTAGGTGTAGGCGGAGTGGAACCCGAGCTCCTCAGCGGCCCGCCACTTCGCACGCCCTCCCTCGTGCCACCGGTCGACGGGAAGGATGACGGTGCTGAGACGAAGTTCCATGCCGTCGAGCCTACGGTGCTCCACTCCGGTTCCTCGACGCGAACCCCGCGATCGCCCTGCTCACGAACGCGTGCACGGAATCCGCCGACGACTCGACACCGCCCCGGCCCGGCCCGGCCCGGCGGGCAACGTCACCGATCTTTCCGGCTTCACCGGATGGGAGGAAACGCGATCTCTTCCATAGGCACCCTGAGATCACGTCGATACTCTCCGTTACGACCCGTCAGGCACTTTCATCTGGAGGAAGCGTGCGAAAGCTGACAACAGCGGCAGTCGCCACGGCCTTGTTCGTCGGAGGAATGGGAACCGCGTTCGCCGGAGCCTGGCACTCCATCCCGAAGTTGGACACCACTGGGGCTGCCTTCACCAGGGGCACCTACGCGTGGGAGCCCCGCGGGCAGAACCACGGCGCCTTCCACCTCAAGGGGGATCTGTCTGACACGTCGAAGAGCGACGGCAACAACGTCTACGCCCAAGCCAAGGTCGAGGGCTATTCCTGGAATCGCTTCAACGGCAAGCAGGGCAAGACCGTTCCGCTCGACAAGGTCGTTTATGACGGAGCGGCACAACTCACCAAGGACGCATGGGTCCGGATGTGCCGCGACAGAGGATCGATCCACCCGGACAACTGCTCCGTGACCAAGCACTACCAGAGGTGACGGGCCGGACGGCATGACGAGGCTGGACGACCGTCGAGCCTCGTCGCCGGGCAGGGCCGCCGAGACACTGAGAGGTACCGCTCACCATGACCGCCATCCTTCGCGCGACCGGCGTGGAGCTGAGCTACGGCTCGCAAAGGGCTCTGAGCGGCGTGGACTTCGCGCTGAGTCCCGGTGAGGTCTGCGCGATCATGGGCAGCAGCGGTTCGGGGAAGTCGTCGCTGCTCTACTGTCTGGCCGGGGTCGTGGCGCCGACGCGTGGTGACGTCACCTTCGACGGAGTGCCGCTCCGAAGACTCGGTGACGACGAGCTGAGCACGGTACGCAGAGAGCGGTTCGGGTTCGTCTTCCAATACGGGGAGCTGCTGCCGGAGCTGACCGTGGTGGAGAACGCGGCGCTGCCCCTGCGCCTGGCCGGTCAACGCAAAGCGGCGGCGCACCAGGCGGCCGAGGAGGTCCTCGGTCGCCTCGGTCTCGCGGAACTGCGACAGCGCAGGACGTCACAGATCTCGGGAGGCCAGAGCCAGCGGGTCGCCGTGGCACGGGCTCTGGTGCACCGGCCCGACGTGGTCTTCGCGGACGAACCGACGGGCGCCCTCGACAGCGCCAACGCGGATTCCGTACTGGCCGAGTTCCTGTCCCTGGCACGGTCCCAGGGCACCGCCGTGATCATGGTGACGCACGATGCCTCCGTGGCTTCTCGCGCGGACAGCCGGTACACGATGGCCGACGGGGCCCTGACCGGGCGGGCCGCGGTGTGACGACACGGCCCGCCATCACGCTCCTGATCGGGCTGCGCCTCCTGCTCGGTACCGGCCGCACAGGCAGGGCCCGCTTCCTCCTGATGTCGCTCGGCTGCGCGATGGGCGTCGCCTGTCTGGCCGCGGTGCTGACCATCCCCGCGATCCTGGCCGCGCACGACAGCCGGGCCGCGGCACGCGCACCGCGGCCGGTGACCGGCGTTCCGCACGCTCGCTCCGCCGCGGACACCGTCTTCCTGACCCGCCAGGACCCCTACGGTTCGCAGCCGTTCACCCGGGTCTTCGTCGGTCACCCCGCGGACGGCCGTCCGCCCCACCCACCCGGCATCGACCGCCTGCCGAAGTCCGGCGAGGTCCTCGTCTCCCCGCGGCTGCGCGAGATCCTGGCCGAACAGCCGGGCCTGGCCGGCCTCCTCCCCGGCCGTATCACCGGCACCATCGGACCCGAAGGACTCACCGGCCCCGATGAGCTGTACGCCTATGTCGGCCGCTCACCCGGCCAACTGCCGTCCTCCGCACGTCCGCTGGCGGGCTTCGGTGCCGAATGGGCCCCGACTCCCGCCGTGGACTCCTCCACCCTGAGCATCCTGCGCTTCGCGCTGGGCTGCCTGGTGCTGCTGCCGCTGGCCGTGTTCCTGTCCGTGTGCGCCCGGCTCTCCGCCGAGGCCCGAGCACGCAGACTGGCCGCGCTGCGCCTGCTCGGGCTGAGCGTGAAGGGCACCTTGCGGGTCAACGCCGTGGAGACGGTGGCCGCAGCGCTCCTCGGCGCGGTCCTCGGCGTCGGTGTGTACGCACTGGCCAACGAGGCCTTCGCACGGGTCGGTCTACCCGGACTTCAGTGGTACCCGCCCGACGGGCGGCCGTCCGGCACCGTGCTCGCCGTCTGCCTGCTCGCCTGCCCCGGCCTGGCCTGGTTCGTCGGACGCCACCGGGCCCGTGAGGCCGCGCTCCGCCCGCTGCGGGTGCGCCGGAGCGTCCGGCCACGCCCCCCGAAGAGGTACGGGATGCTGCTGCTCCTGCCGGGGCTCGGTGTCATCTGCGGCTACTGCGCGCTCGGGGCCCTCGGCCGGGACCCCTCCGACGGACCGGTCGGCGCGGTACTCGTCCCCGTCGGCGTCCTGCTGACAGGCGCCGGCCTCGTGCTCGCCCTCGCACCGGCCACGGCCTGGCTCGCCCGTCGTCTGGCCGGCACCACTCAGTCGCTTCCCCTGGCACTCGCCATGCGCCGCAACGAAGTCGAGCCGGGGAGTTCCCTGCGGGTGGTCACCGGTCTCGTCCTCCTCGTCTACGCCGCCTCCCTCGCCCAGGGCGTCCTCGTCGAGCTCGCCCACATCAGCCGCCCCACCTCGCCCACCCAGGAGTACGCCCTCCCCTTCAACGAGCTGAACGACGGGCAGCTCACCCGTACGCGTCGCGTCGAAGGCGTCCGGTCACAGGCCCTCGCCATGGACTCCTGGATTCCACGGGCGAGCTCCACCACGCCCCGCATCACCGCGGTGGTCGCCGACTGCGAGCAGCTCGCGGCGTTCACCGCGGTGCCGCCCCGAGGCTGCGTGGACGGCAGGATCCAACGCCTGACCGACTCCGACATGGCCGAGGCCCCCGACGCCCGGCCCGGCCGCAGCTACCCGTTCCTCATGCGCACGGAGGGCGGACTCGGTGCGCTGACGGAGAAGTTCCGCGTCACGCTGCCACGCGGCTCCCTCGCCATCACGGCACGCCAGCCCTCGGCCTTCGCCGGCGCGGACGTCCTCGTACCGCCCTCTCTGCTCCCGGCGGGACAGCGGCCCGCGGCAGGACAGTTCCTCCTGATGTCGCGTTCCACGCCGGACACCGTACGCACGGTGCTCGACGGTCTGGGCACCATCGCGCCCACCGCCGAGATCGAGGCGGTGGGCGTCAACATCGACTCACTGCAGCAGATCACCGTGGTCAAAAGCCTCCTCGCGGCGGGCATGGTCCTCGGCCTCGCCATCGGTGTCGCCGCCTTCGCCGTGTCCGCCGCCGACCGTGCCATGGAGAGCCGCGGCCGACTCGCCACGCTCAACCTCCTCGGCGCCCGCCCCCTGACGGTCCGCACGGCCCAGTGCGTCCAGCTCCTGCTCCCGCTCACCGTCGGCCTCGCCGGAGCTCTGGTGGCCGGGCGTCTCGCCGAATCCAGCTACCTGATCACCGGCGGCGGAACGGTCCACTGGGACGGCGACGGCCTCCCCGTCCTCGCCGTCTGCACGGCCGGGATCCTGCTCACCGCGGCGCTGGCCTCGCTT
Source organism: Streptomyces sp. HUAS MG91 (assembly GCF_040529335.1). Classification (GTDB taxonomy): domain Bacteria; phylum Actinomycetota; class Actinomycetes; order Streptomycetales; family Streptomycetaceae; genus Streptomyces; species Streptomyces tabacisoli. The sequence continues at coordinate 4,303,356 of NZ_CP159534.1, read as the reverse complement.
CCCCTCACCCATCGCCACGTCGAACTCGAACACATCGGACGCGACTGACCGGACATCCCCGCGGAACCGCGGAGACGGCACCCCCGACCAGTCGATTCAGGCCATTCGTGGACAGGTCGACAAGCTCGGCGCCGCCTGCGCCGCCATCGGGCGGGACGTGGCCGAAGTCGGCAAGGTGCTGCTCACCGGGTTCACCCCGGACCGGGCCCGTCCGCTGGAGTCCGTCGAGGCGTTCGTGGACTTCGCCGGGCACCACCGTGAGCTGGGCTTCACCGAGATCGTCGTGCACTGGCCGATCCCGGAGACGCCCTTCGCCGCCGACCAGAAGATGTTCGAGAGGATCGCCACTGAGGCGCTCGCCCGGCTCGGCTGAAACCGACGCCGTGACGCCGTGGGGGCGGCGGGGCCCGTGGGCCGGCAGCGTACTCATCTGGGCGCCCCGCCGCACGGCCGTGCGCGCATATGCGCGACGATGGGGCGGTGACCTCATCGACTCCAGGGCCCCGGATCCCGGCCCCCTCCGCGCCCCGGCTGATCGCCACGGACCTCGACGGCACGCTGCTGCGCGACGACAAGACCGTCTCCCCGCGGACGGTCGCCGCGCTCGCCGCCGCCGAGGAGGCCGGTATCGAGGTCTTCTTCGTGACCGGCCGCCCGGCCCGGTGGATGGACGTCGTCAGCGACCATGTCCACGGTCACGGCCTGGCGATCTGCGGCAACGGCGCCGCCGTCGTGGACCTGCACGGCGGCCCCGGGCAGCATCGTTTCGTCAAGATCCGCGAGCTGGCCGTCCCGGACACCCTGGAGGTCGTACGGATCCTGCGCGCGGCGGCGCCGGGCACCTCGTTCGCGGTCGAGCGGACCGGCGGCCTGCACCACGAGCCGACGTATCCGCCGCTGCACGTGGAGCCGGGGGAGAGCGTCGCGCCCGCGGAGAAGCTGCTCGCCGAGGACTTCGAAGGGTCGGACGTCGCCGGCCAGCCGGTGCTCAAGCTGCTCGCGTACCACCCCGAACTCGGCCCGGACGCGTTCCTGGCGCTGGCCCGCACCGCCGTCGGGGACCTGGCCGCCATCACCCGCTCCAGCCCGAGCGCCCTGCTGGAGATCAGCGCCCGCACCGTCTCCAAGGCGTCCACGCTCGAACTGTGCTGTCAGGAGCGCGGCATCTCACCGGCGGAGGTCGTCGCGTTCGGCGACATGCCCAACGACATGGAGATGCTGGCCTGGGCGGGCACCTCCTACGCGATGGGCAACGCGCACCCCGACGTGCTCACCGCCGCGACGGGCGTGACGGGCACCAACAACGAGGACGGCGTCGCCCGCGTCATCGAGGAGCTGCTGGCCGCCCGCGCCACGGCCTGACGCCACGAACCGCCTCACCGGACGGCGCTACAGCCGGACGCCCCGCTCGGCGAACCACTTCACGGGGTCGATCCCCGACCCCAGATACGGCGTGAGCCGCACCTCGAAGTGCAGGTGCGGCCCCGTCGAGTTGCCCGTGGTGCCGGCCTGCCCGATCCACCGGCCCGCCGCGACCTTCTCTCCCTGGTCGACGGCGGCCGCCGCCAGATGCGCGTACTGCGTGTAGTAGCCGCCGGGGTGGCGCACGACGACCTCGATGCCGAAGCCGCCGCCGCAGGACACGCTGACCACCTTCCCGGCCCCGGCCGCCCGCACCGGCGTGCCGATGCCGACCGCGAAGTCCTGCCCGGTGTGCCGGTGCGCCCAGTGCGCGCCCGCGCTGTCGAAGCCCGCGGACAGCTGGTACGACGCCACCGGAGTCACCCACGCGCGCGTGGTGTGAAATTTCGGCTGCCGCAGGCGTACGGGACCGCGGCACTGCCCCGCCGATGCCGACACGTCGGCCTCGCTCTGCAACCGCGCCCGCGCCGACTCCAGCTTGGCCCCGATGTTCTCCTTCAGACGCGCGAGCCGCACGTTGCGCGCCTGGAGGGAGTGCCACGCGGCCGTCGCCGTGCGCTGCCCCGCCGCAAGGCGCCGCTCGGCCCGCCGGCTCCTCTCCACGGCATTGTTCACCGCCAGGTCGGCCTGGAGCACGGCGCGCTGACCGTGCATCAGCTCCTCCGGGCGGTCGCTGAGCAGCATCCGCGCCGTGAGCGGGACGTCGCCGCCGCTGCGGTACTGGGCACGGGCGATCCGGCCGAGGTCGTCGTGGAGCGCCGCGATCCCGCGTCGCTCCCGCGCGAGCAGCCGTTCCAGCCTCCGCGCCCGCGCCTGCTGGACGGACGCCGCCCTGCGCCCCTCCTCGTAGTGCTGCGACGCCGCTGACGCCTCCTCAAGAAGGCGGGCCACCTGGGCACTCGGCTCCGGGCCCTCCCCGTCCTCGGAGAGGGCGGGCGTGCCGCCCAGGGCGACGAGCGCGCACATCAACAGGGCCGGTACGACGAGCGAGCGGCCGGAGCGGCGGGGTCCTGGAGCCATGTCCCGGATCGTCGCCCGCCCCGCGCGCGCCCTCGCGCAGGACTGGTACGGGCGGGGCACGCGGTGCCCCGTACGGCGCAGAAACGTACCGCCAACTCAGGGACCGTCGCCGTAGGGCCTCAGTGGGGCGCCTGCCACACCACCGTCGTCCCGCCCCCGTCGTCCCCGATCCCGGGCCCGTACCAGCTGTCGCCGCCCAGCGACTCCGCGCGCCGCTTGAGGTTCTTCAGGCCGCTGCGCCGGCCGCCCTCGGGGATGCCCACCCCGTCGTCGGCGACCGTCAGGCGCACGCCCTGCTGCCCGTCCGGCAGGACCGTGCCGGCGTCCACGACGACGTCGATGTGGTCGGCATCCGCGTGCCGGAACGCGTTCGACAGCGCCTCCCTGAGGGCGGCGATGAGGTTCTTGCCGGTGAGTTCGCCGACGACCGTGTCGACCGGGCCGAGGAAGCGGTGCGAGGGCTTGAAGCCCAGCGGCACGGCCGCCATGTTGATCTCCCGCAGCACCCGCGTGCGCAGCCCGGAGGGGGCTTCGGCGGGCCCCTGCTGGAGGGCGAAGATGGCGGTGCGGATCTCCTGGATGGTGGTGTCGAGCTCGTCGACGGACTTGCCGATCCCGGCCTGCACCTCGGGCACGACGGAGCGCCGCTGGGCGGTCTCCAGCATCATCCCGGTGGCGAAGAGCCGCTGGATGACGAGGTCGTGCAGGTCGCGCGCGATCCGGTCCCGGTCCTCGAAGACGGCCAGCCGTTCCCGGTCGCGCTGCGCCTCGGCCATCATCAGCGCGAGCGCGGCCTGCGAGGCGAACTGGGTGGCGAGGGTCCGCTCCGCCTCGGTGAACGGTCGTCCCCCACGCGCGCGGGGCGTCACGAGGGTGCCCAGGACGCGGCCCTCGCTCTGGAGCGGCAGCATCATGGCCGGTCCGAAGCCGCTCGCGAACCGGGTCATGACCCGCGGGTCACCGGCGGCGTCGTCGATGAACACGGCCTGCCCGTCGAGGAGCTCGGCGACGATCTCGCTCTCCGGCGGCACGACCGTGCCGAGCATGGTGCTCGGCACGTCGGCGGCGACGGCGACGATCTCCATGCCGCCGTCCTCCGCGGGCAGCAGCACGATCCCGGCGGCCGAGTCGGACAGCTGGCGGGCCTGTTCGGCGACCACCTGGAGCGCGTCCTCGGCGTCGCCCCCGGAGAGCAGCGCGGTGGTCACGGCCACCGATCCGTCGATCCACCGCTCGCGCTGCCGGGCCGCCTCGTACAGGCGCGCGTTGCCGATGGCGATGCCCGCCTCCGTGGCGAGCACCCGGACCATGTTCAGGTCGTCGTCGTTGAACTCGCCGCCGCCGTGCTTCTCCGTGAGGTACAGGTTGCCGAAGATCTCGCCCTGTACGCGGATGGGGACGCCCAGAAAGGTCCGCATCGGCGGGTGGTGCGCGGGGAAGCCGCACGAGCGCGGGTCGTCCGAGAGGTCCGCGAGGCGCACCGGCGAGGGGTCGCGGATGAGCGCGCCGAGCAGCCCCTTGTGCCCGTCGGGCAGGCGTCCGATGCGCGCGGCGGTCTCCTCGTCGACGCCGTAGTAGACGAAGTCGGAGAGCATGTCGCCGTCCTCGGAGACGACGCCGATCGCCGCGTAGGTGGCGTCCGCCAGTTCGGCCGCCGTCTCGCAGATCCGGTCCAGCGTGGTGTGCAGCTCCAGGCCGGTCCCCACGGACCGCATCGCTTCGAGGAGCTGCGGCACGCGCGCGGTCAGCTCGGTCGACAGTCCTTGCAGGCTGCGGGTGGCCAGGGCCGCCGCCGCCGCGGAATCCGGGTCGGACGGGGAGTCGGCGTCGGCGCGGGGCGCTGCGGGGTCCGGGGGTGCTGCCATGACTTTGAGAGTAGTTAGTCCTATTTGGCGAGGAAAGTCGGGCTCATCCGGCGGGGCTGCTCGCGCGCCCCGCGCCGACCAGCAGCTCGGTCTCGCCCTCCCGCTCCCGCATCCGCCGCAGCGGCCCCTCGACGGCGGCCAGCTCGGCGTAGGGACCGCGCTGCACAACCTGTCCACCGTCGAGCACGATCACCTCGTCGACGGCGTCCAGACCGGCGAGCCGGTGCGTGATCAGCACGGTCGTCCGGCCCCGGGTCGCGTCCAGCAGGTCCGCGGTGAGCGCGTCGGCGGTCTCCAGGTCCAGGTGCTCGGCGGGCTCGTCCAGCACGAGGACCGGGAAGTCGGCGAGCAGCGCGCGGGCCAGCGCGAGCCGCTGCCGCTGCCCGCCGGACAGCCGCGCCGCGTGCTCGCCCACCAGCGTGTCGAGCCCGTCGGGCAGCGCGTCCGCCCACTCCAGGAGCCGTACGCGGCCCAGCGCGGCCCGCAGCTCGTCCTCGCCGGCGTCCTTCTTGGCGAGCAGCAGGTTCTCGCGCACCGAGCTGTCGAAGAGGTGCGCGTCCTGGGCGCAGAGCCCGACCACGCGGCGTACGGCGTCGCCGTCGAGCGCGTGGGCGTCCGTGCCGCCGAGCGTGTACGTCCCGCTCTCCGCGTCGAGGAAGCGCAGCAGCACCTGCGCCAGGGTGGTCTTGCCGGAGCCGGACGGGCCGACGACGGCGACCCTGCGGCCCCGCTCCAGGGTCAGGCCGACGCCCGCGAGGGCGGGCCGCGCCCCCTCCTCGTAGCGCGCCCCGAGGTCCCGCACCACGAGCGGGAAGGGGTCCTGCGGCGCCGGTACCGGCCGCTCGGGCTCCCGTACGGGTTCGGGCGCGTCCAGGACCTCGTAGACCCGCTCGGCGCTCTTGTGGACCCGCTGGCGGTACTGCACGGCGAGCGGCAGCCCGAGGACCGACTCGAACGCGGCGAGCGGGGTCAGCACCACGACGGCGAGCGCGACCCCGTCGAGCTGTCCGGCGCGCACGCCCTGGACGCCGACGAGCGCCGCGGCGGCCACGGTGAGGCCGGTGATCAGCGCGGTGAGGCCGTCGCCGAGCGCGGTCGCGGTGGCGGCGCGCGAGGCGATCCGGGTCAGCGCGGAGTCGGCCTCGCGGGCGTCCGCCGTGCGGCGCGGCAGGGCGCCCGCGACGGTCAGTTCGGCGGTGCCGGTGAGCAGTTCGGCGGCCCGCGTCGCGAGGACGCCCCGCGCGGGAGCCAGCCTCCGTTCGGCGCGGCGGGACACGGCCCCGGACAGCAGCGGCACACCGACCCCGGCGAGCAGCAGTCCGACGGCGAGCACGGCGCCCGCGGCGGGCAGCATCCAGGCGGTGAAGGCGACCGATCCGACGCCCACCAGGGCCGCCACGGACGCGGGCAGCAGCCAGCGCAGCCAGTAGTCCTGGAGGGCGTCCACGTCCGCGACGAGGCGGGACAGCAGATCACCGCGGCGCCGGGTGCGCAGTCCGGCGGGGGCGAGCCGCTCCAGGCGCCGGTAGACGGCGACCCGGGTGTCGGCCAGCATCCGCAGCACGGCGTCGTGCGAGACCAGCCGCTCCGCGTACCGGAAGCAGGCCCGGCCGATGCCGAACGCGCGCGTGGCCGTCACCGCGACCATCAGATAGAGCACCGGTGGCTGCTCGGAGGCCCGCGAGATCAGCCACCCCGAGGTGGCCATCAGGCCGACGGAGCTGCCGAGCGCGAGGGCGCCGAGCAGCAGCGCGAGGAGCAGCCGCGAGCGGCGGGGCCGGGCGGCGGCGCGGAGCCGGGTGAGGACGTGGCCGCGCGCCGGCCCCTCGCCCCGGGTCTCCCCGGCCGGCCCGGACGGCTGCCGCACCAGTTGCGCGGGCACCGCGGCGGGCGCCGGGACCGCGGGGGCCGGGCCGGGCCGCCCGGCGCCCGGTGCCTCGATCCGCACCACCCGGTCGGCCACCGCGAGCAGCGCGGGACGGTGCACGACGAGGAGCACGGTCCGCCCGACGGCGAGCCTGCGCACCGCCTCGACGATGCCCGCCTCGGTCTCGCCGTCCAGCGCGGCCGTCGGCTCGTCGAGCAGCACCACGGGCCGGTCGGCGAGGAACGCGCGGGCCAGCGCGAGCCGTTGCCGCTGTCCCGCAGAGAGCCCGGCCCCGTCCTCGCCGAGCACGGTCGCCACGCCCGCGGGCAGCGCTTCCACGAACTCCAGGGCGCCGGCGTCCCGCAGGGCGCCGAGCACCGCCGCGTCGTCGGCGTCGGGTCGCGCGAGCCGCACGTTGTCGGCGATCGACCCGGCGTACAGCTGCGGCCGCTGCGGCACCCACGCCACGCGCGCGTGCCACGCCTCCCGCGACACGTCCGCCAGGTCGGCGCCGCCGATCAGGACCCGTCCGCCCGAGGGACGGACGAAGCCGAGCAGCGCGGCCAGCAGCGTCGACTTGCCGGAGCCGCTGGGCCCCACGAGGGCGACGGTCTCTCCTTCGGCCACCCCGAAGGTGATGTCGGCGACCGCGTCGGCGTCCCGTCCCTCGTAGCGGACCGACACCCGGTCGAAGCCGATGCCACGGTCCGACGGGACGTCCTGGGACCCGGTCTCCGGCAGCGGGGTCTCCAGTACGGCGAAGATCTCCTCCGCCGCCGCCAGGCCCTCGGCCGCCGCGTGGAACTGCGCGCCCACCTGCCGCAGCGGCAGATACGCCTCGGGCGCGAGAACGAGGATCACCAGACCCACGTACAGGTCCATCTCGCCGTGCACGAGCCGCATGCCGATGGTGACGGCCACCAGCGCGACCGAGAGCGTCGCGAGCAGTTCCAGCGCGAACGACGACAGGAAGGCGATCCGCAGGGTGCGGATCGTCGCCCTGCGGTACTCGCCGGTGATCTTGCGGATGGAGTCGGCCTGCGCCTTGGCGCGGCCGAACACCTTCAGGGTCGGCAGGCCCGCGACCACGTCCAGGAAGTGCCCCGACAGCCGGGACAGCAGCCGCCACTGACGGTCCATCCGGGACTGGGTGGCCCAGCCGATGAGCATCATGAAGATCGGGATGAGGGGGAGCGTGCCGACGATGATCGCCGCCGACACCCAGTCCTCGGTGACGACGCGGGCGAGCACCGCGACCGGAACCACCACCGCGAGCCCCAACTGCGGCAGATAACGCGAGAAGTAGTCGTCCAGCGCGTCCACGCCCCGCGTCGCGAGCGCCACCAGCGAACCGGTGCGCTGCCCCGCGAGCCACCCCGGGCCGAGCTTCGCGGCCCGCTCCAGGAGCCGCCCCCGCAGCTCGGACTTGACCGCCGCGCTCGCCCGGTGCGCGGCCAGCTCGGTCACCCAGGCCACCAGCCCGCGCCCGGCGGCGACCACCGCGAGGAGCGCCAGCGGGGTGGCGAGCCGCCCCGCGTCGAACCCGTGCTGGAAGGCCCCCACCACCACCTCGGCGATGAGCATCGCCTGAGCGATGACCAGGCCCGCCCCGACGGCGCCGAGGACGACCACCGCGATCAGGAAGACGCGGGTGGCCCGGGCGTACCGGAACAGGCGCTGGTCGATCGGTTTCACGTGAAACACACCCTCACATCAGGCGGGTCGATCCGGGACTTCAGTGCGCGGCGTCGGCGATGTGGTGCGTGCCGATGCGCTTGCGGAACACCCAGTAGGTCCAGCTCTGGTAGAGGAGCACGAGGGGCGTCGCGATCCCGGCGCACCAGGTCATGATCTTCAGGGTGTACGGGCTCGACGAGGCGTTGGAGGCCGTCAGGCTCCAGTCCGGGTTGAGCGAGGACGGCATGACGTCCGGGAACAGCGCCAGGAAGAGCATGGCGACCGCCGCCGCGATCGTGACGCCGGACAGGGCGAACGACCAGCCCTCACGCCCCATCTTGATGGCGCCGAGCGCCCCGACGAGCGTGACCACGGCCACGATCATCGCGCCGAGCGACCAGCCGTCGCCGGTGTGGACCTGGGTCCAGATCAGGAAGGCGAGCGCGAGCACCGCGGTCAGCAGACCGACCGTGAGCGCCAGCTTCCTGGCCCGCATCCGGATGTCGCCCACCGTCTTCAGGGCGGTGAACACCGCGCCGTGGAAGGTGAACAGGGTCAGCGTGACCAGGCCGCCCAGGATCGCGTACGGGTTGAGCAGGTCCCAGAAGTTGCCGACGTACTCGAAGTTCTTGTCGATCTTCACGCCGCGCACGATGTTGCCGAAGGCCACACCCCACAGCAGCGCCGGGATCAACGAGGTCCAGAAGATGGCGTGTTCCCAGTTCGTCTGCCACTTCTCCTCCGGCCGCTTCGCCCGGTACTCGAAGGCGACGCCCCGGACGATGAGGCAGACCAGGATGATCAGCAGCGGCAGGTAGAAGCCCGAGAAGAGCGTCGCGTACCACTCGGGGAAGGCCGCGAAGGTCGCGCCGCCGGCGGTCAGCAGCCAGACCTCGTTGCCGTCCCAGACCGGACCGATCGTGTTGATCAGGACGCGCTTCTCGGTGCGGTCACGGGCCAGCAGCTTGGTGAGGATGCCGACCCCGAAGTCGAAGCCCTCCAGGAAGAAGTACCCGATCCACAGGACCGCGATGAGGACGAACCAGACGTCGTGAAGTTCCATGACAGATGCTCCCTGGGCCTCAGTACGAGAAGGCCATCGGCTTGTCGGCGTCCCGGTCCCCGCCGATCTTCGTGGGCGGGTTGAGATCGTCGTCGGTCAGCTCGGGAGGCCCGGCCTTGATGTACTTCACGAGCAGCTTGACCTCGATCACGGCGAGCACCGCGTACAGCAGGGTGAAGACGATCATCGAGGTGAGGACCTCGCCCTGCGAGACGCTGGGGGAGACCGCGTCACGGGTCTGCAGGACGCCGTAGACGACCCACGGCTGACGGCCCATCTCGGTGAAGATCCAGCCCCAGGAGTTGGCGATCAGCGGGAACCCGAGGGTCCACAGGGCCGCGAGCCAGTAGAGCTTGGTGAACTTCGGGCTGAGGGCCTTGTTCTTGAAGAGCACCAGGTTCGGCACTTCGTCCTCGTCCACCCGCAGGTGCTGGGGCAGCATGAACTTCTTGCGGGTGAGCCAGAGTCCGAGGATGCCGAGGGCGAAGGACGCCATCCCGAAGCCGATCATCCAGCGGAAGGCCCAGAAGGTGACGGGGATGATCGGGCGGTAGTCGCCCGGCCCGTACTTCTCCTGCTCGGCCTTGTTGGTGTCGTTGATGCCGGGGACGTACGAGTGGAAGTTGTCGTCGGCGAGGAAGGACAGTATCCCGGGGATCGACAGCTCGACGGAGTTGTGGCCCTTGCTGACGTCGCCGTACGCGAACACCGAGAACGGCGCGGAGTTCTGTCCGTCCCACAGGGCCTCGGCGGCGGCCATCTTCATGGGCTGCTGCTTGAACATGACCTTGCCGAGCTGGTCACCGCTGACCGCGGTGAGCAGACCGCCGACGATCACGGTGATCAGGCCGAGGCGCAGCGAGGTCTTCATCACGGGGATGTGCTTCTTGCGCGCCAGGTGGAAGGCCGCGATGCCGACCATGAACGCGCCGCCCGTGAGGAACGAGGCGGTCAGCGTGTGGAAGGCCTGCGTGAGCGCAGTGTTCTGGGTGAGCACGTGCCAGAAGTCGGTCAGCTCGGCCCGGCCGTTGGCCTTGTTGTACCGGTAGCCGACCGGGTGCTGCATCCAGGAGTTGGCCGCCAGGATGAAGTACGCGGACAGGATCGTGCCGATCGAGACCATCCAGATGCAGGCCAGATGGATCTTCTTCGGCAGCTTGTCCCAGCCGAAGATCCACAGACCGATGAAGGTCGACTCGAAGAAGAAGGCGATCAGCGCCTCGAAGGCGAGTGGCGCTCCGAAGATGTCACCGACGAAGCGGGAGTAGTCCGACCAGTTCATGCCGAACTGGAACTCCTGCACGATGCCGGTGACGACACCCATCGCGATGTTGATCAGGAAGAGCTTGCCCCAGAACTTCGTGGCCCTGAGGTACTTCTCGTTCTCCGTCCGCACCCAGGCGGTCTGCAGCCCGGCGGTCAGCGCCGCGAGCGAGATCGTCAGGGGGACGAACAGGAAGTGGTAGACGGTCGTAATACCGAACTGCCATCGCGCCAGGGTCTCCGGCGCCAAAGCCAGGTCCACTGCGTCTCTCCTTACATCGCTGTGGTCACAGCGGCAGTTTGCCCCTTTAATCCCACAAATCCCGGGAGGAACCGGGACACGCTTGTGAACGCGTTCACATTCACAAGCATTATGTCGTACTGGATGTCGGGATCCGAAGGGGGGTCCCCTTACTGCGAGGAACGCCACAGGCGCGCGGCCGGAGACGGCGAACGGCCGGCCGGAGGGTGCGTTCCCACCCTCCGGCCGGCCGTCGTCGTCCGGTCCTGCCGACCGCTCGCTACAGCTCCTTGCGGAACGCCTGAGCCGCCTGGAGGAAGATGTCGTTGGCCTCGGTCTCGCCGATCGTGGCCCGCATCCCCTCACCGGCGAACGGCCGGACGACCACCCCGGCCGCCTCGCACGCCGCCGCGAAGTCCATGGTCTTCTCCCCCAGCCGCAGCCACACGAAGTTGGCCTGCGTCTCGGGCACGGTCCAGCCCTGCTCCCGCAGCGCGTCGACCACCCGGGTCCGCTCGGCCACCAACGAGCCGACACGCCCGAGCAGTTCGTCCTCCATGCGCAGCGAGGCCACCGCCGCGTCCTGCGCGAGCTGGCTCACGCCGAACGGCACCGCCGTCTGCCGCAGCGCCGCCGCCACCGGCTCGTGCGCGATGGCGAAGCCGACGCGCAGGCCCGCGAGGCCGTACGCCTTCGAGAAGGTCCGCAGCACCGCGACGTTCGGCCGGTCCCGGTAGATCTCCACGCCGTCCGGCACCTCGGCGTCGCGGATGAACTCCCGGTACGCCTCGTCGAGGACGACCAGGACATCGGAAGGAACCCGGTCGAGGAACCGTTCCAGCTCGGCCCGGCGCACCACGGTGCCGGTGGGGTTGTTGGGGTTGCAGACGAAGATCAGGCGCGTGCGGTCGGTGATGGCGTCGGCCATCGCGTCGAGGTCGTGCACCTCGTCGCCGGTCAGCGGCACCCGCACCGACGTCGCGCCGCTGATCTGCGTGATGATCGGGTACGCCTCGAAGGACCGCCACGCGTAGATGACCTCGTCGCCCGGACCGCTGGTCGCCTGGAGCAGCTGCTGGGCGACACCGACCGAGCCGGTGCCCGTGGCCAGGTGCGTCACCGGCACGCCGAAACGGTCCGCCAGCTCGTTCATGAGGCCGGTGCAGGCCATGTCCGGGTAGCGGTTGAACGCCCCGGCCGCGGCGATCGCCTGCTCCATGACGCCCGGGAGCGGCGGATACGGGTTCTCGTTGGAGGAGAGCTTGTACGCCACCGGGCCCCCGGCGGCCGCGGGCTTGCCCGGCTTGTAGGCGGGGATCCCCGCCAGCTCCGCACGCAGCTTCGGGTTGGTCTCGCTCACCGCAGTCCTCCTTGTGGCCACCGTTCCAATACTGCTCACCTTAAGAGGATTCGCCACCCGCCCCAATGGGCCCGGGGCCCTCGGCTCACGCGGGCCCCCGCGGCGTACGGCGAGGGGGGAGCGCTCCGAGCCCTGGCGCGCGCCCCTGGCTCGCGCCGTGGCGCGCATCACCCGTGAAGGTGAGTTGAGACCTGTTCGCAACATCGTCGACTTGGCAGGCTCATGCGTGCCGACAAGTGACGTACTAGTGTGATGACCACCAACTCCCCTACATTCCAAGGTCATTGACGGTTCATCACCTTGCAGAAACGTGCCTGTCAACCCCGGCATATGCGCCCCCGCCATGCAGCCGCATGAGCCCTACTATCGGCTCGCCATGACAGCAGCAGGGAAGCACCAGGTGAGCCGGGCGGAGACGACCCGTAGAGGCACCCGGCCGGGCAGAGCGGGCATCAGAGATGTCGCCGCCGCCGCCGGGGTCTCGATCACGACTGTCTCCGATGCACTCAACGGCAAGGGCCGGCTCCCCGACGCCACCCGACGCCACGTCCGCGAGGTCGCCGACCGGTTGGGCTACCGCCCCTCCGCGGCGGCCCGAACGCTCCGTACCGGCAAGTCGGGCCTCATCGGCCTGACCGTGACGACCTACGGGGATGAACCTTTCACCTTCACCGAATTCGCGTACTTCGCGGAGATGGCCAGAGCCGCGACCTCGGCCGCGCTCGCCCGCGGGTACGCCCTCGTCATCCTGCCCGCCACCTCCCGTCACGACGTGTGGTCGAACGTCGCCCTCGACGGCACCGTCGTCATCGACCCCTCCGACCACGACCCGGTCGTCAGCGAGCTGGTCCGCCAGGGCCTGCCCGTCGTCTCGGACGGACGCCCCGGGGGAACCCTGCCGGTGACCGCCTGGGTCGACAACGACCACGAGGCCGCCGTGCTCGGCATCCTCGACCACCTCGCCGAGGCCGGCGCCCGCCGCATCGGCCTGCTCACGGGCACCACCACCGACACGTACACCCACCTCTCCACCTCCGCGTACCTGCGCTGGTGCGAGCGGATCGGGCAGGAGCCGGTCTACGAGTCGTACCCCGCGCACGATCCGTGCGCGGGCGCCGTCGCCGCCGACCGGCTGCTCGCCCGGCCCGACCGCCCCGACGCGGTGTACGGCCTCTTCGATCCCAACGGCACGGACCTGCTCGCCGCGGCCCGCCGCTACGGCCTGCGCGTCCCCGAGGACCTGCTGCTCGTCTGCTGCAGCGAGTCGAACGTGTACGCGAACACCGAGCCGCCCATCACGACCCTGTCGCTCAAGCCGCGGCGGATCGGCACGGCCGTCGTCCAGCTGCTCATCGACGCCATCGAGGGCCTCGAATCCGATCAACCGGTCGAGCAGGTGATACCGACGGAACTGATCGTGCGGACGTCCTCGATGCGCCGCGCGTCCCGCACCACGGTCAGCCCACCGCGCTCCCCGAAGCAGGGCTGACCGCCCGCAGGCCGCCCCGCGACCGCGGGGCGGCCCGGAATCCAGCGAGGAAAAGTCCGCACCAATTCGGGAGAAATGAGGGGCGAACAGCCCCCCGTCACCGATTCACCACCCCTGGTGCATCACACAGCGCGAGCCGCATTCCTATGATGGGCGCACGACACCGCGGGCCGCTGCGACCAGGCAGTCCGATCCGGTGCACAGGCGGCGCAATGGTGGAGGGGTCGATGACTCAGGGGGCCGGTCAGGGACCCGCAGCGCGCACAGAGACGCTGCGTGATTTCCGCGTTCCCGCGTACGTGCATGACGTACCGGCGAATGTGATGACGACCGAGCCCGCCCCCGGAGCGGAGAATCCCGACGCGTTCCCGGAGGGCTACACGCCGACGGAGCGCGATCTGCCGGTCATCAGCAGGACCGATCCTGTCCCGGCCGAGGTCCCTCAGCAGGCGCCGGCTCCCGCCCCCGCGGCGGGCGAGGGGCCCGGCCCGCTGTTCGTCGTCGGCGACGTGCACGGCTACCTCGACGAGCTGATCGCCGCCCTCCAGGAGAAGGGCCTGATCGACGCGGAGGGCAACTGGGCGGCGGGCACCGCGCGCCTGTGGTTCCTCGGCGACTTCACCGACCGCGGGCCCGACGGGATCGGCGTCATCGACCTGGTGATGCGGCTCTCGGCGGAGGCCGCCGCGGCGGGCGGCTACTGCAAGGCCCTCATGGGCAACCACGAGCTGCTGCTCCTCGGCGCCAAGCGGTTCGGCGACACCCCGGTCAATTCGGGCGCGGGTACCGCCACCTTCCAGGCCGCCTGGCTCCTCAACGGTGGACAGAAGTCCGACATGGATCGCCTCCAGGACGTACATCTGCAGTGGATGTCCCGCCTCGACGCGATCGAGATCGAGGACGACCACCTGCTGATGCACTCCGACACCACGTCGTACCTCGACTACGGCGATTCCATCGAGGCCGTCAACGACACCATCCGCGAGACGCTCACGCGCAACGACGCGGACGAGTGCTGGGACCTCTTCCGGAAGTTCACCAAACGGTTCGCGTTCCGCGACGAGGAGTCGGGCCCCGGCACCGTGCGTGAGCTGCTCGGCGCCTTCGGCGGCAGCCGCGTGGTGCACGGCCACAGCCCGATCCCGTACCTCCTGGGCCAGGTCGGCGCCGAGTCCGGCTCCGACGACAGCGAGGAGGGGCCCGGCCGGCCGGCCGTCGAAGGACCGCACGTGTACGCGGGCGGACTCGCCATCGCCATGGACGGCGGTGTGACCATGGCCGGAAAACTCCTGGTCCAGCAACTGCCGATGGATATCTGAGAGTTGATCGGGCAGCAGCGGTAGACGGAGGATTCCTCCGGCCGCAAGGCCAATTTCCGGAAACCCCCTGTCACCGCGCGCCATGGCAGCTCTACCATCGGATTATCCGTAGCAGGCTCCCCTCCGTTTCTGCCCGACGGCTCGTACCCATGCGGGCCACCAAGCCCTACGGAGCATCGGGGGATGCACATGAACAGCGCTCCGCATTTGCTGAACGAGGACCGCCCCGAGTTCGAGCGGATCCTCGATGAGGCGCTGCGTACCGCACCCAACCGGCCTGATCTCGCCGCAGTGGGCCAGCGGCTCAACCCCGAACAGCTACGCACCATGGCGCTCAACGCGGCAGCCCTGATCAGTGCCGCCGCGGCAACCGAGTACCAGCACTACATATCGGTCCGTGAGGATCTGCGTACCTCCCCGCGGCCCCAACCGCTCGACGAAGGAGGCACCTCCGGCACGACCTCGGAAACCGGTGGCGGCAATCCCCTGGGCTTCGCCGCCACCGTGAGTGAAGTCGCGGAGACGACGGGACCCGGTATCGCCGCGGTCGCCGTCGTCCTCTTCCCGGTGCTCGCCGGGACGGCCGCCGCGATCTTTCTGCTGGTCGGCTACATCCTGAAGATGCTCAACCCGCCACCGGACTTCGCCGGCACCCTGCTCACGGCCGGGTGGGTCTTCGGCACGCTCGCCGCGGCGGGCATCCTCGTCGCGGCGGTGTGCCTGCTGCTGGCCGCTCTGCGCAACGGGGCGACCTCGCTCCAGGCCGGAGCGCACGGCGCGGCGAACGAGGTGGTGGCGCGGGCCAGGGACGCCTGGGCCAAGGCACTGCTGGAGCGGGGCATCCTGCCGTTCCTGCGGGAGGCTCTCGCCGAGCCGCCCGCGGGCGGTGGCCCACTCGGCGCCGGCCGGTCCGGCGGCACCGGCCGGATGCCCCAGCTCGGCTACAACAGGCCGGGGTTCAGCAGCCCGGACGGCGGCGGGACCGCCACCGGACAGCGCACCGGCTTCTCCAGTCCGGACTTCTCCAGCCCGGACTTCGGCGGCCCCGAGCACCGGCCGGACTGACCGTCCGGCGGGGAGCACGAAGGCCGTGACCTCGGCTCGGGGCGCTGTGCACGAAGCCCCGAGCCGTAGTCGTGCGCGCGGGCGCGGCTCAGTCGGCGATCGGCAGGTACACGCGGTTGCCCGCCTGCGCGAACTCCTTCGACTTCTGCTCCATGCCTGCCTCGACCTCGGCCTTGGTGGAGCCGTGCTCGCGTCGGATGTCCTGGGAGATCTTCATCGAGCAGAACTTCGGACCGCACATCGAGCAGAAGTGCGCGGTCTTCGCGGGCTCGGCGGGGAGCGTCTCGTCGTGGAACTCCCGTGCTGTGTCCGGGTCGAGGGCCAGGTTGAACTGGTCCTCCCAGCGGAACTCGAAGCGGGCGTCGGACAGTGCGTCGTCCCACTCCTGCGCGCCCGGATGACCCTTGGCGAGGTCGGCCGCGTGCGCCGCGATCTTGTACGTGATGACGCCGGTCTTCACGTCGTCCCGGTTCGGCAGGCCCAGGTGCTCCTTGGGCGTGACGTAGCAGAGCATCGCCGTGCCCCACCAGGCGATCATCGCGGCGCCGATCCCGGAGGTGATGTGGTCGTAGGCCGGGGCGACGTCCGTGGTCAGCGGGCCGAGCGTGTAGAACGGCGCCTCCTCGCAGATCTCCTGCTGGAGGTCGATGTTCTCCTTGATCTTGTGCATCGGGACGTGCCCGGGGCCCTCGATCATCGTCTGCACGTTGTGCCGCTTGGCGATCGTGTTCAGCTCACCGAGGGTGCGCAGCTCCGCGAACTGCGCCTCGTCGTTGGCGTCCGCGATGGAGCCGGGGCGCAGGCCGTCGCCGAGCGAGTACGTGACGTCGTACGCCGCGAGGATCTCGCACAGCTCCTCGAAGTGCTCGTAGAGGAAGCTCTCCTTGTGGTGCGCGAGGCACCAGGCGGCCATGATCGAGCCGCCGCGCGAGACGATGCCGGTCTTGCGGTTGGCGGTCAGCGGGACGTACGGCAGGCGGACTCCGGCGTGGACCGTCATGTAGTCGACGCCCTGTTCGGCCTGCTCGATGACCGTGTCCTTGTAGATGTCCCAGGTCAGTTCCTCGGCCCTGCCGTCG
The DNA here is from genome assembly GCF_040529335.1 of Streptomyces sp. HUAS MG91. GTDB lineage: Bacteria > Actinomycetota > Actinomycetes > Streptomycetales > Streptomycetaceae > Streptomyces > Streptomyces tabacisoli. The sequence continues at coordinate 4,286,626 of NZ_CP159534.1, read as the reverse complement.
ACCTTCTCGAGGGCCTGGTAGAGCGGCACGGTGCCGATGGGGACGGGGGAGTTGCGCAGCACCCACTCGCGGGTGGTGTGGATGTTGCGGCCGGTGGAGAGGTCCATGACGGTGTCGGCGCCCCAGCGGGTCGCCCACGTCATCTTCTCCACCTCCTCCTCGATGGACGACGTGACGGCGGAATTGCCGATGTTGGCGTTGACCTTCACCAGGAACCGCTTGCCGATGATCATCGGCTCGATCTCCGGGTGGTTCACGTTGGCGGGCAGGACGGCCCGGCCCGCCGCGATCTCCTCGCGGACGACCTCGGGCGCGACGTTCTCCCGGAGGGCCACGAACTCCATCTCCGGGGTGATCTCGCCCCGGCGTGCGTACGCGAGTTGGGTCACCGCCTGTCCGTCGCGGCCGCGGCGCGGCTGGCGCGGGCGGCCAGGGAAGACCGCGTCGAGGTTGCGCAGTCCGCCGCGCGGCGAGGTGTGCTTGATGCCGTCGTCCTCAGGGCGGACGGGGCGTCCCGCGTACTCCTCGGTGTCGCCGCGGGCGATGATCCAGTTCTCCCGCAGGGGCGCGAGACCCCGGCGGACATCGGTATCAACGGTCGGATCGGTGTACGGGCCCGAGGTGTCGTACAGCGTGACCGACTGCCCGTTGGTGAGATGCACCTGACGGACCGGCACCTTGAGATCGGGGCGCGAGCCCGCGGGGCCCGTCACATATCCCTTGTGCCAGCCGATGGACTTCCCGGCCTCGTTCGGGTTCTCACCCTGGTTGGAGACAGGCGTGCGTGCGTCCGTTGTGGTCATGAGACCTACTCCCTACGCCGGCATTACCCGGTAACAGGTTCGGCGGTCGACGCAGCCGTCTTCGTCCTGCCTGTTTCACGTGAAACAGGTCCTGCGACGAAGGTCAGCGCCCTCTCAGCCCGGTGCTCCGAGCTCCCGCGTGTGCAAAGGTGCCTCCACGCTAGCGCCCCTTCGGACGCGTTGAACAGAGGGCCCCTGTCGTTCTTGCGATGATCGGTCGGTGACCACCACCCAGCAACCGCCTCCCCCGCCCCAACCACCCCACGGAAACGGCCCGTCCGGGGAGGGGCACGGCCATTCCCACGGCCACTCCCACAGCCACGGCCCGGCCGCACCGGTCTCCAGGCATCTGCGGAAGGTCATCGCGGCGGTCCTGATCCCGTTCTCCGTCGCGGTGGTGGTGGGGCTCGCGGTGCTGTGGCCCGGCGGCGCACCGCCCCACGAGCGCACCGGAGTCGGCTTCGACCGCCAGACGCAGCAGGCCACGGTGGCCCAGGTCGAGAAGGTCCCCTGCGCGTCCGTGAACGCCTCGGGGGACACCCCGACCGGCGACACCTCCACGGCCGAGGGCTCCGCCGCGCAGCAACAGGCCCGCGGCACCTGCGAGAACGCGACGATCCGCATCGACACCGGCAAGGACAAGGGCCGTACGTTCACGGAGGTGGTCCAGCCGGACTCGCCGCGCCAGTTGCACCAGGGCCAGAAGGTGATCGTTGCCTACGCGCCGGACGCCCCGGAGAATCTGCAGTACTCGGTCACCGATGTGAACCGCAAGATCCCGATGGTGCTGCTGGCCGGGATCTTCGCCCTGGCCGTGGTGCTGGTCGGCCGTATGCGGGGCGTCATGGCGCTGGTCGCGCTCGCGGTCAGCTTCGGGGTGCTGACGCTGTTCATCCTGCCCGCGATCCTCCAGGGCTCGAATCCCCTGGTGGTGGCGGTCGTCGGGGCCAGCGCCATCATGCTGATCGCGCTCTACATGTGCCACGGTCTGTCGGCGAGAACCTCCGTCGCCGTCCTGGGCACCCTGGTCTCCCTGGTGCTCATCGGTCTGCTGGGCTCGCTCTTCATCGGCTGGGCCGCGCTGACCGGCAACACGGACGACAACACCGGTCTGATCCACGGGCTGTATCCGCACATCGACATGAGCGGCCTGCTGCTGGCCGGCGTCATCATCGGCTCGCTCGGGGTGCTCGACGACGTGACGGTCACCCAGACCTCGGCGGTCTGGGAACTGCACGAGGCCAACCCGTCGATGGGCTGGCGGGGACTGTACCGCGCGGGCATCCGGATCGGCCGCGACCACATCGCGTCGGTCGTCAACACCCTGGTCCTGGCGTACGCGGGCGCGGCGCTGCCGCTGCTGCTGCTGTTCTCGATCGCGCAGAGCAGCGTGTCGGACGTGGCCAACAGCGAGCTGGTGGCCGAGGAGATCGTCCGCACGCTGGTCGGCTCGATCGGCCTGGTCGCCTCCGTGCCGGTGACGACGGCGCTGGCCGCCCTGGTGGTCTCCGCCGACCGCCCGGGCCCCCAGGCCCCTGCCGGAACCGCTCCTGCACGCGGTGGCAGAGGCCGACGACGCAAGGTGTGAGCGCGGTACTGCTCGGGTGCACCGCGCTGCTGAAGCGTTCCGTCGAGGTCGTCGAGGCCAGGCGAGGGGGAGTCAGCCGGCGCTCTGCTCCTCGGCCAGGATCCGGTCGAGCGCCTCGTCGAGGTCGGCCTCGAAGTCGGCGAGCGCCTGCTCGTGACCGAGCGGCACCAGCTTGTCGGTGCGGTCGAGGAAGGCGATGATCGGCGCGACCCCGGCCCGGAACAGCGCCTGATCGCTGCCGACCTGGAGCCTGATGTGGACCTCGCCGGGCAGCTCGGTGGTGACCCCACCGCCCGCCGGCTCCACGGGGGAGACCCGCACATCGCCGTCGCCGGTCGCGCCGTTGACCCCGTCGACGAGGAGCTCTCGGCCGAACGCCCAGGTCACGGGCGCGTCACCTGGGAGATGGAAGGTCAGCCGCACCGCGTACGGATCGGTGGACTCGTATCGGAGCTCCACCGGAATACGGAAAGCGAGCTCCTCGGAGACGAGGAAGCTCATCATGACTTCTGCCTGGACTGCTTGTACCGACTCGCGCATCGCCTACCCCGTCAACTTGCCGTCGATTGGCCAGGAATGACCTTCCTGACACTGCTGGCATCTTGCTCAACGTACACGGGGGATCACAAGGAGTGAGTTTTCAGATGCTGATAGAGAAGGCGAGTGTCCCTACCAGCCTGCCGATCTCGCTCTGCAACTGACGGGCCGCGGGAAGCAGCTTCTCGAACTGATGGGAAGGGAGAGAAATGGCCAACGTCGCGGCGGTGGAACCGACAGTGATCGGGAACGCGGCGCAGGCCGAGCCGAGCGCGTACTCCTGCCGCTCCACGACCGGCTCCATGCGCTCAAGCGCACCGAGTTTCCGCAGGAGAGCGACGTCGTCGCGCGGCGAGTAGGGGGTGAGGGAGGAGACGGGATAGCGGTCGAGATGGTCCCTGCGCGCGGCCTCGCCGAGCTGGGAGAGCAGGCACTGGCCCACGGCGTGGGCATGGCCCGTCTCACGGAAGTCGGCCCATTCCTCGACGGCCGGACTGGCCGGAGTGTCGGCGACCGCGACGACCTCGATCTCGCCGTCGCGGTAGACCGCGAAGTAGACCGGCACGCCCAGCGTGTCGCGCCAGTGCTCCATCGCCTCGATGATCATGCTGCGACGTTTCTGCTGCGCTCCGCTGCTGCTCAGACGCTCGGTTGCGTCGCCGAAGACGAAGACGCCCTTCTCCTTGCGGAGGTATCCCTCGTGGGTGAGCGTGCGCAGCAGGTGGTAAGCCGTGGGCAGGGCGAGGCCCGCCTCCCTCGCGAGCTGCTTGGCGGGCGCCCCCTCGTCGTGCGAGGCGACCGCTTCGAGCAGACGCATCGCTCTCTGGACGGAGCCGATGAGCGTCGTCTGCGGGGTGGCGGGTGCGGGATCAGCCGTGGCCAAGGTGTACTCCCGGTGCGCATGGGTCCCCCCGCGTATCCGGGGCTCACGGGGGCAAAGCAGTCGGATTCTGGACTTTAGCCCTTGGCCACCGCCTGGTCGGGCCCGGAACCGAAACTTCCCCCGGTCGTGCGAACCGGTTCACCGCGCGAGGACGTGCCCCGCGATCACCAGTCGCTGCCTCGCGAGGACGAGGAGCCCGCCATGAACCGCCGTACGAGATAGATCAGTCCGCCGACCAGCGCGGCGAAGATCAGCACCTTGAAGAGCAGCCAGACCACGAAGCCGACGACGCTGGCGATCAGCCCGCCGAACACGACCAGGGCGATGACCGGCACCGCGACCCACTTCACCCACCACGGCATGCCCGCGAATATCTCCCGCATCGCCATCGCTCCTTCTCCGTGTCCCGAGCCGGGACCCCTCCGAGGCCCCACGTCGGGACGCTGCTGTCTTCCTGCCATGAATGCTGGCACGCCGGACCCGCGAACGGGGGCCCGCGAGCCCTTGTCCTCCCCTGACCCGACCCTTAGGGAACCCCCGGGTCCGCGGTCAGCCCTCCGGAGGGGAGAAGACCACGAGCACCCTCAGGTCCTCGCTGATGTGGTGGAACTTGTGGGCGACGCCGGCCGGGACGTAGACGACGCTGCCCCGTCCGACCTGCGTGGTCTCCATGCCCACGGTGATCGAGGCGCGGCCGCTGACCACCAGGTAGACCTCGTCCTGCTGGTGCGGCTGCTGCGGGTCGTGCTCCCCCGCGTCCAGCGCGTAGAGCCCGACCGACATGTTCCGTTCACGCAGGAACTGCAGGTACGCGCCGTCGTTGGCGGCGCGCTCCGCCTCCAGTTCGTCCAGCCGGAATGCCTTCATCGCCCTCGTCGTCCCCACTGTTCACACTCGTCGCCGGCCGTGTCACCGGTGTCGTCTGCCACGATCAGACACATGATGAATTTCGTAGTCAAGACGATCGCCAACGCGGGCGCCCTGGCCGTGGCCGTCTGGGTGCTCGACAAGATCACGCTGACCGGGGACAGCACGCCCAAGAAGATCGGCACGCTGGTCGTCGTCGCACTCCTCTTCGGCCTGGTCAACTTCATCGTGAAGCCGATCGTGAAGGTGCTGACCTTCCCGCTCTTCATCCTCACGCTGGGCCTGATCACGCTGATCGTGAACGCCCTGATGCTGCTGCTGACCTCGTGGCTGGCCGGGAAGCTGGACCTCAGCTTCCACGTGGACGGACTGTGGACCGCGGTCCTCGGCGGACTGATCATCTCGATCGTCTCCTGGGCGCTGAACCTCGTCCTGCCCGACGAGGACTGAGCCGCCGCCATGACCACGACACCCTTCCGCGTCTGTTTCGTCTGCACCGGCAACATCTGCCGCTCGCCCATGGCCGAGCACGTCTTCCGCCGCCATGTCGAGGAGGCCGGGCTCGACGGCATCGTCGAGGTCGACAGCGCGGGCACCGACGGCTGGCACGAGGGCGACGGCGCCGACCCGCGCACCGTCCGCGTGCTCCAGGAGGGCGGTTACACGAGCGCGCACACGGCCCGCCGGTTCCAGCGCGACTGGTTCGACCGGCTCGACCTGGTGATCGCCCTCGACTCCGGCCATCTGCGGACGCTGCGCAGACTCGCCCCGACGCCGCGGGACGCGGACAAGGTGCGGCTGTTGCGGTCCTACGATCCCGCGGCCGACGACCTCGACGTGCCCGACCCGTACTACGGCTCCATGGACGGATTCGAGGAGTGCCTGAAGATGGTCGAGGCGGCGAGCGACGGGCTCCTCGACGCGGTGCGTGAGGGTGTGGAGGGGCGGGGAACGGCATGACGGCCACGGGAGGGACGGAGCGGCCTCCGGCGAACGGGGACGGGACGCGCGCGGTCAGGGCCGGCCTGCCCGAGCCGGTGAAGAACGAACCCACCCTCCCCGGGCCGGTGTTCGCCGCACACTTCCACCTTCCCGGCGATGTGTCAGGGCCCTACACGTACGGGCGGGACGAGAACCCGACCTGGACCCATCTCGAACGCGCCATCGGCGAGTTGGAGGCGCCGGGTCCGGCCGCCGTGCCGTGTCTGACCTTCGCCTCGGGCATGGCGGCCATCTCCGCCGTGCTGTTCTCGCAGCTGCGCGCGGGCGACGCGGTGGTCCTGCCGTCCGACGGCTACCAGGTCTTCCCGCTCGTGCGCGAGCAGCTCACCGCCTACGGCATCGAGGTCCGCACCGCGCCGACCGCCGGGGACGCCCAGCTCGACGTCCTGGACGGGGCGCGGCTGCTGTGGCTGGAGACGCCGTCCAACCCCGGGCTCGACGTCTGCGACATCCGCCGGCTCGCCGACGCCGCTCACGCGCGCGGGGCGCTGGTGGCCGTCGACAACACCCTCGCCACGCCGCTGGGGCAGCGACCGCTGGAGCTCGGCGCGGACTTCTCCGTGGCCAGCGCCACCAAGCAGCTCACCGGCCACGGCGATCTGCTGCTCGGGTACGTCGTTTGCGCGGACGCCGGTCCGGCCGCCGCGGTGCGGCGCTGGCGCAAGATCGTCGGGGCGATCCCCGGGCCGATGGAGGCCTGGCTCGCCCACCGGTCGCTCGCGACGCTGGAACTGCGGGTGGCCCGGCAGAACGCCAACGCGCTGGCGGTGGCGCAGGCGCTGCGCGGGCGCGTCACGGGCCTGCGCCACCCCGGGCTGCCCGATGATCCCTCGCATGCCGTCGCCGCCCGTCAGATGCGGCGCTTCGGCTGCGTCGTCTCCTTCGAACTGCCCACGCGCGCGCGGGCCGAGCGTTTCCTCGACGCGCTCGATCTGGTCGACGAGGCGACGAGCTTCGGGGGCGTCCGGTCGACGGCGGAGCGCCGCGGTCGCTGGGGCGGGGACGCCGTCGCGGACGGCTTCATCCGCTTCTCCGCGGGTGCCGAGGACACCGAGGACCTGGTGGCGGACGTACTACGGGCGCTGGCGGAGTCCTCGGGCTGACCCGGACCGCCCCGGGCCGGCGTCCGTCCACGCCGGCCGCCGCGGCCGTCTAGTACCGGACTACGTAGAACGGACGGTCCGAGCCTCCCCCCTCGTGGCTCGGACCGTCCTCGGTTCTGCGCGCGAAGAACCGCGCAAACAAGGCTAGTTGACTCTGTGTCAGTGTCCAATCACCGTAGCGACAGAAAGCTATCGACATATTTATAGTTGAGCGCGGCCCGGAGGCCGGGAGGGAAGGGGTACCGCCATGGATCTCGCCCTGCTGCGCACCTTCGTGACAGTTCACCGAGCCGGGTCGTTCACCCGGGCCGCCGCTCTGCTCGGTCTCTCGCAGCCGGCCGTGACGTCCCAGATACGCACGCTGGAGCGGCAGTTGGGGCGGCCTTTGTTCCTGCGCCAGGCGCGCGGTGTGACGCCCACGACGATCGGCGACGAGCTGGCGCACAAGGCAGCGCCGCATCTCGACGCGCTCGTGGAGATCACGGAGACCGGGCTCGACGAAGAGTCCAGCGTCCGCACCCTGCACCTCGCGGGCCCGCCGGAGTTCACCGCGGAGCGCGCGCTCCCCGCTCTCACCGCACTGACCAGGAACGACGGACAGAGCATCGCTCTGCGGGCCTCGTTCGGTACGGCCGAGGAGACCTTGGAGGGGCTCGCCGCCGGGCATCACGATCTGGCCATCACGACGGCCCGCCCGCGGGGCACCCTGCTCACCGCGACTCCGCTCTGCGACGAGGAGCACGTCCTGGTCGCCGCGCCGCGCTGGGCCGCCCGGATCGGCTCCGGCCGGCTGCACCGCGACGCGGCGCCCTCACTGGAGCGGTTCCCGGTGGTCGAGGTGCACGAGTCGCTGCCCCTGGTCACCCGGTACTGGAGCGCGGTCTTCGACTCACGGCCCGCCGTCGCCGGGACGGTCGTCGTCTCCGATCTGCGGGCGGTGCTGTCCTGCGTGATCGCGGGCGCCGGGCTGGCCGTCCTGCCGCGCTATCTGTGCGACCCGGCGCTCGACCGGGGCGAGATCGTCGCCCTGCTGGATCCTCCGGTGCCACCGCTGCGTACGTACTTCCTGGTCGTACGCACCGGCACCTTCGCGCTGCCGCACATCGCGCGGGCGCACGAGTGGCTGCTGCGCGCTGCCGTCGACTGGTCGTGAAGGGGGGCGGCGATCGGTGTGGATGTTTCACGTGGAACCAACCGGGCCACATTTCTCCCATGACCGTCCGACCCGTGGTCAAGCGCACCGCACGCGCCGTTCTGCTCGACGGCGACGACCTCATCCTGATCAAGCGGACCAAACCCGGTGTGGATCCGTACTGGCTGACCCCCGGTGGTGGGGTGGAGCCCGAGGACGCCACCGTGGTGGACGCCCTGCACCGTGAAGTGCACGAAGAGCTCGGCGCCAAGGTCGTCGACGTGGTGCCCTGCTTCGTGGACACCGTCGAGCACATCGGCGAGGACGCGAGCACCACCGGGGTGAAGGTCCAGCACTTCTTCGTCTGCCGTCTGGAGTCCATGGACCTCGGCCAGCGGCACGGCCCCGAGATCGACGAGCCCTGCGGCGAGTACGAGATCGTGCGGGTGCCGTTCACCCGCGTCGGCATCGCCTCGGTCCATCTGGTGCCGCTCTCCCTGCGGCACTTTCTGGACGGCAACATCGAGGGCGTACGAGCGATGCACGCGCCCGATCTGGGCTGACACCGCCGGGACGCTTCGCCGGGCGGTGGCCGTACGGCCGTCAGGTGGCGGCCGCGACCAGCTCCTCGATCGAGTCGTGGCGGATGCGGTCGCCGGGGATGCCGACGGAGCGCAGGGCGTCGACACCGCTGCGGATCATGCCGGGCGGGCCGGAGAGATAGGCGTCGTACTCGTTCCAGGGGCCGTACTCGCGGACCGCGTCCGGCAGTTGGAGATGGTGGGCCTGCCGGTCGACGATCGGGCGGACCGAGAGCCAGTGGTGGCTCTGCTGGAGGCGCAGCATCGTGTCGATGTCGTACAGGTCGTGATCGGTGCGGGCGCCGTAGAACACCTCGACCGGGCGCCGTCTGCCGTGCTCGGCGACATCCTCCACCAGGGCCTTGATGGGCGCGATGCCGGTGCCGCCGCCCAGGCAGAGCAGGCCGCTGTCGGTGTTGTGGTCGACCGTCATGGAGCCGGCGGGCGGGCCGAGCCGCAGGACGTCGCCGGGACGGGCGCGGTGCACCAGCGCGTTGGAGACCCAGCCGGCCGGGACCGCCTTCACGTGGAACGAGAGCAGCCCGTCGGAGCGGGGCGCCGACGCGAAGGAGTAGTGCCGCCAGATCCGCGGCCACCACGGTGTCTCCAGCGTCGTGTACTGGCCCGCGAGGAACGGGTAGGGCTGGTCCGGCCGCACGGTCACGACGGCGATGTCGGGGGTGCGCAGATCGTGCGAGACGACCTCCGCCAGCCACCAGGCGGGGGCCTTCAGCTCGTCCTCGGCCGCCGCGTCGATCATCACCTGGGAGATCGTCGTGTAGGTGCGGACCCAGGCGGCCTCGGTCTCGGCGGACCATGTGGTCTTCGCGTACTGGGTGAGCGCCGCGATGAGGCATTCGCCGACGGCCGGGTAGTGCGCGGCGTGCGTGCCGTACTTGCGGTGGCCCCGGCCCAGGTTCTTCAGGTACGGGACCAGTACGAGCTTGTTGTCGACGTGCTCGGCGGCGGTGAGCAGCGCCCTCAGGAGCCGGTCGCGCTGGGTGTCCATCGCGGCGGGGAAGAGCGGGCGCAGCTCCGGGTGGCGCACGAAGAGCAGGGCGTAGAAGTACGAGGTGACCTGATCGGCGACGGGGCCGATCTCCTCCATCGTGCGGCGCACGAGGATCGCGTCGGGGGAGGCGGTGTCGCGGAGCGAGCGCGGGGGGCGCGGTTCCGCGGAGGGACCGACGGGGGCGGTGGGCCCGGCAGCGGCAGTGGGCCCGGCCGTGGCGGCGGGGGCCGCGTGCGGCGGCTCACGGTGGCTGCGGGGCTCGGGTATTCGGCCCTCGTCCGCCCGCTGCCGGGACGGATCGTGCGTGGGCCTGCCCACGGGGTGTTCGGGGCCGGCCCGGCGGTCGTCGGCGTCCTGCCGCTCGGGACCGCTGGTCTCGGGATCCGGGGTCTTCCGCGGCGTGAACCAGCCGCCCCCGCCGTCCGAACCGGAATCGGCCGACGTAGTGGTCGGAGCGTCCATGCTGTGCCTCGCCTCGAACATCTTTCGGTCGGTCTACGAACTTCTCTGCTCCCCGGCACTCTCCCGAGCCCCTCGTGAGCTGAAGTCTTGCGGTTTCCCCCGTGTGGTTCGACTAGTCAATGCGGCCCACATTGAACACTGCATTTCGACTTGCTACGGACAAGTAAGGCAAGAATGTGACATTGTCCGCAGTCCCCTCTTCGCAGCTTGCCACCTGGCGCCATTGCACGGCGTGCAAAGCGGAAAGCGCAGGTCTTCGATCTTTCCGTGCGGTTAGGCTGCGTCGGCCTGCGTGTGCCGCGGCCTGCCGCTCCCGCCTCGGCCCGTCCGGTCCGGACAGGAACCGGAGTCGACCCTACCGGCAGCCGGGCACATCCCGGCCACCTCCCGTCCCGACTACCGATTTGCCGGATCTCGCGGGCAATGCAATTGCCTCAATTCCCGGTCGTGCCGCACCAATTCGTCCGTCTTCCGCAGATCGCTTCCGGCAAGGGGGACGCCGGGCGCCCGGGGTTCGTTTCACGTGAAACTGCGGCCCGTTCCGCACGGCCGGGCCGGGGCCGGGGCGGGCCGACGTGGCCGAAAGCACCACGTCACTGCGGGCAAAGTGGTGGACGGCACGGGGGCAAGTCCGACAGCCTGACCTGCGTGTCGACACCTTCCCTCTCCGGTTTGCCCATTCGCCGTCTCACTCGTGGCGACGTCTCCGCCTGCGCCGATCTCTCGGAGGACCGCGGCTGGCCCCGCGAAGAACACAAATGGGGCCTGCTGCTGAGCGCCGGCACCGGCTACGGCATCGACGACCCCGACGGGGGACTCGTCAGCGCCTGCGTGGTGACGTCGTACGGGCCTGCCGAGCGGCCCGAACTCGGCGCGGTCGGCATGGTCCTGGTCGCCGAACGCCATGCGCGACAGGGGGTCGGCAGGCGCCTGATGCACTACGTCGTCGAGCAGGCGGGCACCACTCCGCTGACCCTGCACGCGACACCGAACGGGCAGCCGCTCTACGAGGAACTGGGGTTCAAGGTCACCGGCCGGGCCGAGATGGTGAGGGGCCGCTTCACCCCCGGTGGCACCGCCCCGGGCGTCGCCACACGCCCGGCCACCGCCGAGGACCTTTCGGCGATCCTGCGCCTGGACGCCGAGGTGTTCGGCCCCGACCGCACGCATGTCATCACGCGGCTTCCCGCCTTCTCCGACCAGCTGCGCGTGGCGGAGGAGGACGGCCGGCTCATCGGCTACGCGGCGCTCTGGCCCAACATGGACACCCATGTCGTCGGCCCGCTGATCGCCCGCGACACCGAGACCGCGCAGGCTCTCGTCACCGCCCTCGCGGCGGGCACGGACCGGCCGCTGCGCACCGACGTCGACGTCCGCCACGAAGAGCTGCTCGCCTGGCTGAAGGAGCGCGGCCTCGAAGGCGTCGCGTTCAACGCGGTGATGAACCACGGCGCACCGGACCTGCCCGGCGACTGGACCCGCAGGTTCGCCCCGCTGACGGTCGCGGCGGGCTGAGGCGGCGCCCACGGACCGGCACCCACGGGTTCCGCAACCGGATCAGCCCCCCAAGGACCGCCGCTGTGCGACGGCTTGGGGGCTGATCCGGTGATGGGGGCTCAGGCGAGGGTGCTGACGGCCTCCGTGGCGAACCCGTGGTCCTGCTCGGGTGCGCCGCCGCCGACACCGACGGCGCCGATGAGGCGGCCGTCGCGGTGGACCGGCACACCGCCGGCGATGAACAGCAGCGGCTGGTCGAGAGCGGTGGGCAGGGTGTGGAACGGCCCGTCCGGCTTGACCAGGTCGACGAGGTCGGCCGTGGGGGCGTTGAGCTGCAGCGCGGTGTACGCCTTGCGGGTGCTGGTCTCGCCGGAGATGAGGACGGCACGGTCGTCGCGGCGGAACGCGAGGAGGTGGCCGCCCGCGTCGAGGACGGTGACGCTGACGGTGACTCCGGCGGCCTCCGCGGCCCGGCGGGCGGCGGAGACGAGCGTCTCGGCGTCGTCGATGGTCAGCGGGGCGACAGCGGTGGGGGTGCTCATGGGGTGATGCTCCTTGCGGGGTGGTGCGGGTGGTCGGGACCGACCCAGGGGGCCCGGGGCCGGTGCGCGGGGTCAGATGTGGACCGGCTCGGCGTGCCGCTCTTCGGCGGCCGCGGCCGCCGGGACCTGGGCGGGCGTACGGCGCTCCAGGAAGGCCGACAGGATGGCGAGGACGAGGGCGCTCGCCGCGAGGACGGCGCCGACCCAGTTGGGGGCGGTGTAGCCGAGCCCGGCGGAGATCACCAGGCCGCCGAGCCAGGCGGAGAGGGCGTTGCCGGCGTTGAAGGCGCCGATGTTGACGGCCGAGGCGAGCGTCGGGGCGCCGGAGGCGTGGTCGAGGACCCGCTTCTGCAGCGGCGGCACCGTCGCGAAGCCGAGCGCGCCGATCAGGGCGATGGTGATCGCGGCCAGGACCTTGTGGTGCGCGGTCACCGTGAACAGCCCGAGGACGAGGGCGAGGGCGCCCAGCGACACGTAGAGCATGGGCATCAGCGCGCGGTCGGCGAACTTGCCGCCGACCAGGTTGCCGCCGACCATCCCGAGCCCGAAGAGGACCAGCAGCCAGGTCACGGATCCCTCGGCGAATCCGGCGACGTGGGTCATCATCGGCGTGATGTAGGTGATGGCCGCGAAGACTCCGCCGAAGCCGAGCACGGTCATCGCCATGGCGAGCAGGACCTGCACGTTCTTGAAGGCGGCCACCTCGTGGCGCAGTCGCACGCCCTCCGGCTTGGGCAGGTCGGGTACGAGCTTGGCGATACCGGCGAGCCCGAGGACGCCGAGCGCGGCGACGACCGCGAACGTGACACGCCAGCCGACGGACTGGCCGATGAGGGTGCCGAGCGGGACGCCGACGACGTTGGCCACGGTCAGGCCGGTGAACATCATGGCGATCGCGCCGGCCTTCTTGGCCGGGGCCACCAGTTCGGCGGCGACGACCGAGCCGATGCCGAAGAACGCGCCGTGGGCGAGCGAGGCGACCACCCGGCCGATCAGCATGACGGCGAAGACGGGCGCCACGGCGGAGAGCAGGTTGCCGACGATGAAGAAGCCCATCAGCACCATCAGCATCCGCTTGCGCGGGATACGGGTGCCCAGGACGGTCATCAGCGGGGCGCCGAGCATCACGCCCAGGGCGTAGCCGGTCACCAGGAAGCCTGCCGTGGGGATGGAGACGCCGAAGTCACCCGCGACCTGTGGGAGGAGTCCCATGATCACGAATTCCGTGGTTCCGATCCCGAAGGCCCCGATCGCGAGAGCCAGAAGCGCGAGAGGCATGGGGGTTCACCTTCCCAGATTGTTGCGGGTGCGCTTTACGAGATCTCACAATAATTGCAGACGCTGGTTAATTGCAAACGCGGGCAATCTCGATCCATCGACTACCCTGGTACGCATCCACTCCGGGACGGAGGATCCACGAGCCATGACCGCCACAGACCCCGCACTCACCGCCCTCTCCCAGGGCTGGTGCGCCCTCTCCCTGCTCCACGGACGGATCGAGGCGCACATCGAGCGCGCTCTCCAGGCCGGACACGGCCTGAGCGTGCGCGAGTACTCGCTGCTCGACGTCCTGAGCCGGCAGCACGACGGTGAGGGCGGGCATCTCCAGATGAAGCAGGTCGCCGACGCCGTCGTCCTCAGCCAGAGCGCGACGACCCGACTGGTCACCCGCCTCGAGGACCGCGGCCTGCTCCAGCGCTACCTGTGCCCCACCGACCGGCGCGGGATCTACACCAACGTCTCCGAAGCCGGTCTGGCGCTCCTGGAAGAGGCCCGCCCGACCAACCAGGCCGCCCTGCGCGAAGCCCTCGACACCGCGGCCGAGGACCCGGAACTCGCCCCACTGGTCAGGGCCGTCGAGGAACTGCGCGTCCCCGCCTAGGCTGCGGGCATGGGAGATCTTGAGATAAGAGCGGCCGCGGCCGAGGACGTACCGGCGATCGTCGCGATGCTGGCGGACGATGCGCTCGGCGCACAGCGGGAATCACCGGACGACCTCGCACCGTACCTCGCCGCGCACGCCCGGCTGACCGCCGATCCGAACCAGCACCTGGTCGTGGCCGTCCGTGAGGACCGGGTCGTCGGCACCCTGCAGCTCACCGTCATTCCGGGGCTCTCCCGCAAGGGCTCCACCCGCTCGATCATCGAGGGCGTACGCGTCCACTCCGACGAGCGGGGCAGCGGGCTCGGCACCCAGCTCATCAACTGGGCCGTCGACGAGTCGCGGCGCCAGGACTGCCGGCTGGTGCAGCTGACCTCCGACGTCACCCGCACCGACGCCCACCGGTTCTACGAGCGGCTCGGCTTCACGGCGTCCCACGTGGGGTTCAAGCTGCAGCTGTGACAGAGGGGTGCGGGGGCCGTTTCACGTGAAACGGCCCCCGCACCCGGACGACGCTCAGCCCGGGAGCCCCCGCCACCCCTCCGGGTCCACTCCGCCGGGCACCGGCGCGTCCACGTCGTAGGGCTGCCGGGTGAAGACGAACGACCCCAGGTCGAGATGGCTCACCGATCCGTCGGGCCGCCGCACGGCCCGCAGCGGCTCCCCCGCGTAATAGCCGTCCAGGCCGGTCCAGGTGCCGTCGCCGTTGGCCCGGAACCGGGAGCGGCGCCCCCCGCCGGCCACCGGCCCGAGCACGACGGCGCCGTCCGCCGCCAGACGCAGCGCCACGATCTGCGTGCCCCAGTACCAGGGGCCCGCCAGCTCCAGGACCGCCGGATCGACCTCGGGCAGCGGACGCCACGGCTCGGGGAGGCGCGGCTCGGCGTCGGCGACGGCGCCCAGCAGCTCGGCGGCGACGGTTCCCGCGGCCACACCGGACGTGCAGTTGGCCAGGACGACCGCCGCCAGCCCCTCCTCCTCGCTCAGCCACAGACCCGCCACGAACCCGGGCAGCGATCCGGTGTGCCCGGCCAGGATCCGTCCGTCCCTGCGCACCACCTGCATACCGAGGCCGTACGACGTCTCCCAGTCGCCGGACAGGGTCGGCGCGGCCGGGGTACGCATCTCCCGCACCGATTCCGCGCTCAGCACCCGCTCGTCGCCCGTGGTGAGGAAGCCCGCGAACACCGCCAGGTCCCTGGCCGTGGACCACAGTTGGCCGGCCGGTGCCATCAGGCCGAGATCCTCGCTCGGCTCCGGCAGCAGCACATCGGCGTACGGGTGCACGGCCCAGCCACCCGCATGCGGCATCTGCGGCCGGACGCCGGTACGGGTCAGCCCGAGCGGTTCGAGGATCTCCGTGCGCAGGACCTCCTCCCAGGTGACACCACGCACCGCCTCCACCAGCGAGCCCAGCAGCGTGTAGCCGGGGTTGGAGTAGTGGTGGCGGCGCCCGACGGGATGCCGGAAGGGCCGCTCGCCGAGGACATCGGCGAGGGTCGGCCGCAGCGCGGCGGACGACCTCTCCCACCACTCGCCCGGTGTCTCGGCCGCCAACCCGCCGGTGTGCGCGAGGAGTTCGGCGACGGTGACGTCTCCGGCACCGGTTCCCGGAAGGTGCTTCTCCAGCGAATCACTCAGATCGAGCAGCCCCTCGTCACGCAGCCGCAGCACCAGCACGGCCGTGAACGTCTTGGTGATCGACCCGATCCGGTACTGCACGTGCTCGTCGGGTCCGTGCCCGTCCACCGAGGTGCGCGACCCGGCCCACACCACCTCACCGTCCCGGGCCACCGCGGCGACGAGCGAGGGCGCGCGTCCCTCGCTCTGGGCGACGGCGACGCGGTGCAGGAGACCACGGCGCGTACTGGGCAACAGCTCTTCTGAGGGTGAGGTCATGCGCCCAGTCCACCGTGCGGGTCCGGCCGCGTCGACCCGTTTTCACCAGCGGCTGATCAGCTCAAGCCGGACGGCCCGTCATCACGTCTGTGCCATGTCCACGAAGCGCGAGTAGTGGCCCTGGAAGGCGACCGTGATCGTGGCCGTCGGGCCGTTACGGTGCTTGCCGACGATGATGTCGGCCTCGCCCGCGCGCGGTGACTCCTTCTCGTAGGCGTCCTCGCGGTGCAGCAGGATGACCATGTCGGCGTCCTGCTCAATGGAGCCGGACTCACGCAGGTCGGAGACCATCGGCTTCTTGTCGGTGCGCTGCTCGGGACCACGGTTCAGCTGCGAGAGCGCGATCACCGGGACCTCGAGCTCCTTGGCCAGCAGCTTCAGGTTTCGGGACATGTCCGAGACCTCCTGCTGACGGCTCTCGGAGCGCTTGGAGCCACCGGCCTGCATCAGCTGCAGATAGTCGATGATCACGAGCCGGATGTCGTTGCGCTGCTTCAGGCGGCGGCACTTGGCGCGGATCTCCATCATCGACAGGTTCGGGGAGTCGTCGATGTAGAGCGGCGCGGCCGAGACCTCGGGCATCCGGCGCGCGAGCCGCGTCCAGTCCTCGTCGGTCATCGTGCCGGACCGCATGTGGTGCAGGGCCACCCGCGCCTCGGCCGACAGCAGACGCATCGCGATCTCGTTGCGCCCCATTTCGAGGGAGAAGATGACGCTGGGCAGGTTGTTCTTGATGGACGCCGCCCGCGCGAAGTCCAGCGCGAGCGTCGACTTACCCATGGCGGGACGGGCCGCGATAACGATCATCTGGCCCGGGTGCAGACCGTTCGTGAGCGAGTCGAAGTCGGTGAAGCCGGTCGGCACACCGGTCATCTCGCCGCTGCGCGAGCCGATCGCCTCGATCTCGTCGAGCGCGCCCTCCATGATGTCGCCGAGCGGGAGGTAGTCCTCACTGGTGCGCTGCTCGGTGACGGCGTAGATCTCCGCCTGCGCCTTGTTGACGATCTCGTCGACGTCGTCGTCGGCCGCGTATCCCATCTGCGTGATCCGCGTGCCCGCCTCGACGAGCCGGCGCAGAACGGCCCGCTCGTGCACGATCTCCGCGTAGTACTCGGCGTTCGCCGCCGTCGGGACCGTCTGGACGAGGGTGTGCAGATACGATGCGCCGCCGACCTTGTTGATCTCGCCGCGCTTGGTCAGCTCGGCGGCGATGGTGATCGGGTCGGCCGGCTCGCCCTTGGCGTAGACGTCGAGGATCGCCTGAAAGATCGTTTCGTGGGCGGGCTTGTAGAAGTCGGCGCCCTTGAGGACCTCGACGACGTCCGCGATCGCGTCCTTGGACAGCAGCATGCCGCCGAGCACGGACTGCTCGGCGTCAAGATCCTGCGGCGGTACGCGCTCGAACGTGGCGGGTCCGTCGTCCCAGCCGCTGTCCTCTCGGCCCCGCTCGTGCTGGTCACCCCGGCCGCCGCCGCGGCGCGGCCGGGAAGGGGGCAGACGATCACTGGGACCGCTGTCGGCCCAGGGGTCGTCCAACGGCTCGGAGATACTCACCGGGCCACCTCCTCCCGTCCGCCGAGCGGACCTCGCCGTGCCCATCATTCCTACGGCACGACACTGACAAATAAAGAGGCCCGACTCCGGTTCTGACGCGTCGGATATGTGCAGGTTTCCGAGGTCGGCGGAGACAGTGGGCGCCGCTCCACCGTAGGCGTGTCCGCACCGTCAGCCAATCTGGTTATCCACAGGCTCTGTGGAAGACGACCCTCTCCCTGTGGAGAACTGGGGAAATCCTGTGCACGACCCGGTGGACAGGCCTGTGAACAAGCCCTCAGCGATTCCCGCGCAACCCACTTGACCTGCGCGTATCCCATCCACTGGCTGTGCAGGAGAAAAACTTTCCCAGTCGGACCAAGATCTCCGCGAGCGACGTTCGGCACCGTACGAGAGCCCGCTCGAAGTAAGGGTCTCAATGCCATTGCATCTCTTACCTGTGGAAGATTAGATTGGTGCTCATGACACAGGCTCCAGTGACGCCCAAGGCCGCCAGACGCCGGCACGACCGAGAGATCGTGGCTCTCGCCGTTCCCGCCTTCGGCGCACTCGTCGCGGAGCCCCTCTTCCTCATGGCCGACAGCGCCATCGTCGGCCACCTCGGCACCTCCCAGCTGGCAGGGCTCGCCGTCGCCTCGGCGCTGCTGACCACCGCGGTCAGCGTCTTCGTCTTCCTCGCCTACGCCACCACCGCGGCCGTGGCCCGCCGGGTCGGCGCGGGCGACACCCGGGCCGCGATCCAGCAGGGCATGGACGGCATCTGGCTCGCGCTGCTCCTGGGCGCCGCAGTCGTCGCGGTCGTCCTGCCCACCGCACCGGGCCTGGTCAGTCTGTTCGGTGCGTCGGACACAGCCGCTCCGTACGCGACCACCTATCTGCGCATCTCCACTCTCGGCATCCCCGCGATGCTCGTGGTCCTGGCCGCCACGGGTGTCCTGCGCGGCCTCCAGAACACCAAGACCCCGCTGTACGTGGCCGTCGCCGGCTTCGTCGCCAACGGCGTGCTCAACCTCGCGCTGGTCTACGGCGCCGGACTCGGCATCGCGGGCTCTGCCTGGGGCACGGTCATCGCCCAGTTCGGCATGGCCGCGATCTACCTGATCGTGGTCGTCCGCGGGGCCCGCCGACACGGCGCCTCACTGCGCCCGGACCTGGCAGGCATCCGCGCCTGTGCTCAGGCAGGGACCCCGCTCCTCGTCCGCACCCTCGCCCTGCGCGCGGTCCTGATGATCGCCACGGCGGTCGCGGCCCGGCTCGGTGACGCGGACGTCGCCGCCCACCAGATCATCCTGTCCCTCTGGAGCCTGCTGGCCTTCGCCCTCGACGCCATCGCCATCGCGGGTCAGGCCATCATCGGCCGCTACCTCGGAGCCGACGACGCCGAAGGAGCCCGTGATGTCTGCCGCCGCATGGTGCAGTGGGGCATCGCGGCCGGGGTCGTCCTCGGCGTCCTGGTCGTGGTCACGCGCCCGCTCTTCGTCCCGCTGTTCACGAGCGACCCGGTCGTTCAGGACGCGGCGCTGCCCGCTCTCATCGTGGTCGCGCTGTCCCAGCCGATCTGCGGCATCGTCTTCGTCCTCGACGGTGTCCTCATGGGCGCCGGCGACGGCCCGTACCTGGCCTGGGCCATGCTGATCACCCTGGCGGTCTTCACCCCAATCGCGCTCCTGGTCCCGGTACTGGGCGGAGGGCTCACGGCGGTCTGGGGAGCCATGACGCTGATGATGGCGGTCCGCATGGCGACGCTCTGGGTCCGCTACCGCTCCGGCCGTTGGGTCGTCACCGGCGCGACGCGCTGACCGACCCGGGGCAGCCCGCCGTTTCACGTGAAACGGCGCAACCGGACGCACTCCCGGCGTCACCACTCGCACCCCGACACGCATGTGGGGCCGCACCCCGAAGGGTGCGGCCCCACATCTCGCTTCAGCGCTGCTCAGGGCAGTGCTCAGGCAGCGACGACCTCGACGTTGACCTTGACGGACACCTCGGGGTGCAGACGCACGGTCGCCTCGTGGGCGCCCAGCGTCTTGATCGGCGAGCCCAGCTCGACACGGCGCTTGTCGACCTTCGGGCCACCCGCGGTCTCGATCGCCGAAGCGACGTCGGCCTGGGTGACGGAGCCGAAGAGACGACCGGCGTCGCCGGAGCGGACGGCCAGACGGACCTTGACGGCCTCGAGCTTGGCCTTGACCTCGTTGGCCTGCTCGATCGTCGCGATCTCGTGGATCTTGCGGGCGCGGCGGATCTGCGCCACGTCCTGCTCGCCACCCTTGGTCCAGCGGATCGCGAAACCACGCGGGACCAGGTAGTTGCGGGCGTACCCGTCCTTGACGTCGACGACGTCGCCGGCGGTGCCGAGGCCAGAGACCTCGTGGGTCAGGATGATCTTCATTGTTCGGTCACCCTTCCCTTATCGCGCGGTGGACGTGTAGGGCAGCAGCGCCATCTCACGGCTGTTCTTGACGGCCGTGGCGACGTCACGCTGGTGCTGCGTGCAGTTGCCGGTCACGCGGCGGGCACGGATCTTGCCGCGGTCGGAAATGAACTTCCGCAGCATGTTCGTGTCCTTGTAGTCCACGTACGTGACCTTGTCTTTGCAGAAAGCGCAGACCTTCTTCTTAGGCTTGCGCACAGGCGGCTTCGCCATGGTGTTTCTCCTGTGTGATCAAGAAGTGTGGGTGCGAGCCCGGCCCCGAGGGGCGCGTCCCTAGAAGGGGGGCTCGTCCGAGTAGCCGCCGCCGGAGCCGCCGGAGCTTCCGCCCCAGCCGCCACCGCCGCCGCCCTGCTGGCCGCCGCCGGAGGGCGAACCGGTCGCCCAGGGGTCGTCGGCGGGAGCACCGCCGCCGCCCTGCTGCTGACCGCCGCCGGAGCCACCGCCCCAGCCGCCGCCCTGCTGGCCGCCGCCACCGCCGCCGCCGTAACCGCCCTGGCCACCGCGACCGCCACCGCCACTGGTCTTGGTGACCTTGGCCGTGGCGCTGCGCAGGCTGGCGCCGACCTCGTCGACGTCCAGCTCGTAGACCGTGCGCTTGACGCCCTCACGGTCCTCGTAGGACCGCTGCTTCAGCCGGCCCTGCACGATGACGCGCATGCCTCGCTGGAGCGACTCCGCGACGTTCTCCGCCGCCTGACGCCAGACCGAGCAGGTCAGGAACAGGCTCTCGCCGTCCTTCCACTCATTGGTCTGCCGGTCGAAGGTGCGGGGAGTGGACGCGACACGGAACTTCGCGACCGCCGCACCGGAGGGGGTGAAGCGCAGCTCGGGGTCGTCGACAAGATTGCCGACGACCGTGATGACGGTCTCGCCTGCCATGGGGTACCTCTCGGCGGGTTTGCTGCGGACTGCTTGCTGCTACTCGAATCCCGAGTGGCTGAACCGGGAGGTTCAGTGGGTCTCGGGGCGGAGGACCTTGGTCCGGAGGACCGACTCGTTCAGGTTCATCTGGCGGTCGAGCTCCTTGACGATCGCGGGCTCAGCCTGCAGATCGATGACCGAGTAGATGCCCTCGGGCTTCTTCTTGATCTCGTACGAGAGACGACGACGGCCCCAGGTGTCGACCTTCTCGACCTTTCCGTTGCCCTCACGGACGACGGAGAGGAAGTTCTCGATCAGGGGGGCGACAGCGCGCTCCTCCAGATCGGGGTCGAGGATGACCATCACCTCGTAGTGACGCATGTGGAACCCACCTCCTTTGGACTCAGCGGCCACGGTCGTTCCGTGGCAGGAGGGTTGTTATGCGTGAGCAACGGTATCGGCCACCACTGACAATCGGCCCTCGGAAAGAGAACCGCGCAGTTCAGTGCGTGATCAGTGGGTACCCGTCCCTTGCCGGGACGTGGGCAGACACCGATGCAGACGGTACAGACTACCCGCACCCCGGCTTCCGGTTGAAATCCGACAGCGATCGACCGCAGTCTGTACACATCGGGTGTGTACGGCGCTACGATGCGCCGCCTTCCGCAGGAGGTGCCCTATGGCACAAGCAATGCGACCCAACAGCACGAGCGCGGGCTCTCTCTTCGCCAGCGACGGCAAGGCCCATCCGCTCCCCGACACCCTGCTCTACGCGACCGCGGTGCTCGGCGTCCTCGCGCTCATCACGTCGATCTGGAGCAACCTCCATCTCCTCAGCTCCTGGGCCGGGCTCGTCGGGATCTTCACCGGGGCCTACGGCCAGTACGTCTCGGAGACGACCCGGGAGCGGTTCGGCCTGATCCTGGGCCTGGGTGCCTCGGCCGTCGGCTTCTTCATCGGAATGGCTCACGGAGGACTGTTCGGCGGGGTCATCGGCTGAGCCGGGCCGTCCGCGGAGACTTACTCCGACACAGCCATTCGGGGCGCTCACGGGGCACAGTAGGCTTCGGCGCGAGAGCCGGAGCCCCTGTATCCATGGGGACACACCAGCCCGAGGAGCGCCCCGAATGAGCCTGACCCTGAGGACCATCAGCCGAGAGCAGCATCTGGCCTACATCCAGAGCCTGCCGTCGGCGAGCCACATGCAGGTCCCGGCATGGGCCGACGTGAAGGCTGAATGGCGCTCGGAGAGCCTGGGCTGGTTCGACGAGAAGAACGGCGAGATGGTCGGCGCGGGCCTGGTCCTGTACCGCCAGCTGCCCAAGATCAAGCGCTACCTCGCGTACCTGCCCGAGGGCCCGGTCATCAACTGGTACGCCCCGAACCTCGAGGAGTGGCTGCGCCCGATGCTGGCGCACCTCAAGCAGCAGGGCGCCTTCTCCGTGAAGATGGGCCCGCCGGTGATCATCCGGCGCTGGGAGGCTCCTTCCATCAAGAAGGGCATCCAGGACCCCGATGTGAAGCGCCTGCGCGACATCGAGGCCGACTTCATCGAGCCCCGCGCCTTCGAGGTGGCCGACAAGCTGCGCCGCATGGGCTGGCAGCAGGGTGAGGACGGCGGCGCCGGCTTCGGCGACGTGCAGCCGCGCTACGTGTACCAGGTGCCGCTCGCGAACCGCTCCCTGGAAGAGGTCCACAAGAACTTCAACCAGCTGTGGCGCCGCAACATCAAGAAGGCCGAGAAGGCCGGTGTCGAGGTCGTCCAGGGCGGCTACCAGGACCTCGCCGAGTGGCAGCGGCTGTACGAGATCACGGCCGAGCGCGACCACTTCCGGCCGCGCCCGCTGTCGTACTTCCAGCGCATGTGGACGGCCCTCAACTCCGAGGACCCCAACCGCATGCGCCTGTACTTCGCCCGGCACAACGGGGTGAATTTGTCGGCCGCCACCATGCTCGTCGTCGGCGGGCACGTCTGGTACTCCTACGGCGCCTCCGACAACATCGGCCGCGAGGTCCGGCCCTCGAACGCGATGCAGTGGCGGATGCTGCGCGACTCGTACGCGCTCGGTGCCACCGTCTACGACCTGCGCGGCATCTCCGACTCGCTCGACGAGACCGACCACCTCTTCGGCCTGATCCAGTTCAAGGTCGGCACGGGTGGCCAGGCCGCCGAGTACCTCGGCGAGTGGGACTTCCCGCTCAACAAGCTGCTCCACAAGGCGCTCGACATCTACATGTCGCGGCGCTGACCGGGCCGGAGACGGCTCCTCGGGAACCGGTACGTCACATGGGGCTCTGTTTGCCCGGCGGACCCGGCACAATTCATGTAGCTCCAAAGTTTCTTCATACCTCTGCTACACCGCAGCCACGAGAAAGGTTCCGGGACCGGCCATGGCGCTCACGCTCTACGTCGACACCGCGCGCTGGCGGGCACACCACAAGCACGTGCTCGAGCAGTTTCCGGGGCTCGTCCCCGTCTGCAAGGGCAACGGCTACGGCTTCGGCCACGAACGGCTGGCGGAGGAGGCCACGCGCCTCGGCTCCGACATCCTCGCCGTGGGGACCACCTACGAGGCCGCCCGGATAAAGGACTGGTTCAGCGGTGACCTGTTGGTCCTGACCCCGTTCCGGCGCGGCGAGGAACCGGTTCCGCTGCCCGACCGTGTGATCCGCTCCGTCTCCTCCGTCGACGGTGTGCACGGCCTGGTCGGCGCCCGCGTCGTCATCGAGGTCATGTCCTCGATGAAGCGGCACGGGGTGACCGAGCAGGATCTGCCCCAGCTCGCCCACGCCATCCAGGACGTACGCCTGGAGGGCTTCGCGATCCACCTGCCGCTGGACCGCACCGACGGCTCGGACGCCGTCGAGGAGGTCATCGGCTGGATGGACCGGCTGCGCGCGGCACGGCTGCCGCTGCACACCATGTTCGTCAGCCACCTCAAGGCCGAGGAACTGGCCCGTCTCCAGCAGCAGTTCCCGCAGACCCGCTTCCGCGCGCGCATCGGTACGCGGCTGTGGCTGGGCGACCACGACGCGACCGAGTACCGCGGCGCCGTCCTCGACGTCACCCGCGTCGCCAAGGGCGACCGGTTCGGCTATCGCCAGCAGAAGGCGGCCTCCGACGGCTGGCTGGTGGTCGTGGCGGGCGGCACCTCGCACGGTGTGGGTCTGGAGGCCCCGAAGGCGCTGCACGGCGTCATGCCGCGCGCCAAGGGCGTCGCCCGGGCCGGCCTGGCGACGGTGAACCGGAACCTCGCGCCGTACGTCTGGTCGGGCAAGCAGCGCTGGTTCGCCGAGCCGCCGCACATGCAGGTGTCGATCCTGTTCGTGCCGTCGGACGCCGCCGAGCCGAAGGTCGGCGAGGAGCTGGTGGCCCACCTGCGGCACACCACCACGCAGTTCGACCGGATCGTGGACCGCTGAGGCGACTCGGCACACGAACGGACACAAGGCGGGCCGGGCACTCACGAAGTGCCCGGCCCGCCTTGTGCTGCCGTTCGGTCAGTGCGAACCGTCGGGGCTCTTGCCCCAGTCCACCGACGCGGGCGGCTGCTCCCAGTCGTGCGCGGCGTGCCGCGGGGGATGGGCCGCGTACCCGAGGACGAAGACGTCCTCCGAGCCGTCCAGCACCCCGCCCGAGGGGTCGTCGTCCCCGGACCGCCGCACCACGTCCCGCTCGGGCAGCCAGATGTCCCGCACGATGACGGCGCACAGGTACAGCGTGCCCACCAGGTGCACGGCGATCGCCAGTTGGTAGCCCTCGGTCGGCAGACCCTGGTGCTTGTCACCACTGGTCGTGTACGCGAGGTACAGCCAGATCCCGAGGAAGTACGCGACCTCGCAGGCCTGCCAGATCAGGAAGTCCCGCCACTTGGGCCGCGCCAGGGCGGCGAGCGGGATCAGCCACAGTACGTACTGCGGCGAGTAGACCTTGTTGGTGAGGATGAAGGCGGCGACCACCAGGAAGGCGAGCTGCGCGAAGCGCGGCCGTCGCGGGGCGGTGAGCGTCAGCACCGCGACGCCGAGGCAGGACAGCACCATCAGGGCCGTGGCCAGCGTGTTGACCACGTCCGTGTCGAGCGGCGTGTCCATGTGCTGGGAGAGGATCAGCCAGAACGAACCGAAGTCGACGCCGCGTTCCTGGCTGAACGTGTAGAACTTCGACCAGCCCTCGGGCGCCAGGATCATCACCGGCAGGTTCACGACCAGCCACGAGACGACCGCGCCGAGCGTCGCGACCCCGAACTCCCGCCATTTGCCGGCACGCCAGCACAGCACGAGCAGCGGGCCGAGCAGCAGGAAGGGGTAGAGCTTGGCGGCGGTGGCGAGCCCGAGCAGGACGCCGAAGGCGAGGGCGCGGCCGCGCGACCACATCAGCATGGCGGCCGCTGTGAGGGCCACTGCGAAGAGATCCCAGTTGATGGTGGCGGTCAGCGCGAACGCGGGTGCCAGGGCGACCAGGAGGCCGTCCCAGGGGCGCCTGCGGTGGGTCCTGGCGACACAGACGGCGATGACCGCCGCGCAGATCATCAGCATCCCGGCGTTGACCATCCAGTACACCTGCTCCTGGTGCTGGATAGTGCCGCTGCCGGGCGTCAGCCAGGAGGCGACCTCCATGAACACACCGGTGAGGACCGGGTATTCGAGGTAGTCCATGTCGCCGGAGAGCTTGTCGAAGTACGGCACGAGGCCGTCTGCGAAGCCGCGCCCCTGGTAGAGGTGCGGAATGTCCGAGTAGCACGCGTGCGTGTACTGGGAGCTCGCGCCGTAGAACCAGGCACCGTCGTAGCAGGGGAACTTCTGCACCATCCCGAGCGCGAACATGCCGAGCATGACGAGCACGATGACGCGTACGGGGGTCCACCAGGAGCCGCCGAGCAGCGCCCGCCGCCCGACGGGTCCGCCGATGAACTCGCTGCCGGCCGCGGCGACCTCGTCCTCTCTGGTCGGCCGTACGGGATCCGGCTGCTGCGGGTTCACACGCGTCGTCTCTGCACTGGGCATGCCGCACATCCTGCCGTACGCGGCTGAGAACGGGGCGAGGGCCGCCGCACCCGATCGGTGCGACGACCCTCGACTGCTGTGGAACACGCAGCGTTTCACGTGAAACACGGTCGGTGACGACAGTGCGGGTTACCCGCCTCCGCCGATGAAGCCCCCGTTCTGGTTGCCTCTGGTGTCTCCCGAACTCTCGGTGGGCGAGGGCGACGTCGATGCTCCGCCGTCCGCGCCACCATCAGCGCCGCCGGTCATCCCGCCGTCGTTGTTGCAGTTCCAGTCCCACTTGCTGCACGTCTCGCTGGTGGACGGGGACGGATCGGCCGAGGACTTGCTCGGCGTCGGGGAGGCCGGGGCCGAGGAGGACGGCGGCGTGCTGACCGTCGGCGTCGGAGTCGGGCTGGCGGTCTCACCGACGATCTTGCCGATGGGCTGCGGCGTCTCGAAGGACTCGTACTTCTGGTTCTGCATGGCCTGGGCCATGTAGTCGTGCCAGATCTCCGCAGGGAACGACGCACCGTGGATCTTGTCCTGACCGCCCGTTCCGTACATCTCGAGGAACTTGCGGTTCTTGGAGTTCTCGTTGTCGTCCATCCGGTACATCGTGATCGCGGTGGACAGCTGCTTGGTGTAGCCCACGAACCAGGCGGACTTGTTGCCGTCGGTGGTACCGGTCTTGCCGGCCACGTCGCGGCCCGGCAGCCGGGCCGCCGTACCCGTGCCCTTGTCGACGACCGTCTTGAGGACGTCCGTGACGTTGTCCGCGATGTTCGCCTCGAAGGCCGCCTTCGGCTTCGTGTCGTGCTGATAGATCCGCTCGCCCTTGTGGAAGACCTCCTTCACCGAGTACGGGTCGTTCTGCTGGCCGCTGGACGCGAACGTGGCGTAGGCGCCGGCCATGCGGATCGCGCTCGGGTCGGAGGTGCCGAGGGAGAAGGACGGGTAGTTGGCGCTGGCGAAGCTGTTCTCCAGCAGACCCGCGCTCAGCGCGGACTGCTTCACCTTGTCCAGGCCGACGTCCATGCCCAGCTGCACGTAGGCGGAGTTGATGGACTGCCGCATCGCCTCACGCAGGTCGATCTGGTAGGTCGGAGGGTTGACGGAGTCGCCGCCGTCGTTGGTCTGCAGCCATTCCTTGCCCTCCTTGTCCGTCCAGACCGAGCCGTCGTAGTTCTGGATCTTCAGCTTGTTCTTGCCGCTGTAGAGGCTCTTCGGCGAGACGATGGTGCGCGAGCTGTTGTCCTGGTCCGGGCCCTGGTCGGGGTCCCGCACGCCGTACTTGAAGGCGGCCGCCAGGACGAAGGGCTTGAAGGTCGAACCGACCTGGGCGCCCGTCACGTCGGCGTTGTTGGTGAAGTGCTTCGTGGCATCGGCACCGCCGTAGATGGCCTCGATCGCACCGTCCTTGGGGCTCACCGAAGCGCCACCGAACTGGACGTACTTGTCCTTCTCCCGCTGGTCCGGCTTGATGCTCTCCTTGCGGACCTTCTTCACCGCGGTCTCGAGTTGCTTCACCTTCTGCTTGTCGAAGGTGGTGTGGATCTCGTAGCCGCCCCGCTGCAGGGCGTTGGCGGTGATGCCCCCGTTGTTGATGGCGTAGGCCTTGGCGAGGTCGACGAGATAGCCGACCTGACCGCTCAGCTGGGCGTTGGAGCGCGGGCTCTTCAGCTTGGGGAAGCCGTCCTCGATGTACTTGGCACGCTTGGTGGCGGTCAGCCGCCCGTCCTTCACCTCTTCGCCGAGGATCCAGCTCCAGCGCGCCTTGGCGCGTGCCGTGTTCTTCTCCCGGGTCGCGTTGATCGGGTCGATCTCGGGAGAACCCGCGGGGTCGTAGTACGTCGCGCCCTTGAGCACGGAGGCGAGGAACGCCGTCTGGCTCTCGTTGAGGTCGGAGGCGTTCTCGTCGAAGTACGCGCGCGCCGCCGCCTGGATCCCGTAGGCACCGCGCCCGTAGTACGCCGTGTTGAGGTAGCCGGCCATGATCGTGTCCTTGTCGACCGTCCGGCCGACCTTTATGGAGACGAACAGCTCCTTGAGCTTTCGCGACACCGTCTGCGACTGGTCGTTCAGCATCGCGTTCTTCACGTACTGCTGGGTGATCGTCGAGCCGCCCTGGGTCTGGCCGCCCTTCGCCATGTTGAACACGGCGCGGGCGATGCCCATCGGGTCGACGCCCTTGTCGGTCTCGAAGGTCTTGTTCTCCGCCGACATGACGGCGAAGCGCATCGACTTCGGGATGTCCTCGTAGTTGATGATCTGCCGGTTGGTCTCGCCACCGGTCGCGACCATCTGGGTCCCGTCGGACCAGTAGTAAACGTTGTTCTGGGCCGTGGCCGTGTCGGCGACGGTCGGCGTGTCCACCAAGGCGTACGCGATGCCCGCCGCCGCCATCAGGCTGCCGAGGAATCCGACACCCACACCTGTCGTCAGACGCCAGGACGGCACCCAGCGGCGCCAGCCGTCCTTGTTGGCACGGGGGTAGTCGATGAACCCCTTCTTCTTCTCCGGACGGCCGGAGCCACGGCCCCTGCCACGCCCCGGACCGTTCGGCCCGCCGGGACCGCCACCGCCACGACGGCCGCCACCAGCTCCGCCGTGGCCTCCGCCCTCGGGGGCTCTGCGCCTTCCTCCGCCACTGCGCTGGGCCGCACGGCGCGCTTCGGCGCGGCCGCCCCAGGGACGATCTTCGGTCCCGCCCTCGGACGGACCCGATGGCCTCGGGGCGTCGTAGGAATCGGACGGTGAACCGGTGGAGCCGCGCGGTGCCGCGCGGCGGCCCGACTGTGCTCCGCGACGGGCCGCGGCACGCCCGCCGCCCTGCGGCTGCGGCGATTTGCGACGGTGCTCGCTCATCGAACGACTACTCCTCGGGCAGGCGCGGCACGCGCGCCTGGACGACGGCTGGTTTCCGGTCCCCCCGACGTACGGATGCGCCCCTTCCGGCACTCACCCGCACTGCACCGGGAACGACGACGCCCTCAGGCGTCACTCGGTTCCCGGTGGTCTGCATGGCGGACAGACTACGCACCGTCAAAACCCACCTAGGGCCGAAGTTCACCCCAAAACAGGCAAGTTACTTCGTGCGAATCGGTGATGTGACGCCGTTCACCGTGATCCCCCTTGTCGCAGTCGCAGGGTCGTTCTATCGTCGAGATGTATCGAGCCGATACATCAGCACGACATAAAGAGTCGATACATGGGCCCGCGACAGTGAGGAGGCGACGATGAGCCGACGTTCCGGCATCCTCGAATTCGCTGTACTCGGACTGCTCCGCGAGTCCCCGATGCACGGCTATGAGCTGCGCAAACGACTCAATACGTCGCTGGGGGTCTTCCGCGCCTTCAGTTACGGGACGCTGTATCCCTGCCTCAAGACGCTGGTCGCCAACGGCTGGTTGATCGAGGAATCGGGACCCGGCCCCGCCGACGCCCCTGCCGCACCACTCGGAGGGCGTCGCGCCAAGATCGTCTATCGGTTGACGGCGGAAGGTAAGGAACACTTCGAGGACCTGCTCGCGCAGACCGGCCCCGATGCATACGAGGACGAGACCTTCGCCGCGCGATTCGCCTTCTTCGGGCAGACGTCGCGCGATGTGCGGATGCGCGTCCTCGAGGGCCGTCGCAGTCGGCTGGAGGAGCGCCTCGAGAAGATGCGCCTCTCCTTCGCCCGCACGCGGGAGCGCCTGGACGACTACACGCTTGAGCTGCAGCGGCACGGCATGGAGTCCGTGGAGCGCGAAGTGCGCTGGCTGAACGAGCTCATCGAGAGCGAGCGCGCTGGACGCGACCAACGACGGTCCGGCCCGGAGAGCGCAGCTCAGCAGGACACATCTGGAGAGACGGGCGGCCTGCCCCGGCACCGGGACAGCACCCGGCCGGATCCGTCCGATGACACCGCCATGTGAAGTCCGCTCAGGACTTCACCAGTACACACAGGGAGCAACCGGAATGGGTTCGGTTCGCGTAGCCATCGTCGGCGTGGGCAACTGCGCCGCCTCGCTGGTGCAGGGCGTCGAGTTCTACAAGGACGCTGACCCGGAGACCAAGGTCCCCGGCCTCATGCACGTCCAGTTCGGCGACTACCACGTCGGTGACGTCGAGTTCGTCGCCGCGTTCGACGTCGACGCGAAGAAGGTCGGCCTCGACCTCTCCGACGCCATCGGCGCCTCCGAGAACAACACCATCAAGATCTGCGACGTCCCGAACTCGGGCGTCCAGGTCCAGCGTGGTCACACGCTCGACGGTCTGGGCAAGTACTACCGCGAGACGATCGAGGAGTCCGCCGAGGCCCCGGTCGACGTCGTCCAGATCCTCAAGGACAAGCAGGTCGACGTTCTCGTCTGCTACCTGCCCGTCGGTTCCGAGGACGCGGCGAAGTTCTACGCGCAGTGCGCCATCGACGCCAAGGTCGCGTTCGTCAACGCTCTCCCGGTCTTCATCGCCGGCACCAAGGAGTGGGCGGACAAGTTCACCGAGGCGGGCGTCCCGATCGTCGGCGACGACATCAAGTCGCAGGTCGGCGCGACCATCACGCACCGCGTGATGGCGAAGCTGTTCGAGGACCGCGGTGTCCGTCTTGAGCGCACCATGCAGCTCAACGTCGGCGGCAACATGGACTTCAAGAACATGCTGGAGCGCGACCGCCTCGAGTCGAAGAAGATCTCGAAGACGCAGGCCGTCACCTCGCAGATCCGCGACCGTGAGCTGGGCGAGAAGAACGTCCACATCGGCCCGTCCGACTACGTCGCGTGGCTCGACGACCGCAAGTGGGCGTACGTCCGCCTCGAGGGCCGTGCCTTCGGTGAGGTCCCGCTGAACCTGGAGTACAAGCTCGAGGTCTGGGACTCCCCGAACTCCGCGGGTGTCATCATCGACGCCCTGCGCGCCGCGAAGATCGCCAAGGACCGCGGCATCGGCGGCCCGATCCTCTCCGCGTCCTCGTACTTCATGAAGTCCCCGCCGGTTCAGTACTTCGACGACGAGGCCTTCGAGAACGTCGAGAAGTTCATCAAGGGCGAGGTCGAGCGCTGAGCGCCGACTTCTCCTGACGGCCGGCCCGGATGTTTCACGTGAAACCTTGAAGCATCTGCCGCCCGAGGCTGGTGAGGCCCCTGGATCGCACTCTCGTGCGCCGGGGGCCTTCCTCGTATGTGAGGCTGTGCCCCATGGCTGTCGTCCGTGACCTGCGTGTCCTGCTGTGTCTGCGCGACTTCCGGGGCCTGCTCACTCTGCGGCTGCTGTCCCAGGGGGCCGACGGCGTCTACCAGGTCGCGCTCGCCACCTACGTGGTCTTCTCCCCGGAGAAGCAGACCTCTCCCGCGGCGATCGCCTCAGCCATGGCCGTCCTGCTGCTGCCCTACTCCCTCGTGGGTCCGTTCGCGGGCGTGCTGCTGGACCGCTGGCGCCGTCGGCAGGTCTTCCTCTACGGCAACCTCCTCCGCGTCGTGCTCGCCTCCGCGACGGCCGCCCTCATGCTGAGCCGCGCGCCCGACTGGCTCTTCTACGCCTCCGCGCTGTGCGTCACCGCGGTCAACCGCTTCGTTCTGTCGGGCCTGTCGGCCGCCCTCCCGCGCGTGGTCGACGCCGACCGCCTGGTCACCGCCAACGCGCTCTCACCGACCGCGGGGACGCTCGCCGCGACCCTGGGCGGCGGTCTGGCCTTCGTGGTGCGTCTGGTCGCCTCGGACTCGGATGCGGCCGTCGTGCTGCTCGGCGCCTTCCTCTATCTCTGCGCGGCCCTCGCCTCGCTGCGCATGGACGTACAGCTCCTGGGACCGGACCCCGAGCTGGTGCGGCCGCGCCTGACCTCCGCGCTGTCCGGCGCGGCACGGGACCTCGTCTCCGGCGTGCGGCATCTCGCCTCCCGCCCGGCCGCCGCACGCGCTCTGGCCGCGATGACGGCGATGCGGTTCTGCTACGGCGCGCTGCTCGTCATGGTGCTGATGCTGTGCCGGTACGCGTGGTCGTCCACGGACGCCGAAGGTCTGGCCCTGCTCGGTACGGCGGTGGGGATCTCGGGAGCCGGGTTCTTCGTCGCCGCCGTCATCACCCCCGCCGCCGCGGGGCGCTTCGGACCGGCCGGCTGGATGGCGATCTGCGCCGCTGTCGCCGCCGTCCTGGGACTCGCCCTCGGGCTGCCCTTCGAACCGGGGCCGACGATGGTCGCCGCCTTCGTCCTGGGACTGACCACGCAGGGCGCGAAGATCGCCACCGACACCGTCGTGCAGTCGTCCGTCGACGACGGCTACCGCGGCCGGATCTTCTCCGTCTACGACGTCCTCTTCAACGCCTCGTTCGTCGGCGCCGCCGGCGTGGCCGCGCTGATGCTGCCGCCGGACGGACGCTCGGTGCCCCTGGTGGTTCTGGTGGCGTCGGTCTATGCCACGGTCGCGCTGACGATGCGCAGTCGTCGTTTCACGTGAAACAACCGCACCCCTCAACGGGACCGGGGCTCTGTTTCACGTGAAACAGAGCCCCGTCGTCGTAGAAGAGCGTGTCAGTCCTGGGCCTGGTTCGCCCACCACTCCTTGAGTGCCGCGACCGCCGCGTCATGCTCCATCGGCCCGTTCTCCAGACGCAGTTCGAGCAGGAACTTGTAGGCCTGGCCGATCACCGGTCCCGGGGAAACACCCAGGGTCTCCATGATCTGGTTGCCGTCGAGGTCCGGACGGATCGAGTCCAGCTCCTCCTGCTCTTGGAGGCGCTCGATGCGCTCCTCCAGGCCGTCGTAGGCCCGCGAGAGCGTGTTCGCCTTGCGCTTGTTGCGGGTCGTGCAGTCGGACCGGGTCAGCTTGTGCAGCCGCCCCAGGAGCGGCCCGGCGTCGCGCACGTAGCGGCGTACGGCCGAGTCCGTCCACTCACCGGTGCCGTAGCCGTGGAAGCGCAGGTGCAGCTCGACGAGGCGGGAGACGTCCTTCACCAGCTCGTTGGAGTACTTGAGCGCGGTCATGCGCTTCTTCGTCATCTTGGCGCCGACCACCTCGTGGTGGTGGAAGGAGACCCGGCCGTCCTTCTCGAAGCGGCGCGTGCGGGGCTTGCCGATGTCGTGCAGCAGGGCCGCCAGGCGCAGCGTCAGGTCCGGTCCGTCGGTCTCCAGCGCCATCGCCTGCTCCAGGACGATCAGCGTGTGGTCGTAGACGTCCTTGTGCCGGTGGTGCTCGTCGCGCTCCAGACGCAGGGCGGGCAGCTCGGGGAGGACGCGCTCGGCGATGCCGGTGTCCACGAGCAGGGTGAGGCCCTTGCGCGGGTGCGCCGAGAGGATCAGCTTGTTCAGCTCGTCCCGGACGCGCTCGGCGGAGACGATCTCGATCCGGTCGGCCATCGCCGTCATCGCGGCGACGACCTCGGGAGCCACCTCGAAGTCCAGCTGCGCGGCGAAGCGGGCGGCCCGCATCATCCGCAGCGGGTCGTCGGAGAAGGAGTCCTCAGGGGTGCCCGGCGTGCGCAGGACGCGCTCGGCCAGGTCCTGGAGACCGCCGTGCGGGTCGATGAAGTCCTTCTCCGGGAGCGCGACGGCCATCGCGTTCACGGTGAAGTCCCGGCGGACGAGGTCCTCCTCGATCGAGTCGCCGTAGGACACCTCGGGCTTGCGAGAGGTGCGGTCGTACGCCTCCGAGCGGTACGTCGTGACCTCGACCTGGAAGCTCTGGTCCACACCGTCGACCCGGGCGTCCTTCTGGCAGCCGACGGTGCCGAAGGCGATCCCGACCTCCCAGACCGCGTCGGCCCACGGCCGGACGATCTTGAGAACGTCCTCGGGGCGGGCATCGGTGGTGAAGTCCAGGTCGTTGCCGAGCCGGCCGAGCAGTGCGTCCCGGACCGAACCCCCGACCAGGGCGAGAGAGAACCCGGCCTCCTGGAATCTGCGGGCAAGGTCGTCTGCGACAGGCGAGACGCGCAGCAATTCGCTGACCGCGCGGTGCTGCACCTGGCTCAGGGCACTGGGGTTGTCTTCATTGGCGTTCGGCACAACAGGACAGGGTACGTGCCTCTCACCGCCCGGGCCGAACCGTTTGCCGGGGCCGCGACGTCCTCATGATTGCGGCCCCCTACCCTGGCTGCACGATCTTGCGGGGCGGACCCAGGCACTCAGGCACAGCCCTGCTCGTTACGATGCGTGGACACATCTGCGACCACTGACGACGACGAGGGACGGACGAGCGCGTGGCCGAGGCGGCAGACTACCCAGGGATGAGTCCCTCACCTGCCCGCCGACTGCTGCGGCGCACGGGAGCTGTGCTCGCCGCGGCGCCGCTGCTCGCGGCGCCCGCACTCCTGGCCGGCGCCCCGCCCGCGCAGGCAGACGCCCCGTCCGTCGCCAGTGCGGCGGCGACCGGCACGAGCACGGTCGACGTGGCGGTGAACGAGCTGTCGCCGAGCGCACCGGTCGGCGGCGACACCCTGACGCTCAAGGGCAAGGTCACCAACAAGGGCAGGCAGCCCGTCACCGACGCGCACATCGGCCTGCGGGTCGGCACGTCGTACAGCGGGCGCTCGGCCGTGGACGAGGCGGCGAGGAACGGCTCGGGCGGTACTCCGGACGGCTCGGAGGTCCCGAGCAAGTACGCGGAGAAGTTCGCCAAGCTGGAGCCCGGTGTCACCCAGGACTTCACGCTGTCCGTTCCCGTGAAGGCGCTGAACCTGAGCGCCGACGGGGTGTACCAGATCAGCGCCGCGCTGATGGGCCAGACCGCGGCCGCCCCGTACCAGCAGACGCTCGGCATCCAGCGGACGTTCCTGCCGTGGCAGCCCGACGCCGCGGGCTCCAGGACGAAGACGACGGTCCTGTGGCCGCTGATCTCCGAGACGGGCCTCACCGCCGAGACGGGGACGAACGAGACGCAGACCGCCGTCTTCGGCAACGACGACCTCGCCAAGGAGATCGCTCCCGGCGGCCGCCTCCAGCAGATGCTGGCGCTCGGCAGCTCGCTGGACGTCACCTGGGTGATCGACCCGGATCTGCTCGCCTCGGTCGACGCCATGACGGAGGCGTACAAGGTCAAGGGAGCGGACGGCAGGCTCACCTCGGGCAGGCACCAGGCCGTCGCCAACGAGTGGCTGAAGGACCTCCAGGCAGCGGTGCGGGGCCAGAAGGTCGTCACGCTGCCGTTCGCCGACCCCGACCTGGCCTCGCTGGCCCACAACGGCACGAAGGTCACCGGCTCGCTGAGTCACCTGAAGGACGCCACGGACGCCGCCGTGAAGGCCGTGGACACGATCCTCCACGTGACGCCGGACGCGTCCTACGCCTGGCCCGCCGAGGGCGCCGTCGACCGGGACATCGTCAAGGTCGCCACCTCCGCGGGCGCCAACAAGATCATCGCCCGCAGCGACAGTTTCGGTGAGTCGGAGAACCTCTCGTACACGCCGTCCTCGGCCCGGCCCATCGGCGGCGGCACCACCGCGGTGGTCGCCGACGCGCGACTGTCGACCGCGTTCCAGGGCGACCTGACGAGCGCCGAGCGGTCCACGCTCGCCGTGCAGGAGTTCCTCGCCCAGAGCCTGATGCTCGACCGGCAGACGGACCGGCAGCGCACCGCCCTGATCGCCCCGCAGCGCACGCCCACGGCCAGCCAGGCCCAGGCGATGGCCAAGGCCGTGGCGGTGCTCCAGGGCGGCACCTGGACGCAGTCGCAGAGCCTGTCCGCGACCGCCTCGGCCAAGCCCGACCCGGGCGCCACGACCCGCGTGCCGTCCACGCGCGCGTACCCCTCGAAGCTCCGCAAGCAGGAGCTGCCGCAGGCGGCCTTCGAGCAGATCCAGGCGACCCAGCGCCAGCTGGAGAACTTCAAGGTCGTCCTGACCGACGAGTCCCGTGTGGTGACGCCGTTCGGCCGGGCCGTGGACCGTGAGATGTCCACGTCCTGGCGCGGCAGGACCGCGGCGTCGGACGGCTTCCGCACCGGCGTCTCGGAGTACCTGTCCGGCCTCACCGAGCAGGTGTCGCTGATCGACAAGTCCGAGGTGAAGCTCTCCGGACGCAGCGCGACCATCCCGGTGTCGGTGCAGAACAACCTGTGGCAGGACGTCGACCACCTCAAGCTGCGGCTCACGTCCGACAACGGCACCCGCCTGAAGATCGGTGACGGCGCCTCCCAGGACCAGGAGGTGACGATCACCAGTGGCCACAGCCAGTCCGTGAAGTTCACCACCACGGCCAAGGCCACCGGCCCCGTCTGGGTCTACGCCCAGCTCCTCACCGAGGACAACCAGCCCTACGGCAAGCAGATCGCCTTCCAGGTCGACGTCACCGAGGTCACCCCGACCGTGATGCTCGTCATCGCCGGCGGCGTCCTGCTGCTGGTCCTTGCCGGGTTCCGTATGTACACCCAGCGCAAGCGCGCCGCGGCCGAGAAGACCGACGAGCCCGACGTCGACGAGACGGACGGCACGGACGGCACGGACGGCACCGACAGCTCGGACGACACGGACGGCCCGCAGGGCGACGGCGAACCGGCCGAGAAGGCGGAGCCCGAGGACGATGCGGCATCCCCCGCACGGGCCGACGTCCCGCAGCAGCCGAGTGACCCGATGGCTGACACCGCTTCCGAAAGCACGGCCCCGTCGGGCACGGGTGAGAGAGTGGACCGTTGAGCGATGTCGTGGCCGGTGGGCCGGGGACGATGAGGTGGGGTAACCATGAACGCGCCGTACGACGGTGATCGTGGCCAGGGCTCGGGCGGCTCCGCCTCGGGCGACGGCCACCCGTACGCCGGCTCGCACGGTGCCGGCGGGCAGGTCCCGCCGCCCCAGCCGGGCCCCGACGCGTATCCGCAGGACGCGTACCTCCAGGACGCCTACGACCAGGATCCGTACCGCGGGCAGGACCTGACCGCGCAGGACCCGGTCGGCGAGGCGCTGTACGACCGTGCCGCGCACCCGCCGCCGCCCCCGGGCACGTACCAGGCGCAGCAGCCGCTCTACGCGCCGCCCGCGAACCAGTACCAGCCGGACCCCCGCGTGTGGGCGCAGACGCCTGCGCCGGAGCCGGAGGGCCCCACGCAGTACCTGCCGTACGGCGACGACGCGCGGACCACGCAGTTCGTGGGCGTCGACGACCTGGTGACGCAGGCGAGCGAGGAGCGGCACGAGCCGGACGCGTTCGCGCACCTCTTCCGCGACCAGCAGCCCGGCTACAGCGGTGGCAGGCCGCCGGCCCCGCAGCCGGTCGACGACCCGACCCAGGTCCTCGGCCAGGCCACGGTGCCCGTTCCGCCGCCGGCCGCCGCGCCCGCACCCGCGGCCCCCAAGAAGGGCGGCCGCGCCTCCAGCCTCATGAAGTCGAGCGCGGTGATGGCGGCGGGCACGCTCGTCTCCCGCCTCACCGGCTTCGTCCGCACCATGGTGATCACCGCGGCGCTCGGCGCCGCACTGCTCGGTGACACCTGGACCGTCGCGTACACGCTGCCGACGATGATCTACATCCTGACCGTCGGCGGCGGTCTGAACTCCGTGTTCGTGCCGCAGCTGGTGCGCGCCATGAAGGACGACGAGGACGGCGGCGAGGCCTTCGCCAACCGGCTGCTCACCCTGGTCATGGTGGTGCTCGCCGTCATCACGGCGATCGTGGTCCTCGCGGCGCCGCTGCTGATCCACCTGATGTCGAACCCCGTGGCCAGCGACCCGGACGCCGACCGGGTCGGCATCGCCTTCGCCCGCTACTGCCTGCCCACGATCTTCTTCATGGGTGTGCACGTGGTCATGGGACAGGTCCTCAACGCCCGCGGGAAGTTCGGCGCGATGATGTGGACCCCGGTCCTCAACAACATCGTCATGATCTTCACCTTCGGCATGTTCCTGTGGGTCTACGGCCCCTGGTCGCAGACGAAGATGACGGCCGGCACGATCCCGGACGAGGCCGTCACCCTGCTGGGCGTCGGCACCCTGCTGGGCCTGGTCGTGCAGTCGCTGGCGATGATCCCGTACCTGCGCGAGACCGGCTTCCGCTTCCGGCTCCGGTTCGACTGGAAGGGCCACGGCCTCGGCAAGGCCGTCAAGCTCGCCAAGTGGACCGTGCTGTTCGTCCTCGCCAACCAGGCGGGCGTCGTCGTCGTGACCCAGCTCGCCACGGCCGCGGGCAAGGCGTCCCCGGTGGACGGCACCGGCATCATGGGCTACTCCAACGCCCAGCTGATCTGGGGCATGCCGCAGGCGATCATCACCGTCTCGGTCATGGCCGCGATGCTGCCGCGCATCTCACGCTCCGCCCACGACGGGGACTCGGGCGCGGTCCGCGACGACATCTCCTCCGGCCTGCGCACCTCGGCCGTGGCGATCGTCCCCGTCGCGTTCATGTTCGTGGCACTCGGCGTCCCGATGTGCACCCTGCTCTTCGGCTCCAGCGGCGTCCCGGCCGCCCAGTCCATGGGCTACATCCTCATGGCGTTCGGCCTCGGCCTGATCCCGTACTCCGTGCAGTACGTCGTCCTGCGCGGCTTCTACGCGTACGAGGACACCCGCACGCCCTTCTACAACACGGTGATCGTCGCCGCGGTCAACGCCGCCGCCTCGGCCCTGTGCTACGTGATCCTGCCCGCCCGCTGGGCCGTCGTCGGCATGGCCCTCTCGTACGGTCTCGCCTACGCGATCGGCGTCGGTGTCGCGTGGCGGCGCCTGCGCAAGCGGCTCGGCGGCGATCTGGACGGCGCGAACGTCGTTCGTACGTACGCCCGGCTCTGCCTCGCCTCCGTACCCGCTACGGTCATCGGCGGCGGAATCGGGTACGCGGTCACCAAGGCCCTCGGACACGGCGTGCTCGGCTCGATCGCGGCGCTGCTCGTGGGCTCCGTGGCGCTGCTCGGCGTCTTCTATGTAGCGGCCCGCAAGATGCGGATCGAAGAACTGAATTCACTGGTCGGAATGGTCCGTGGCCGTCTTGGTCGCTGACTCGGCCCGAAGTGCGCACAACCATCGGCGACCACTGCGTGTCGTGCATAGCGCCGGACTGTGGGCACAATTGGCTTTGGCGTCGCAGTGAGTGCAACGGATGGGGAGGCAGGAACGACGGTGGCGGAACGGAGCACGGCTGCCGTCGACGTGGCCGACAACGGCGGGGACGAACCGCTGACCGCCAAGGCGGACAAGGCGGAGCGGGCCACGGCCGACGGTGTGGTCGACAGCGGTAAGCGGGACAGCACGGCGTCCGGGACGCCGGTGGACACCGCGGAGACGGGCACGCACGTGAGCCCCGGTAAGACATCACCTCCCGAGCTGCACAGCGGGCACAAGCTCGCGAGGCGCTATCGGCTCGAAGAGTGCGTCACACGTCTGGACGGTTTCAGCAGCTGGCGCGCGGTGGACGAGAAGCTGCGCCGCGCCGTCGGCGTGCACCTGCTGCCCGCCGACCATCCGCGGGCGCGCTCGGTGCTCGCCGCGGCCCGTTCCTCGGCGCTGCTCGGCGATCCCCGCTTCGTCCAGGTGCTGGACGCGGTCGAGGAGAACGACCTCGTCTACGTGGTCCACGAGTGGCTGCCCGACGCCACCGAGCTGACCGCGCTGCTCGCGGCGGGCCCGCTCGAGGCGCACGACGCGTACGACATGGCCACGCAGGTCGCGCACGCCATGGCCGCCGCGCACCGCGAGGGCCTCGCGCACCTGCGGCTCACGCCGAGCGCCGTGCTGCGCACCTCCACGGGCCAGTGGCGCATCCGCGGCCTCGCGGTCAACGCGGCGCTGCGCGGGATCACCTCCGACACTCCGCAGCGCACCGACGCCGAGGCGATCGGCGCGCTCCTGTACGCCTCCCTGACGCAGCGGTGGCCGTACGAGAACGACGCCTACGGCTTGGCCGGGCTGCCCAAGGACGTCGGGCTCATCGCGCCGGACCAGGTGCGGGCCGGCGTCCACCGCGGTCTCGCCGAGCTCGCCATGCGCGCGCTCGCCAACGACGGGGCCACCGCGTCCCGCCAGGAGCCCCCGTGCACCACGCCGGAGGACCTGGTGAAGGCCATCGGCGAGATGCCCAGGATCCGCCCGCCGGAGCCCGCGTTCACCGCGCCCCCGGAGTACCAGCGCACCACCTATCAGCAGGGCACCTACGGCCGCTCCGCCGTGCCCGGTGCCACCCAGGTGATCCCGACGCCGCCGCCCCCGCTGCAGAGCCGTACCGGGAAGGCCCTCAAGTGGGCCGTCTCGGCGCTGCTGATCGCCGCGCTGGGTCTCGGCAGCTGGCAGCTCGCGGACGCTCTCATGGACCGCGGGAACTCCAGCGGTACGGAGGACACCCACACCACGGACGACGGCGGCAAGAGCGACAAGAAGATCGCCAAGCCGATCGGCATCGCGGGCGCCAAGGAGTTCATCGCCGCGGGCGACGCCCAGTCCCCGCAGGACGTCGACAAGACCTACGACGACGACCCCGCGTCCTACTGGCGCACCCACGCCTTCGTCGACGGGCCCAAGATGGTCATAAAGCCAGGTGTGGGCATTGTGTACGACCTCGGTTCCGCCAAGAACGTGTCGGCCGCGTCGATAAAGTTCCGCTACGGGGGCGACCACACCACGGTCTCGCTGTACGCCTCGGATTCACTCAGCCCCAGTCCGTCCGCCGTGGACGGCATGAAGCGGATCGGCGCCAAGACGGACACCACCAGTACGTCGCTGAGCATCAAGGCCGACAAGCCGGTCAAGACGCGCTACGTGCTCGTATGGCTGACCGCGCTGCCTCATGCGGGCCAGGATGGGTACAGCCAGGCCGGGTACAAGCAGGGAATCACGGATGTGAAGTTCACCGGCTGACGCACCGGGGCCCATCGGGGCCCGCCACGGGGAGGGGGTTCGGCAGTGGACGACGCCTACGGCGGAGCGAGCGACCAGGACCTCCTCGCCCGGCACGTCGCGGGGGACAAGGACGCCTTCGGCGAGATCGTGCGCCGGCACCGGGACCGCTTGTGGGCGGTGGCCCTGCGGACGCTGGGGGACCGCGAGGAGGCCGCTGACGCGGTGCAGGACGCCCTCGTCTCCGCGTACCGCGCCGCCCACACCTTCCGCGGGCAGTCCGCCGTCACGACCTGGCTGCACCGCATCACCGTCAACGCGTGCCTGGACCGGGCCCGCAAGACGGCCTCCCGCAGAACCGCTCCGGTGGACGACACCGAACGCCTGGAGCAGCTTCTGGAGCCCCACGAGTCGGCGGCCGCGCCCGCCGAGCGCAATGATCTGCACCGCGAACTCCTGGGCGCCCTGGAGTCCCTTCCGGCCGATCAGCGGGCGGTACTCGTTCTCGTCGACATGCAGGGCTACCCGGTGGCCGAGGCCGCCAGAATCCTCGATGTCCCCACGGGCACCGTGAAGAGCCGCTGTGCCCGAGGCCGGGCCCGGTTGCTCCCTCTCCTGGCGCACCTGCGGACGGAGCGCGCCGAAGAAGGCGGTGGCAAGAACCCGCCCCCGGGAAGGAACCGTCCGGAGGGGACATCCGTCCCACCCGCAGCGGGACCTCGGGACGAGGCCGGACCACATGACTCGACTGCGGTGAAGGGCGGAGGTGGGCGAGCGTGACATCCACGACCGACACGGCGGAACACCCCGAGGTCACCGAGATCTCCGATCTTGCCGAGGGTCTTCTCCCGCCGTCCCGCAGCTCCGACATCCGCCGGCACCTCGACGGCTGTGTCCTGTGCGCCGATGTCTACTCCTCGCTGGAAGAGATCCGCGGCATGCTCGGCACGCTTCCCGACGCACCCCGGATGCCCGAGGACGTCGCGGCGCGCATCGACGCCGCCCTGGCCGCGGAAGCCCTCCTGGACGTCGTCGCGTACGAGAACGAGGAACCCGACGAGAGCGCCGAGAGCTACGGGAGCGACGAGGGCAGTGGGCGTGAAACGGCGTCTGTTTCACGTGAAACATCGACCGCGCGTTCCGCCCCCGCACCGCGCCCCGCCGACCGACCCTCGGGACATGCCCCCTCCGCGACCGGACCGGGTCGCCGAGCACGCGTCACCCGGCGCCGTACCGGCGCCGCCATCGGGGCCGTCCTCACCGCCGCCGTGATCGGGACCGGCGTGCTGCTCGTGCAGGGCGGAGGCGGCACCTCGAACGTGGGCAGGACGCCGGCCAGCGCCAGCACGAGCGCGTCGAGCTTCGCCAAGGCCAATCTGGAGTCGAAGGTCACCGAGCTGCTGCACCAGGGAGACGTGGCATCGCTCGGGACGGAGGGCGTCACGCCCAAGTCGTCACCGAAGAACCCCGAGATTCCCAAGGCCGCCATGGCTCCGCCGGCGTGCGTCCAGCGCGGTACGCACCGCGACGATGACCCCCTCGGGTTCAAGCAGGGCACGTACGAGGGGAAAGCCGTCTATCTCCTCGTGCTGCCCCACACGAGCGATCCGACCCACCGCGTCACGGCGTTCATCGTCGACGCGTCCTGCACGGCGAAGGATCCCTCCACAGCGGGCGAGCTGCTGTACACCCACTCCTACAAGCGCGGCTGAACGGCATCCTTCGACGGTCCCGGCGTGCGCCCGGACACGTCGGGAATGCATGCCCCGTAGGATCCGTTGGGTGGGGTGAGAGTCCTGAGAAGAGGCTCCCCCGGCAGTACGCAGCAGTCCCGTAGAGACGAGGAATCAAGCCGTGAGTGACGTCCGTAACGTGATCATCATCGGCTCCGGGCCCGCCGGCTACACGGCGGCGCTCTACACCGCGCGCGCGTCGCTGAAGCCGCTGGTGTTCGAGGGCGCCGTCACCGCCGGTGGCGCCCTGATGAACACCACCGAGGTGGAGAACTTCCCGGGCTTCCAGGACGGCATCATGGGCCCCGAGCTCATGGACAACATGCGCGGCCAGGCCGAGCGGTTCGGCGCCGAGCTCGTCCCCGACGATGTCGTGGCCGTCGACCTCACCGGCGAGATCAAGACCGTGACCGACACCTCGGGCACCGTGCACCGCGCGAAGGCCGTCATCGTCACCACCGGCTCGCAGCACCGCAAGCTGGGCCTGCCGAACGAGGACGCGCTGTCCGGCCGTGGCGTCTCCTGGTGCGCCACCTGTGACGGGTTCTTCTTCAAGGACCAGGACATCGCCGTGATCGGCGGCGGCGACACCGCGATGGAGGAGGCCACCTTCCTCTCGCGCTTCGCCAAGTCCGTGACGATCGTCCACCGCCGTGACACCCTGCGCGCCTCCAAGGCGATGCAGGAGCGTGCCTTCGCCGACCCGAAGATCAAGTTCGTGTGGGACAGCGAGGTCGCGGAGATC
This sequence comes from Streptomyces sp. HUAS MG91, assembly GCF_040529335.1. Classification (GTDB taxonomy): domain Bacteria; phylum Actinomycetota; class Actinomycetes; order Streptomycetales; family Streptomycetaceae; genus Streptomyces; species Streptomyces tabacisoli. The sequence continues at coordinate 4,243,796 of NZ_CP159534.1, read as the reverse complement.
AAGGGCGACCCGAAGCTGGCCGGTCTGACGCTGCGCAACCTGAAGACGGGCGAGACGTCCGAGCTGCCGGTGACAGGTCTGTTCATCGCGATCGGCCACGACCCGCGCACGGAGCTCTTCAAGGGCCAGCTCGAGCTGGACGGCGAGGGCTACCTGAAGGTCGAGGCCCCGTCGACGCGCACGAACCTGACCGGTGTCTTCGGCGCCGGTGACGTCGTGGACCACACCTACCGTCAGGCGATCACGGCGGCCGGCACCGGCTGCTCCGCCGCTCTCGACGCCGAGCGCTTCCTGGCCGCTCTCGCCGACGGCGAGGCCGCCGAGCCCGAGAAGACCCCGACCGCCACCGTCTGACCCCGACTTCCCACCTCTCGCACCCCCATAGAAAAGAGGAGCCCGCTGTGGCCGGCAACCTGAAGAACGTGACGGACGCCTCCTTCGACGAGGACGTTCTGAAGAGCGACAAGCCCGTCCTGGTCGACTTCTGGGCCGCCTGGTGCGGTCCGTGCCGCCAGATCGCCCCGTCGCTCGAGGCGATCGCGGCCGAGTACGGCGACAAGATCGAGATCGTCAAGCTCAACATCGACGAGAACCCGGGCACGGCCGCCAAGTACGGCGTCATGTCCATCCCGACCCTGAACGTGTACCAGGGTGGCGAGGTCGCCAAGACCATCGTCGGTGCCAAGCCGAAGGCCGCCATCGTGCGCGACCTCGAGGACTTCATCGCCGAGTAATGCTCCGGCGACGCCGTTTCACGGACGGCGGGCGTTGTTTCACGTGAAACATGAGCGGGCCGACCCGAGAGGGTCGGCCCGTTCGGCGTGTGCGGTCTTTCAGAGCGGACGCAGTGCGGGCTCCTTCTGCACCGCCCCGAGAAGCCGGTCCAGCGCCATCTCCACGTCCTCTTTCCACGACAGCGTCGTCCGCAGCTCAAGCCTCAGCCGCGGGTACGAGGGGTGGGGGCGGACGGTCTTGAAGCCGACGGCCAGGAGATGGTCGGCGGGCAGCAGACAGGACGGCTCTTTCCACTGCGCGTCGCCGAAGGCCTCGATCGCCTTGAAGCCTCGGCGCAGAAGATCCTTCGCGACGGTCTGGACGATGACCCGCCCCAGCCCCTGGCCCTGATGGCTCGGCATGATCGAGGCCGTCATCAGCTGGACGGCGTCAGGGGAGACCGGGCTCGTCGGAAACGACAGGGACCGCGGGACATAGGCAGGCGGCGCGTAGAGCACGAAGCCGACCGGGAGATCGTCGACGTAGACGACGCGGCCGCAGGAGCCCCACTCCAGCAGGACCGCCGAGATCCACGCTTCCTTCTCCAGCTCCGGCGTCCCCGCCTTCACCGAGGCTTGGCCACTGACCGGGTCCAGCTCCCAGAAGACACACGACCGGCACCGCTTGGGAAGGTCCGGGAGGTTGTCCAGCGTGAGCGGTACGAGCCGACGCCCCATGAAGGCAGTTCCTCGCTTTCTCCGCCGGCCGCAGCGCGGGCGGCTGTCAGAGCGCTTCGTTCCCTGAGCAGACTGCCGACGAACCCGCCGACCGCGCCCAGTCCGAGACCCGCGGTCATCAGTCCGGTACGACTCACCGATCGCATGACCCCGCCCCCTTGAGGTACTGCCGGGTGGATGCGCTCTTCCCGATCGCATCGTAACCACGATGCGATTCCATCGATACCGTAAGAAAGCAAAGAGCGGGCCGTGTTCCGGTACACACCGGACACAGCCCGCTCCCAGGCACAGCACAGGACATCAGTCCTGTTCGTCGCCCTCGGTCTCCTCGGAAAGCCCGTTCTGGAGAACCGGCCCTTCGCCGGGAGCCAGTGATCCGAGGATGCGCTCCAGATCCTCCATCGAGGCGAACTCGACGACGATCTTGCCCTTCTTCTGGCCCAGGTCGACCTTCACCCGCGTCTCGAAGCGGTCCGAGAGCCGCGTCGCGAGATTGCTCAGCGCCGGGGAGACCCGCGCGCCGGCCCGCGGGCCCTTGGCCCGGGTCGTGCTCGTGGGACGCGATCCCATGAGGGTCACGATCTCCTCGACGGCCCGCACGGACAGTCCCTCGGCGACGATGCGGTGAGCGAGCCGGTCCTGCTCCTCCGAGTCCTCGACGGAGAGCAGGGCGCGAGCGTGCCCGGCGGACAGCACACCGGCTGCCACCCGCCGCTGCACGGCCGGCGAGAGCTTCAGCAGACGCAGGGTGTTGGAGACCTGCGGGCGGGAACGACCGATGCGGTCCGCCAGCTGGTCGTGCGTGCAGTTGAAGTCCTTGAGCAGCTGGTCGTAGGCGGCCGCCTCTTCCAGCGGGTTCAGCTGCGCCCGGTGCAGGTTCTCCAGGAGCGCGTCGAGGAGGAGCTTCTCGTCGTCCGTGGCCCGCACGATGGCGGGGATGCGGTCGAGCCCCGCCTCACGCGTGGCCCTCCAGCGCCGCTCGCCCATGATGAGCTCGTAGCGCGCCGGCCCCACCTGCCGTACGACGACAGGCTGCAGCAGGCCGACTTCCTTGATGGACGTGACGAGCTCGGCGAGGGCGTCCTCGTCGAACACATCACGCGGCTGCCGCGGGTTGGGCGTGATCGCGTCGAGCGGCAGCTCGGCGAAGTGCGCACCCGCGGGCCGCTCGAACTCCTCCGCCGCACCGTGCGCCTGCCCCTCGGTTTCCCGTGAAACATCGCTCTGCGACAGCGATGCCACCTTCGCCGCGGCCACTCCGCGCTCTGCCGTCAGAACCGACGCCGGGGCGGAAGAGGAAGAGGTGACTCCTCCGGAAGCCGCCGGGGCCGTCTTCTCAGGGGTGGGGGCAGCCGGAATCAGCGCGCCGAGGCCACGGCCCAGTCCCCTCCGTCGCTCGCTCACTGAATCCCCTCCGCGGTGGTCTGCTGTTCAAGTTGGTTGCCCGTGTGGGCGTGCTGGGCGTCGTAGTGGATGCCGACGCCACGCAGCGCCATCTCCCGCGCCGCCTCGAGGTAGGAGAGCGCACCGCTCGACCCCGGATCGTAGGTCAGAACGGTCTGCCCGTAGCTCGGCGCCTCCGAGATACGGACCGAGCGAGGAATGCTCGTCCGCAGGACTTCCTTGCCGAAGTGGTTGCGGACCTCGTCGGCGACCTGGGAGGCCAGCCGGGTGCGCCCGTCGTACATCGTGAGAAGGATCGTCGAGACGTGCAGCGCGGGGTTGAGGTGCCCGCGGACCAGGTCCACGTTGCGCAGGAGCTGGCCGAGGCCCTCCAGCGCGTAGTACTCGCACTGGATCGGGATCAGCACTTCCGCGCCGGCCACCAGGGCGTTGACCGTCAGCAGACCGAGCGACGGCGGGCAGTCGATGAGGATGTAGTCCAGCGGCTGCTCGTACGCCTGGATCGCTCGCTGCAGCCGGCTCTCACGTGCCACCAGGGAGACCAGCTCGATCTCCGCACCGGCGAGATCGATGGTGGCGGGAGCGCAGAAGAGCCCTTCCACATCCTCGACCGGCTGGACGACGTCCGAGAGCGGCCTGCTGTCCACGAGCACGTCGTAGATGGAGGGCACTTCGGCGTGGTGGTCGATCCCCAGCGCCGTCGAGGCATTGCCCTGTGGGTCCAGGTCGATCACCAGGACGCGTGCACCGTGCAGCGCGAGAGACGCGGCAAGGTTGACCGTCGTCGTGGTCTTGCCGACCCCGCCCTTCTGGTTGGCCACCACCATGACGCGGGTCTGCTCGGGACGCGGCAGGCCCTCGCCTGCGCGGCCGAGCGCTTCCACTGCCAGTTGGGCAGCGCGACCGATGGGTGTGTCGTCCATCGGGGGCGGTGTTTCACGTGAAACATCCTCCCCCGCCGACTCGGTGCGGGGACCGGGGACCGGATCGGTCATCGGTCCCGCGATGTTGGCGTCGGACCGCAAGGATTCACTCTCCTCGACTTCAGGCTCGCTATGAACAGAGCCTCCCATGCCTTCGGGGTCAAGAACCAGCGAGGCCCGGTCTTCTGTGGATGAATCCCCTTCTGTGGACAACTCCGTGCCCGTAACAGGGGACGATGCAAGGGTTCCGAGGGGTTTGCGGTCGCGGGGAGCGGCCGCTGCGCGGCCGCGACTGATGATGCCATGCAGCAGTGAGCGACGTTTCACGTGAAACACGATGCACCGCGGCTCAGCACGCACCCGTGCGACACCCCGAGATGCGTACGTTTGACAGCTTTTGTGGAGTACCGCCGGTTCTCACCATGGATCAGCGGTACTCATCACGTCGCGTCAGGCGCTCAACGCCTGCGCCGGGCACGCCCCGTGCGGGCCGCCTTGGCCCGCTTGGCGGCGAATCGCACACCGCCCGGGCTCTCCCCGACCTCCACCCGCACCACGGTCGAGAGCGGATCCACCACACCCTCGCCGACCTGAAGCACCGAGGTCGCGACGGCACCCAGCTTGCTCAGCGCGGCACCGGCGCTCTTGACCTCTTCCACCGCGGTGTCGCCCTTGAGGGCGAGCATCTCTCCGTACGGCCGCAGCAGCGGAACGCCCCATGCCGCGAGCCGGTCGAGCGGTGCCACGGCGCGGGCCGTGACGACGTGGACGGGCGGCAGCTTGCCCAGGACTTCCTCGGCCCGGCCGCGCACCACGGTCACATGGTCGAGCCCGAGCAGTTCGACGACCTCGGTGAGGAACGTCGTACGCCGCAGCAGCGGCTCAAGAAGCGTGATCTTGAGGTCCGGGCGGACCAGGGCCAGCGGGATACCCGGCAGCCCGGCGCCCGAGCCGACATCGCACACCGTGACGTTCTCGGGCACGACCTCGGAGAGCACCGCGCAGTTCAGGATGTGCCGCTCCCACAGTCGCGGCACTTCGCGGGGGCCGATGAGGCCACGCTGCACGCCCGCGTCAGCGAGAAGCTCCGCGTACCGGACCGCGTCCGGGAAGCGCTCGCCGAACACCTCCCGGGCAAGCTCCGGAGCCGGGGGGAGTTCTGCTGCCTCCGTCACGGGGACCGTCCTTCCGTACCTCACCGCTCCACCGCGTGGGGTGGCTGATGAACAGGCTGACAAAGATCGGCCCCGCCTGCGAACAGACGGGGCCGGAGAGCACGTACCGCTCAGGCAGGAAGCACGACGACGAAGCGCTGCGGCTCCTCGCCCTCGGACTCGCTGCGCAGTCCGGCGGCCTTGACCGCGTCGTGCACGACCTTGCGCTCGAACGGCGTCATCGGCTGCATCTTGACCGGCTCGCCGCTGTTCTTCACCTCGGACGCGGCCTTGGCACCCTGCTCGGTGAGCTCGGCGCGCTTCTTGGCCCGGTACCCGGCGATGTCCAGCATGAGCCGGCTGCGGTCCCCGGTCTCCCGGTGCACCGCGAGGCGGGTCAGCTCCTGAAGCGCCTCGAGGACCTCACCGTCACGGCCGACCAGCTTCTGCAGGTCGCGGCTGCTCGCATCGCTGACGATGGACACCGCGGCACGGTCGGCCTCGACGTCCATGTCGATGTCACCGTCGAGGTCGGCGATGTCCAGCAGACCCTCGAGGTAGTCCGCAGCGATCTCGCCCTCCTGCTCGAGGCGGGTCAGGGTGTCGCCACCCTCAGGAGCGGAGGTGGTGCCTTCCGTCACGGGAGGACTCCTTCTTGAGTCAAAGGCTTACGCCAACGTCTTACGTCGAGGTCTTACTTCTTGGACGGGGACTTGGGCCGCTGCGGCCCGCCCTTGCGCTGCCCGGACTTGGCCTTGCTGCGCGCCTGGTTGCCACCGGCCGGCTTGGCCTTGGCGCCACTCTGGCCGTTCTGCGGCTTGGCGCCGGACTCGGAGTCGGTCGCGTCCTTCTTCTCCAGCGACGGCTTGTCCGAAGCCTGTGCGGTGCCGTCGGACTTGGCCGTGGTGGGGCCCGACTGGCGCTGCGACTTGGACTGACGCTTGGGCTGCTGGCGCTTGGGCGCACCCGAGGCCGTCGTGCCGTCCTCGTCCAGGACGGCGGTCGCGGACGTGCTGGCCACCACGGTGCCGTCGGCCTGGGCGGCGAGGCTGGCCTTGGTCAGACCGTTGATGAACTTGCGCTCGTACTCGTTGCGGTCCCGGCCCTTGGCGACGATCGCCTTGACGATGTTGCGCTCGCGCTTGGTGCGGGTGGCGCCGTGGCCGACCACGTGCTTCGTCAGGCCCTCCAGCATCTTGGCCTGGGCCTTGCTGCCGGGGGTGGGGTTCCGGCTGATCACGTACATCTGCTGGCCCATGGTCCACACGTTGGTGGTCAGCCAGTAGACGAGGACACCGACGGGGAAGTTGATGCCCATGAACAGGAAGATGACCGGGAAGACGTACATCAGCATCTTCTGCTGCTGCATGAACGGCGTCTTGACCGTGAGGTCGACGTTCTTCGTCATCAGCTGACGCTGCGTGTAGAACTGCGACGCCGACATCATGATGATCATGACCGCCGTGACGACGCGCACGTCCATCAGCGTGGCGCCCATCTTGGCGACCTCGTCGGCGGTGTCCATGAACTTCGCGGCCAGCGGGGCGCCGAAGATGTGAGCCTTCTGCGCGCTGTCGAGCAGCGACTGGTCGATGACGCCGATCTTCTTGTTCTCGGCGATGCCGGCCAGCGTGTGGTACAGCGCGAAGAAGAACGGCGACTGCACGAGGATGGGAAGGCACGAGGAGAGCGGGTTGGTGCCCGTCTCCTTGTACAGCTTCATCATCTCTTCGGACTGACGCTGCTTGTCGTTCTTGTAGCGCTCCTGGATCGCCTTCATCTGCGGCTGGAGCAGCTGCATGTTCCGCGTCGACTTGATCTGCTTCACGAAGAGCGGGATCAGGCAGATGCGGATCAGCACCACCAGGGACACGATGGAGAGACCCCAGGCCCATCCAGTGTCAGGGCCGAAGATGGCCCCGAAGACCTTGTGGAACTGGACGATGACCCAGGACACCGGGGTCGTGAGAAACGCGAAGACACCAGAAATCGCGTTGACGATATCGGAAATCATGTCCCTGATCAGGCTCCTTGGGCATGGGGCGGGGTCGCTGCGGACGGGCTGTCCTGGGCAGTGGCACTGTCGTCCTGAACGACGGGGGCCGCTTTCTTGTCCCCGCGCAAGGCGTCGCGGAGCATCTCGTGCCAGCGCGGCCGCTTACGCGGCGGAACGTAATCGACACCACCGTGGGACCACGGATTGCACCGGAGGATCCGCCAGGCGGTGAGGGCTGTTCCCTTGATCGCGCCGTGCCGGTCGATGGCCGTGAAGCCGTAGTGGGAGCACGACGGGTAGTACTTGCACACGGGACCGAGCAGCGGACTGATGGTCCACTGGTAGATCTTGATCAGTGCAAGCAGTGGGTACTTCATCGCGCGCCCCCTCCCAGCAGCCGCTCCAGGGCGGCATCCAGGTCTCGGGCCAGCTGTGCGTGGGAGGCGTCACCCGCACCGGGCAACGCACGTACGACTACCAGGCTACCTGGGGGCAACTGAGCCACCCGGTCGCGCATGAGGTGTCGAAGCCTGCGCTTCACCGTGTTCCGTACGACGGCGCCGCCCACGGCCTTGCTCACGACGAAACCCGCACGCGGCGGGGGAACGCTCTCCCCTGGCACGTGCGGGTCCGTTGAACCGCTGCGTAGATGGACGACGAGAAGCGGGCGTCCGGCCCGACGACCTCGTCGTACCGCGGTCGCGAAGTCCTCGCGCCGCCTCAGCCGATTCTCGGTAGGCAGCACGTCATGACCTGTTTACGCGATCAGGCGGACAGGCTGGCGCGACCCTTGCCACGACGGTTGGCGAGAATCGCACGACCGGCGCGGGTCCGCATGCGAAGGCGGAAACCGTGGGTCTTGGCGCGACGACGGTTGTTCGGCTGGAAGGTGCGCTTGCTCACTCGGGGGCTCCTGAAAAACGTGGGTTGGCGGGACATCGCCTGGCTGTCACCGTGCGCCCACGAGTAGCTCGCAATACGCCCGAGTGCACCGCTAGACGGACCACAGAGAAGCTGAACAACTCGTGGACCGTGACCTTGCCCATCGGAGGCAGGCGGCAGCAGCCATCGACAACTCGACCTGGTTACGGTACGCGCGGCTACGCCATCCGGTCAAACCAGCGTCACGCGGGAGACACTGTCCACAGGCTGGGGACAACAACTTGAACCGCAGCGGTCGCGCTGACTACCGTGGCTGAACTCCGATTCGTTCCCTTCTTCACCACCCACCCGGTTTCCTTCCCGATCCGGCTCCGGCCTCCCCACCCAACCCGTCCCAGGAATCACACGTTCGTGGGACCAGCGAGAGAGCGTGCCCTGTGGCTGACGTACCTGCCGATCTTGCCGCAGTGTGGCCACGAGTTCTGGAGCAACTCCTCGGGGAAGGGCGTGGGCAGGGCGTCGAGACGAAGGACGAACACTGGATCAAGCGCTGCCAGCCCCTGGCCCTGGTGGCCGACACGGCCCTGCTCGCGGTGCCCAACGAATTCGCGAAGGGCGTACTTGAAGGCCGGCTCGCGCCGGTCGTGAGCGAGACCCTCAGCCGCGAGTGCGGCCGCCCGATCCGGATCGCGATCACGGTCGACGACTCCGTGGGCGAGCCGCCCACGCCCCCGGCCCCGCCGGTCCAGCAGCAGCGCTACGAGGAGTACGAGGGCTACGAGGGCGCGGAGCAGCCCTCCGCGTCCGGTCAGGGCCACGAGCCGTACGAGAGCCGTGACGCCCCCCGTGACACCTATGACAGCCGGGACGCGTACGACGGCTACGACGCGTACGAGCGTCGCGGCCGGGACGACCGCGGTCAGGGCGGCCAGGCCGGCACGCGCGGCGACCAGCGCGACCCGCAGCCGCCGTCCCCGCGCGAGCGGGACCGCGAGGACCAGCTGCCGACCGCCCGCCCCGCCTACCCGGACTACCAGCGCCCCCAGCCCGGCGCCTGGCCCCGCCCGCAGCAGGACGACTACGGGTGGCAGCAGCAGCGGCTCGGCTTCCCCGAGCGCGACCCGTACGCGTCGCCCCCGCAGCAGCCCCAGCACGACTACCGGCAGCAGGAACGGCCGCCCTACGAGCCGCAGGGGTACGAGCCCGAGCGCGGCCGCTACGACCAGCAGCCGGAGCGCTCGCCGTACGAGCAGAAGCCGGTGGAGCGCCCCTCCTACGAAGAGCGCTCCCCCTATGAGGAGCGGGGCGGCTACGACGCGTCGCCGCGCGAGGGCCGGCCGCGCCGGGACGGCGGCGAGCCCACGATGGGCGGCCGCCCCGGGCTCGACGGCGGCCCCGGCCGCGGTGTGCCCTCGGGCGCCCCGGGTCCGCTGGCCGCGCAGCCGGCGCCCGCGACGGGCCCCGGTGAGCCGACCGCCCGCCTGAACCCCAAGTACCTCTTCGACACGTTCGTCATCGGCGCGTCGAACCGCTTCGCGCACGCGGCCGCGGTCGCCGTCGCCGAGGCACCCGCCAAGGCGTACAACCCGCTCTTCATCTACGGGGAGTCCGGTCTCGGCAAGACGCACCTGCTGCACGCCATCGGGCACTACGCCCGCAGCCTCTATCCGGGCACGCGCGTGCGGTACGTGAGCTCCGAGGAGTTCACCAACGAGTTCATCAACTCGATCCGCGACGGCAAGGGCGACTCCTTCCGCAAGCGGTACCGCGAGATGGACATCCTGCTCGTCGACGACATCCAGTTCCTCGCGGACAAGGAGTCGACGCAGGAGGAGTTCTTCCACACCTTCAACACCCTCCACAACGCGAACAAGCAGATCGTGCTCTCCAGCGACCGGCCGCCCAAGCAGCTGGTGACCCTGGAGGACCGGCTGCGCAACCGGTTCGAGTGGGGCCTGATCACGGACGTCCAGCCGCCCGAGCTGGAGACCCGTATCGCGATCCTCCGTAAGAAGGCGGTGCAGGAGCAGCTCAACGCGCCGCCGGAGGTCCTGGAGTTCATCGCGTCCCGCATCTCGCGGAACATCCGTGAGCTGGAAGGGGCGTTGATCCGCGTCACGGCGTTCGCCTCGCTCAACCGGCAGCCGGTGGACCTGGGGCTGACGGAGATCGTCCTGAAGGACCTGATCCCCGGCGGCGAGGACGCCTCCCCGGAGATCACCGCGCCGGCCATCATGGCGGCGACCGCGGACTACTTCGGGCTGACGGTGGAGGACCTCTGCGGATCCTCGCGCAGCCGCGTGCTCGTGACGGCCCGCCAGATCGCGATGTACCTGTGCCGTGAGCTGACCGATCTCTCCCTGCCGAAGATCGGCGCGCAGTTCGGCGGCCGCGACCACACGACCGTGATGCACGCCGACCGCAAGATCCGCGCGCTGATGGCCGAGCGGCGCTCCATCTACAACCAGGTCACCGAGCTGACCAACCGCATCAAGAACGGCTGACGACGGGCCCCTCGCGGCTCTCGTACGTCCCTCGAGGGCGCTCCGGAACGACTTCCGGGGCGCCCTTTTCCATGTGCCTGTGGACGCGAGTCGGTCGCCGGAGGTGAGCCGGTGTTCGATTCCGTGGCGAGTTACGGGTGTTCTCCACAGATGTGCCGGGTTTTTTCGGTCCACACCCTGGGGACCGGAAAGTTGTCCAGACGGCGTCCACAGCGCAGGGGCGTGACAGGGCATCAGGCCAGGTCAGAGGGTTGTGGATTGGTGGACAGACGATCTCCACACCCTGTGGACAGATTTTTCTTCCACAGGGTGTGCATGCCGTTGTCCACCGTCGACCCACAGGATGCCAGCTCTTGTGCACAGCGATCCGGAGCTTCTCCACACGGCTGTCCACTGTTCGGCAACGCGACGCGCCTCATCACCGACGCGAGTGAAAGGCGTCACACCAAGGGGGTCGGTTGGGCTGTGGGGAACGCGGGTAAAGCTGGGGACGGCGCTGGGGAGAAGTCGCCTCAGCCTGTGCATCGGGTGTGCAGAACTTTCGCCCGTCCACAGAAGTGCCCGGTTGTCCACGGCCACGGCCCACAGGCGCAGTGGACAAAAAACCGCCTCTGACCTGCGAAGAAGAGGTTTTCCACGGTTTCCACAGCCCCTACTACTACTCCCAACTAGAGAGAGCTGGGAATTCGTTTCGAAGACGGGGCTGTGCACAACTCGCTCTCGGCACCTCGACCGCGCCTCGGCACGACTTGACCGAGGGAGGCACCAGCTGTCAGTGCGGTGCGTCAGACTGGTCCCCGGTGTTCTCCCCAGCTGTGGGCCGAGCGACACCGACGTCAGCCGACGAAGACCGAAGACCGATGCAGGGCGAGAGCAGCCAGCAACAGCAGGAGGCGGCTTAAGTGAAGATCCGGGTGGAACGCGACGTACTCGCGGAGGCGGTGGCCTGGGCGGCGCGCAGCCTTCCGGCACGACCGCCTGCGCCCGTCCTCGCGGGCCTTCTGCTGAAGGCCGAGGAGGGCGCGCTCAGCCTGTCGAGCTTCGACTACGAGGTCTCGGCGCGCGTCTCCGTGGACGCGGAGATCGACGAGGAGGGCACGGTGCTCGTCTCCGGCCGCCTCCTCGCCGACATCTGCCGCGCCCTGCCCAACCGCCCGGTGGAGATCTCCACAGACGGTGTACGGGCGACCGTGGTCTGCGGCTCCTCGCGCTTCACCCTCCACACACTGCCTGTGGAGGAGTACCCGGCGCTGCCGCAGATGCCGACCGCGACGGGCACCGTCCCGGGCGACGTCTTCGCCTCCGCCGCGCAGCAGGTGGCCATCGCCGCCGGCCGCGACGACACGCTGCCCGTCCTCACCGGTGTGCGTATCGAGATCGAGGGCGGCACGGTGACCCTGGCGTCCACCGACCGCTACCGCTTCGCCGTCCGCGAGTTCCAGTGGAAGCCCGAGGACGACGAGGCGTCCGCGGTCGCCCTGGTGCCCGCCAAGACGCTCCTGGACACCGCCAAGGCGCTCACGAGCGGCGACACGGTCACCCTGGCGCTGTCCGGCTCGGGTGCGGGCGAGGGCCTCATCGGCTTCGAGGGCGCGGGCCGTCGCACGACCACCCGCCTCCTGGAGGGCGACCTCCCGAAATACCGCACGCTGTTCCCGACGGAGTTCAACTCCGTGGCCGTCATCGAGACCGCCCCCTTCGTGGAGGCCGTCAAGCGCGTGGCCCTGGTCGCCGAGCGCAACACCCCGGTGCGGCTCAGCTTCGAGCAGGGCGTGCTCATCCTGGAGGCCGGCTCCAGCGACGACGCACAGGCTGTGGAGCGGGTCGACGCCCAGCTGGACGGCGACGACATCTCCATCGCCTTCAACCCGACGTTCCTGCTGGACGGCCTGAGCGCGATCGACTCCCCGGTCGCCCAGCTGTCGTTCACGACGTCCACCAAGCCCGCGCTGCTCTCCGGCAAGCCGGCCGTGGACGCCGAGGCGGACGACGCGTACAAGTACCTGATCATGCCGGTGCGGCTGTCGGGCTGAGGCCACCGAGGGGCGGGCCGCTCCAAGGTCCACCGGAGCGGCTGTGCCCGCAGGTGGGCGGAAGCGTCCGGGTTTAGGCTCGGACGCGGGTACGAGACGGCACGCACGCGTGCGTGCCCGTACCGCTCCACCCTCCACCTCACGCCCCGTCGCAACGTAAGGAACCACTGATGGAGCTCGGTCTCGTCGGCCTCGGCAAGATGGGCGGCAACATGCGCGAGCGCATCCGCCGCGCAGGCCACACCGTCATCGGCTACGACCGCAATCCGGACCTCGCGGACGTCCACAGCCTCGAAGAGCTTGTGGGCCGTCTCAAGGGTCCGCGCGTGGTGTGGGTGATGGTTCCCGCAGGTGCCGCCACTCAGTCCACCGTCGACGAGCTCGCCGAGCTGCTCGAGCCCGGTGACGTCGTCGTCGACGGCGGCAATTCGCGCTGGACGGACGACGAGAAGCACGCGGTCGAGCTCGGCATCAAGAACATCGGCTTCGTCGACTGCGGCGTCTCCGGCGGCGTCTGGGGCCTGGAGAACGGGTACGCGCTGATGTACGGCGGCGCGGCCGAGGACGTGGCCAAGGTCCAGCCGATCTTCGACGCCCTGAAGCCGGAGGGCGACTTCGGTTCGGTGCACGCGGGCAAGGTCGGCGCGGGCCACTTCGCGAAGATGGTTCACAACGGCATCGAGTACGCGATGATGCAGGCCTACGCCGAGGGCTGGGAGCTGCTGGAGGCCGTGGACTCGGTGACCGACGTCCGCGAGGTCTTCCGCTCCTGGCAGGAGGGCACGGTCATCCGTTCCTGGCTGCTCGATCTGGCGGTCAATGCCCTCGACGAGGACGAGCACCTGGACAAGCTGCGCGGTTTCGCGCAGGACTCCGGCGAGGGCCGCTGGACGGTCGAGGCCGCCATCGACAACGCCGTCCCGCTGCCCGCGATCACCGCGTCCCTCTTCGCGCGCTTCGCCTCGCGCCAGGACGACTCGCCGCAGATGAAGATGATCGCCGCGCTGCGCAACCAGTTCGGCGGGCACGCCGTCGAGAAGAAGTAATCCACAGCTGTAGACAACCGCTGTTCAGAACGTCCGGAATGTTGGGGGAGGTCGGCCCACGACCATGCACGTCACGCATCTGTCACTGGCCGACTTCCGCTCGTACGCCCGGGCCGAGGTCGCTCTCGACCCGGGCGTCACCGCGTTCGTGGGCCCCAACGGGCAGGGCAAGACCAATCTCGTCGAGGCCGTCGGCTATCTGGCCAGCCTGGGCAGCCACCGTGTCTCCTCCGACGCGCCCCTGGTGCGCATGGGTGCCGAGCGCGCCGTCATCCGGGCCGCCGTCCGGCAGGGCGAGCGCCAGCAGCTGATCGAGCTGGAGCTGAACCCCGGCAAGGCCAACCGCGCCCGTATCAACAGGTCCTCGCAGGTCAGGCCGCGTGACGTGCTGGGGATCGTGCGGACCGTGCTGTTCGCGCCCGAGGACCTGGCGCTCATCAAGGGTGACCCCGGAGAGCGCCGCCGCTTCCTCGACGAGCTGATCACCGCCCGCTCACCGCGCATGGCCGGGGTCCGCTCCGACTACGATCGCGTCCTCAAGCAGCGCAACACGCTCCTGAAGTCCGCGGCCCTCGCCCGCCGCCACGGCGGCCGCACCATGGACCTCTCCACGCTCGACGTGTGGGACCAGCACCTCGCGCGCGCGGGCGCGGAGCTGCTCGCCCAGCGGCTCGACCTGATCGCGACGCTGCAACCGCTCGCCGACAAGGCGTACGAGCAGCTGGCCCCCGGTGGCGGACCGATCGCCCTGGAGTACAAGCCTTCATCGCCCGAAATCGTCGGCCACGCGCGCGAGGAGCTGTACGAGCAGTTGCTCGCCGCCCTGGAAGGCGCCCGCAAGCAGGAGATCGAGCGGGGCGTCACCCTCGTAGGACCGCACCGGGACGAACTGCTGCTCAAGCTGGGCCAGCTCCCCGCCAAGGGGTACGCGAGCCACGGCGAGTCCTGGTCGTACGCGCTGGCGCTGCGCCTGGCCTCGTACGACCTGCTGCGCGCCGAGGGGAACGAGCCGGTGCTCGTCCTCGACGACGTCTTCGCCGAGCTGGACGCCCGCCGCCGCGAGCGCCTGGCGGAGCTCGTCGCGCCCGGCGAGCAGGTCCTGGTGACGGCCGCGGTCGACGACGACGTGCCCGGCGTGCTCGCCGGCACCCGGTACGCGGTCTCCGAAGGCACCGTGGAGCGGCTGTGAGCGGCGACGAGCCGAAGCCGCAGCCCGAGGGCGGGCCCGAGCCGTCCGGCGTCGACCTCGCGCGGGTGGCACTGCGCGCGGCGAAAGAGGCGGCACGCGCGCGTGGTGCCTCGGCGCAGCAGAAGAAGCAGGCGCGACGTGGCGGCGGACTGCGCTCCGGTGCGCGCGCCGACGGGCGCGACCCGATGGGGCTCGGCGCCGCCATCAACCGGCTGATCACCGAGCGCGGCTGGGAGGCGCCGGCCGCCGTCGGCGGGGTGATGGGCCGCTGGCCGCAGATCGTGGGTGAGGATCTCGCCAAACATTGCGTGCCGCAGAAGTACGACGAGGACGAGCGCGTCCTGGTGGTCCAGTGCGACTCGACGGCCTGGGCCACGCAGGTCCGGATGCTGGCTCCGCAGCTGGTCAGGCGCCTGAACGAGGACCTCGGGCACGGCACCGTGCGCCGCATCGACATCAAGAATCCCGGCGGTGGCCCGCGCCGCTACGGCCCCCTGCGCGCCCCCGGGAGCACCGGTCACGACCCCACCTACGGGTGAGAGCGCGGTCACGGTAGCTGCTGGTTGACACCTCGAAGCGCTGAGTGCCGCTGTGAGCCTCTTGGAGCCCCTTTCCGCATAGGGGGAGTCGGCCGAGACCGGTTGAGGGCGGCACGTGCGGACTCAGGTACCGGCAAACCCCCATCACTGTCGGCGCTACCGGTACACTGGAGAGCAATCCCGCCCCACTTGTGGGACGCACCGAGCAACGCTGACTAGGGCCTACCGAACCAACACGCCGCAGCCGCTCCGGCCACCAACCGGGAGCAGGGCTTGTGCTGTGCCAGAAAGGGCGCTTCGTGGCCGATTCCGGCAACCCCAACGAGAACATCCCGTCCACCGACGCCGAGGCGCACGTAGGGGCCACAGAGGCCTCCTACGACGCCAGCGCGATCACCGTCCTCGAAGGGCTGGACGCGGTCCGCAAGCGACCCGGCATGTACATCGGCTCGACCGGTGAGCGTGGTCTGCACCACATGGTGCAAGAGGTTGTGGACAACTCCGTCGACGAGGCGCTGGCCGGCCACGCGGACACGATCGACGTGACGATCCTGCCCGACGGCGGCGTCCGCGTCATCGACAACGGCCGCGGCATCCCCGTCGGCATCATCCCGTCCGAGGGGAAGCCGGCCGTCGAGGTCGTGCTGACCGTCCTGCACGCGGGCGGCAAGTTCGGCGGCGGCGGTTACGCCGTCTCCGGCGGTCTGCACGGCGTCGGCGTCTCGGTCGTGAACGCGCTGTCCACCAAGGTCGCCGTCGAGATCAGGACCGAGGGCCACCGCTGGACGCAGGACTACAAGGCGGGCGTCCCGACCGCACCCCTGGCGAAGCACGAGGCCACCGAGGAGACCGGCACCTCGGTCACCTTCTGGGCCGACGGCGACATCTTCGAGACCACCGACTACTCCTTCGAGACGCTGTCGCGGCGCTTCCAGGAGATGGCCTTCCTCAACAAGGGCCTGACGATCAAGCTCACCGACGAGCGCGAGTCGGCCAAGGCCACGGCCGGCGCCGACGCCTCGGAGGCGGGCGACGACACGGCCTTCGAGCCGCGCACGGTGACGTACCACTACGAGGGCGGCATCGTCGACTTCGTGAAGTACCTCAACTCCCGCAAGGGCGAGGTCGTCCACGACTCGGTGATCGACCTGGAGGCCGAGGACAAGGAGCGTCTCCTGTCCGTCGAGGTCGCCATGCAGTGGAACAGCAGTTACAGCGAGGGCGTCTACTCCTTCGCCAACACGATCCACACGCACGAGGGCGGCACCCACGAGGAGGGCTTCCGCGCCGCGCTGACCGGTCTCATCAACCGGTACGCGCGCGACAAGAAGCTGCTGCGCGAGAAGGACGACAACCTCACGGGTGACGACATCCGCGAGGGTCTGACCGCGATCATCTCGGTGAAGCTCGGTGAGCCGCAGTTCGAGGGCCAGACCAAGACCAAGCTGGGCAACACGGAGGCCAAGACCTTCGTGCAGAAGGTCGTGCACGAGCACCTCACGGACTGGCTCGACCGCAACCCGGTCGAGGCGTCGGACATCATCCGCAAGTCCATCCAGGCGGCCACCGCGCGCGTGGCGGCCCGCAAGGCGCGCGACCTGACGCGCCGCAAGGGTCTGCTGGAGTCCGCGTCCCTGCCGGGCAAGCTCTCCGACTGCCAGTCGAACGACCCCACCAAGTGCGAGATCTTCATCGTCGAGGGTGACTCCGCCGGCGGTTCGGCCAAGTCCGGCCGTAATCCGCAGTACCAGGCGATCCTCCCGATCCGAGGCAAGATCCTCAACGTCGAGAAGGCGCGGATCGACAAGATCCTGCAGAATCAGGAGATCCAGGCGCTGATCTCCGCCTTCGGTACCGGAGTCCACGAGGACTTCGACATCGAGAAGCTCCGCTATCACAAGATCATCCTGATGGCGGACGCCGACGTCGACGGCCAGCACATCAACACCCTGCTGCTGACGTTCCTGTTCCGCTTCATGCGGCCGCTGGTCGAGGCGGGTCACGTCTTCCTGTCGCGGCCCCCGCTCTACAAGATCAAGTGGGGCCGGGACGACTTCGAGTACGCGTACTCGGACCGCGAGCGCGACGCTCTCCTGGAGCTGGGCCGCCAGGCCGGCAAGCGCACCCGGGACGACTCGGTCCAGCGCTTCAAGGGTCTCGGTGAGATGAACGCCGAGGAGCTGCGCATCACGACCATGGACCAGGAGCATCGCGTCCTCGGCCAGGTCACGCTCGACGACGCCGCCCAGGCCGACGACCTGTTCTCGGTCCTCATGGGTGAGGACGTCGAGGCGCGCCGTTCGTTCATCCAGCGCAACGCCAAGGACGTCCGCTTCCTCGACATCTGAGTCGGTCTCAGCTGACCGCCGCAGAAAGGATCTTCACCAGCAATGGCCGACGAGAACACCCCCACGCCGCCTGCCGAGAACGAGGACGGCAGCGCCGTCGCGATGCGGATCGAGCCCGTCGGGCTCGAGACGGAGATGCAGCGCTCCTATCTCGACTACGCGATGTCCGTCATCGTGTCCCGCGCGCTGCCCGACGTACGGGACGGCCTCAAGCCCGTCCACCGCCGTGTCCTGTACGCCATGTACGACGGCGGCTACCGGCCCGAGAAGGGCTTCTACAAGTGTGCCCGCGTCGTCGGCGACGTCATGGGCAACTACCACCCGCACGGCGACTCCTCGATCTACGACGCCCTGGTGCGCCTCGCCCAGCCGTGGTCGATGCGCATGCCGCTGGTGGACTCCAACGGAAACTTCGGCTCCCCGGGCAACGACCCGGCGGCCGCCATGCGCTACACCGAGTGCAAGATGGCGCCGCTGTCCATGGAGATGGTCCGGGACATCGACGAGGACACCGTCGACTTCACGGACAACTACGACGGCCGCTCCCAGGAGCCGACCGTCCTGCCGTCCCGCTTCCCGAACCTGCTGATCAACGGCTCGGCCGGTATCGCGGTCGGCATGGCCACCAACATCCCGCCGCACAACCTGCGCGAGGT